>NZ_LT963430.1:1046552-1395403 GCF_900199405.1 Beduinella massiliensis
GGCGTAATTCGACATAATATAAGTGAAGGGAGCTCTCAATCATGAGTACGAGTACGAACCCGGATGTGCACAACGAGTTCGAACTGGCGAAGGAGGCTGATCGAAAGCTTTACGAGGAACTGGAAAAGGACGTCGGCGAGATGGACGTATCCGTCATCGAGGCGGCCATTCAGGGTTTTTATCCCGAGAACCCCGACAGGGACTGCGCGCGGATGCTTCGGCGGATCAAGCGCAGGGTGCGCGGCAAGCGCGCCGTGCCTGCCCGACGCTGGATTGCCCGGACGGCGGCGGCGGCGGCCTGCCTGCTGCTCGTGGGCGGGGCCTCGCTCGGCGCGGCGCGTGCCTTTCAGATCGAATCGGTCTTGCAGTTCTTTTCCGCTTTCAGCGAGCTGTTTTCCTACGAGAGCCGCAACGCCGGGGATTCGCTGTCCATGTCCAAGGGGGCGGAGATGGCCGCGGTAGCGGAGGGCGTCTGGCTGGAAGAGGAGGAAAACACGGTGGCTTCCTTTGACAGCGCAGAAGCGTTTCTGCAAGCGGTGGACATCTACCCGGAAGGCTATGCGCGGCTGTTTCAGCGGTATGCCTTTGAAACGGCGACGATGAACGACGACGGTGTATTTTGCAGCTACACGGTCACATTGGGCGGCGAAGCTTCCGACACGGTATACGTCCGCGGCATTCGGCAGCGCTCAAAGGATTCGTCCATCGATTATCTGTATGAAAGCGACGAGCTGGAGGTCACCGAAACGTGGATCGGCGGCGTCCGGCTGGCAGTCGCTCCGAATTTTGAGGTCAATACCGTCCGTTGGAGCCAAGACGAAGTCCACGTAGACATCTGGGGAAAAGCCCCGGAGGATCGACTGCTGGAAATTGCGAAAATAATGTTAGGAGAATCATCATGAAAAGAATTCTTGCTCTTTTGCTCGCCGTGGTTTTGACCGGCGCATTCACGTTTGCCGCGGTTGCCGAAGCGGAGATTATGCCGCGCGCCAGCGAATACTTCTCCTCTTATTCCGTGGGCATCACGCCTAAGGCGGGCGGCAAGCTGTCCGTGCGCTTCAGCACGACGGGCGTGGAAACGTCCAGTACACTTGGTGTAACTACGTATCAGCTTCAGAAGAAGGTGGACGGCGTATTCCAGAATGTCGGGGACGAACAGTCGGGCAGCGTAGGTCATAGCACTATTGAACACACTTTTACCCGTACCTGCCAGGGTGTTGCGGGCGAAATCTATCGGGTAAAAGCGACGTTTGTATGCGAAAACAGTAAAGGGTATAAGACGCAGGTCTACTACTCCAGCAGCGCAAAGGCGATCAACTAATATGGAGATAAAAGCAAAAGACGTGGAGTCGTTCGCGGTCTGGCTGTTTGGCCGGATCTATACGCAGGTTTCCGCCGTGGTCTGGGTGGACGCGCGGGGCGTACCCGCAGGCTTTGAGCAGTTCGATTCGTTTGCCGGCCTGCCGGAGGCGCTCTCGGCGCCCGAGGGCACGAGCGCGGTGCTCGTCTCCAACCATCCCGAAGGAAACCTGAGCCCAAGCGAGGACGACGCCCGCAACCTGCGGCGCATCGAGGCCCTGCTTGGGGCGAGGCCCCGGCTCTTCATCGTCTGTGAGGACAGCTGCATCTGCGCGTAAACGACCGGTAGAAACGAAAGGGCGGGGGAGAGCGCTAAGGCTTCCCCGCCCTCAGACTATCAACAAAGTATCGTCTTGTAAAAGGGGATGCATGAAGGGGAAGCTTCCCCTTCATATGGAATCGTATCGACCGGCTTTGCCGGTCGGGCGGGGCGTTTTCCGTAGTCAAATGCGTAGCATTTGCGGAGGAAAACATCACCCGTGACATTCGTGCAAAATGAATCTTCATTTTGCACGAGGCCATCGACTGTGTCGATGGCCAGAGGGCGGGGGAGAGCGCTAAGGCTTCCCCGCCCTTTTTCGCTTCGGCGGCGGGGCGGTTCATGCCTCCCGCGGAATTAGGAAGTGGTTGCCAAGCGGTTTTGAAGATGTTATACTTAGCACAGTTTGGGGCGCCGTCCCCCGTGCCTGGGACGTTCAAGGCAACGGGCGGCGCGCCTTCCGGCGTCGGGAGGGCCTTATATGAAGGATAGATTCGGGGATATCCTCGACCAGATGCAGGCGGGCGTCTACATGACGGACGTACAAACCCATGAAATTCTGTTCATGAACCGGAAAATGAAGGAAGACTATGGGCTTGAGAACCCGGAAGGCAAAATCTGCTGGCAGGTTTTGCAGGAGGGCCAGACCGGGCCGTGCAGCTTTTGCAAAATCCCCAGCCTAGGCGGGGAGCGGGCGCGCATCGTCTGTTGGCGGGATCACAGCGCGGTCGCCGGAAAGGTCTTCGACCGGTACGACAGCCTGGTGCCCTGGCAGGACGGCTTCGTGCACATGCAGCAGGCGTACGATGTCACGAACCTGCTGCAGCTGAGCGAGTACGCGACGAAGGACGCCCTCTGCGCCGTCTTCAACCGCAGCCGGGGCAAGGCCATGCTCTCCGAACGCCTGGCGGGGCTCGCGGGGGCGCATACCTGCCTGATCGCGCTGCTGGATGTGGATAACCTGAAGGCCGTGAACGACCGCTACGGCCATGCGGAGGGGGATTTCCTGCTGCGGCAGACCTGCGCCGTGCTCAAGGGCCACCTGCAGGGGCAGGATTATCTCTTCCGCCTCAGCGGGGACGAATTCGTGCTGGTGATGATGGACATGCCCGAAAAGGAGGCCGCCCGCCTGATGCGCGCGTGGCGCCGGGAGGTGGAGCAGCTTCGCGCCATGCACGGCAAGCCCTACGACTTCTCCTTTTCCTTTGGGGTTTCGAGCTGCGGGGCCAAGGGCGTCTGCCGCGCGAGCGAGCTGATTGCCCGCGCGGACGAGCGGATGTACGAGGAAAAGCTGCGCAGGCGCAAGACCGTGCTGCTGGACAGGGACGAGAACGTCTTCCGCACGGACAAGACCGCCGGGCGCACGATGAACTACCCGACCGGCATGCTTTACGAGGCGCTGGAGCGCAGCACGGACGATTACGTCTACCTGTGCGACATGAAGACGGGGGTGTTCCGCTACTCGCCCGCGCAGGTGCGGCAATTCGACCTGCCGGGAGAATTTGTGGAAAACCCGCTGCCCTGCTGGAAGCGGATCGTCCACCCGGACGACTGGGATCGCTTTTATAAATCCAACATGGAAATCGGGGAGAACAAGCGGGATTCGCACTCCGTGGAGTTCCGCGCGCGCAACCGCGGCGGCGAATACGTCTGGCTGCGGTGCCGGGGCCAGCTCATGCGGGACGAATACGGGGAGCCCTGCCTCTTCGCGGGCATCATGACCCAGCTCGGCCGGCAAAACAAGATCGACCCGCTGACCCAGCTGCTCAACCACAGCGAATTTCTCGCGGCGGTGCAGCGGGGCGTGCAGGAGGAAAGCATCGAGCAGCTCGGCATCCTCGTGCTGGACGTGGACGGCTTTCGCAACATCAACGAGATGTACGGACGCGCCTTCGGCGACCGCGTGCTGCGCACGCTGGCGCAGAGCGTTCAGGCGCTGCTGCCGGACAACGCGAGCCTCTACCGGCTGGACAACGACCGCCTGGGCATCCTGATGGACAACGATTCGCGGACGGGCGCGGCGCGGCTGTTCCGCAGGGTGCAGGAGCGCCTGGTGCTGATGCAGGAGTGGAAGCAGAGCAAGCTGGCCGTGGAGGTCTCCGCCGGATACGCGGAATACCCCGGCGACGGCGCGGCGGCGGACGAACTGTATCAATACGCGGACTACGCCCTGCAATACGCGAAGAGCCACGGACGCAACCGCCTGGAAATCTTCTCCGACGAGATTCTCCGGGGCAAGGTGCGCGCGCTGGAGCTCATGCGCAGGCTGCGCGAAGCCATCTCGCAGAGCTACCGGGGCTTCCGCCTGGCCTATCAGCCCCAGGTGGACGGGAGCACGGGCGAAATCGTCGGCGTGGAGGCGCTGATGCGCTGGCAGGACGTCACCGGCGAGAACGTCTCGCCCGTGGAGTTCATCCCCATTCTGGAGGAACAGGGCATGATCTACGGCGCGGGCCTGTGGGCGCTGAGAACCGCCCTGCGCGCGGCCCGGGGGTGGGTCACCCTGAAAAGCGATTTCACGGTGAGCGTGAACATCTCCGCGCTGCAGATGATGGAGAAGCGCTTCTTGCGCGACCTGACGGAGATCGTCCGGACGGAGGACTTCCCCTGCGAAAACCTGATTCTGGAGCTGACCGAGAGCTGCACCGTGCAAAACCTCAATATCTTTGAAAGCGCCTTCAAACAGATGCGCGCCATGGGCATCCGCGTGGCGATGGACGACTTCGGCACCGGGTATTCCTCGCTCGAAATCCTCAAGCGCACGCCGGTGGACATCGTGAAGATCGACCGGGGCTTCGTGAAGGGCATCCTGAACAGCCGGTTCGACGCGACGTTCATTTCCTTCGTGGTGGCGATCTGCCACGAGGCGAACATCCGGGTGTGCCTGGAGGGCGTGGAGGAAGCGGCGGAGGTCGAGTTCCTCAAGGACATGCATCTGGATTGCATTCAGGGCTATTACTTTGGCCGCCCGCTCGAGGCGGGCGAGATTACCGCGCGGCTGGAGGGAGTGGGAACACGATGAAAAAGGGCAAAAGGATCGCGCTGTGCGCGGCGGGGCTGCTCGTCTTGCTGACGGCTGCGCTTGCGGTTTACCTCTTCTGGTTCACGCCGACCGGATATCGCATGTCCGTCCCGATCCACGGCTTTTCAAAGGTCGGGGAGCGGACGTACGTGGACAGGGGCTGGACGGGGGACACGCAGCAGCTTTTATCTCAGATAGCGGAAGCGCAGGAGCGCGTTCAGGACTTCTTCGGGGAGGTCAGGAGCGCGCCCGTGCTGATCGTCTGCGACGACCCGGCCAAGATCGGGCGGCTGGGCGGCGACCACGACACGATGACCGTCGTGCTGGGCGGCGTGCGCTCCTACACGGCGGTCTCCTCGGAGTTTTTGAACGTGGACGTGCTGGCGCACGAGATGACCCATGCGGAGACGCACTGGCGCCTCTACGCGGGCGGGCGTTCCTCCGAGGCGCGGGTGCCCGTCTGGTTTGACGAGGGGCTCGCCGTGCAAAACGACTATCGGGAGCCGTATACCGAGGCGGCGTGGCTCGCGCTCACCGACGGCGGCAGGAACGTGCCGCAGCTTTCTGAATACGGCGGCGCCGAGACCTTCTTTTCAGGAACGACGGACGACCGGCGGGCCCGATACTGCCTCGCCGGGCACGAGGTGTCCGCGTTTATCGAACGAAACGGCAGGGAGGGGCTGCTTTCGCTGCTGGACGCGGTCGCGGCGGGGCAGGACTTTGACGCGCTGTTCTTTGGCGGCTGACCCCTGCGCGGCATGAAAAAAACGAAAACCCCCGCATCTGGTGTGCAGCAGATGCGGGGCGTTTTCGTTTTGGGGTTGTGTGATGAGGAGGGGGAGAAGAAAAGGGTATGCACCCTGCCGGCGGTGTGTGCGGGCCGCTGGCGGGTTTGGGGGTATCGAAGCGGGAGGATATGGGGAAGCTCTCGCTTTCGATGGTGTTATTGTACCGCTGAATTGTGGCTGAATTTTGTCATAGGCGTGGAAAAAACGCGAAAATTGAAAAAAGAACGGACATTTTTCTTGCGTATGTGTGCGTTTATCCGCCGTCATCACGTTCTGAAAGAAGCAGGCGGGGAGCGATAAAGCGCCGTCGCCGCAAACGGCGTATTTCGCGCGATTGTTTGCGCATTCGCGTCCGCGCGTGCTATAATTGTAAAAAACTGCGGAGGGGTTCTATGCTGTACATCCCTTTTGACGAGATCCTGACGACGCTGCGGCTTGCGCTGGAAAAGGCGGGCTTTGACGGCGCGCGCGCGGCGCGCCTGGCGGACGTGTTCGCGCGCAATTCGCTGGAGGGCGTCTATTCGCACGGCGTCAACCGCTTCCCGCGCTTTTTGAAAAACGTGCGGGAGGGCACCGTGGACAGGGACGCCGTGCCGGAGTGCGTGGCGAGCCTGGGGGGCATGGAGGTATGGGACGGCCACTTCGGCGCGGGGCCGCTCATCGCGGAGGACGCGATGGCGCGGGCCATCGAGCTGAGCCGTACGCACGGCATCGCCTGCGTGTCGGTGCGCCGCAGCAACCACTGGATGCGGCCCGGCCGCTACGGCTGGCAGGCCGCGCGCGCGGGCGTCGCGGGCATCCTCTTCACCAATACGACGGCGAATATGCCCGCCTGGGGCGCCGTGGACGCGCACCTGGGCAACAACCCCATCGTGCTCGCCATCCCGCGGGAGAAGGGCCCGGTCGTGGTGGACATGGCGATGAGCCAGTTCGCCTACGGCAAGCTGGAGGTCGCGGCCCTTTCCGGCGAGGAGCTGCCCATCGACGGCGGCTTTGACGAGGCGGGCAACCTGACCCGCGACCCGCAGGCGATCCTGCGCACGCGCCGCATCCTGCCGACCGGCTATTGGAAGGGCTCCGCGATGTCCATCGCGCTCGACCTGATGGCGGGCGCGCTGTCGATGGGCCGCACGGTGAGCGCGATCAGCAGGGACCCTTCCGACGAGCGCGGGCTGTCGCAGGTCTTCATCGCCGTAAATTTCCGGGAGCTGCTGGCGAAGGACGAGGTGGACGCGCTGCTGGACGCGGCCATTGCGGACATCCAGTCCTCCACGCCGGTGCCGGGCGGCGCGCCGGTGCGCTATCCGGGCCAGAACATGCAAAGCACGATCGAGCGCAACAGCGCCCATGGCGTGCCGGTCCACGAAGAAACCTGGCGCAAGATCGAAGACGAGCTGCGCGCGTAAGGAGGAAGAAAATGCGGTTTATAGACGAAAGCTTTCAGACCATGCCGTGGGACGAGATCGACAGCGTGGTGTTCGACATCGGCAACGTGCTGATGTACTTCAGCCCCCATCACGTGCTGGACGTGCTCTTTGGGGAGGACGAGCCGCTCAAGGCGGAGCTGCTGCGCAGGGTGTTCGAGTCTTCGCACTGGCTGGACCTGGACCGGGGCACCGCGACCTACGAACAGGCGGTGGAGCGCATGTCGCAGGGCCGGGCGGATTTGCGCCCGAAGATCGAGCTGATCTTTGCGCGATGGATGGAGCTCAAGACCCCGATCCCCGAGGGCGTGGCGGCGCTGCGCCGCTGCAGGGAAAAGGGCAAGCGCACCTACGTCCTTTCCAACTACCATCAGCCGGGTTTTGAATGGCTGCTGCAGAACCACGACTTCTTTTCGCTCTTCGACGGCTACGTGGTATCGTGCTACCTGCACCTGCTCAAGCCGGAGCCGGAAATCTACCGCGAGCTGATCGAACGGTGCAGCCTCGACCCGGCGCGCTCGCTGTTCCTGGACGACACGCGCGTGAACGTGGAGGCGGCGATGGAGGCGGGCATTCAGGGCTTCTGGGTGGAGAAGCCGGAAAAGATGACGGAATTTTTTGCCTGAGCAGGGGAATGGATGAAAATCGCCTCTTCCTGCGTTACCATTAAAAAGAGAAAACCCGATAGGGGAGGGGATACGATGGAACCTGTACGCACATTGGCTGCTTATCTGCTGACGGCGGCGATGGCGGTGACCGGCCTGCCGGCAGCCTCTGCCGAGCCCAACCTTGGGGAAGGGGACGCGATCCCGACGGCGGCCGCCATGACCGCAACGCCGGAGGCGGCGCCACAGACGGCGGCGACGCCCGTCCCGGGGACGACGCTCGTCCCGGAGACGACGTTCGTCCCGGGGGCGACGCGCGCCTCGGAGACGACGCCCGTTCCGGAGGCGACGCTGCTGCCCGGCGGCATGACGCGCTCGCTTCGGCGCGGCGACGAGGGCGAGGACGTGCAGCGCCTGCAGGAGCGGCTCAGAGAGCTGGGCTATCTGGAGGACAAGGCGGACGGCAAGTTCGGCATCAACACGCTGCGCGCGGTAAAGAAGTTTCAGCGCAAGCACGACCTCAAGGACGACGGCATCGCGGGCAAGGACACGCTGACCTGGGTGTTCTCGCAGGCGGCGATTGTCGTGCCGACCTCGACGCCGAGCCCGACGCCGAAGCCTACGGCGACGCCCAAACCCACGGCGACGCCGAAGCCTACGGCGACGCCGACACCGAGCCCGACGCCGGAGCCGACGCCGAGCCCCACGCCGATGCCTACGGCGGTTCCGGAGTTAAAGCTCTTGACGCTGGATATGGACGCGAAGGTGTCGCTCAGCGGCGGCGCGATCGAGGTGACGCCCGCGCGCGACGCGGACGGCAACTGGTACCTACCGGCGGAGGAGCTCGCCCGTCAGGCCGGGTGGCAGGTTGAGAAGACGCCGGAGGGCATGTCCTTCACCGTGCCGGGCGACCCGCCCCGCGAAACGGCTATCTCCTACTCGCTGGACGGCGGTTCGCCGGTGATGGTGCTCGTGGAGGGCAAGCTGTACGTGCCCTCGCAGGAGGCGGAGCCCATCGTGGACGGCGGCACGCTGTTCGTGCCCGCGCTCTTCCTGCAGGAGGCGTTCGGCCTGACGGTCGAAACGCAGGACGGAAATTAAACCGCGACATGTGAAAGGGGCCGCGCCTTGCGGCCTCTTTTCCTTTGCGCAAAACGCACAGCTTTTCCGGGGAATCTTGGATGTTTTTAGGCCCGAAATCCCCCTTGACAGGAGCGGAGGACAGCGGTATACTAATAACACTTTACTACGCTAAATTAATAAAGGGGATTGAACGCAATGAAAAAGTGGATTGCCCTGCTGATGAGCCTGACGATGATCGTCGCCTGCACCGCCGCGCTGGCGGAGGACGCCTCGCTGCAAAAGGTGCTGGACAAGGGCGAGTTCGTGCTGGGGCTGGACGACGCCTTCCCCCCGATGGGCTACCGCGACGAGAACGGCGAGATCGTGGGCTTCGACATCGACGTGGCGGCGGAGGTTTCAAAGCGCCTGGGCGTTGAGCTCAAGGTGCAGCCGGTCGATTGGAGCACGAAGGAAGTGGAGCTTTCCTCCGGCGCGATCGACTGCATCTGGAACGGGCTTACGATGACGGAGGAGCGCATCGCGCAGATGGACTTTTCGGAGCCGTACCTGAACAACACGCAGGTGATCGTCGTGAAGGCGGATTCGCCGGTTAAGACGCTTGCGGACCTCGCGGGCAAGACGCTGGCCGTACAGGCGGGCTCCTCCGGCGTGGACGCGCTGAGCGCGAACCAGAGCTTCGCGGATACGCTGGGCGACGTGCTGGAGTTTGACGACTTCATGATGGCGATGATGGATTTGGACGGCGGCGGGTGCGACTGCGTGCTCATCGACGTGATCGTGGCGGGCTACTACATGGGCCAGAAGGAAGGCGCTTATCGCCTGCTCGACGAGACGCTGGCGGCGGAGCAGTTCGCCATCGGCATGCGCAAGGGCGACGCCGCGCTGGTGGCGGCGGTCAACGGCGCGCTGGAGGAGATGGCGGCGGACGGTTCGCTGGCCGCGATTTCCACCGAATGGTTCGGCGAGGACATCACGCTGGTCGGAAAGTAAGGCGCGTTTTCAGGGGATGGGGGCTGCGAGCCCCCATTTCCCGCGTCCGGACGAAAGGGGTTTCTTCACTTGGTCTATTTCACCGACCCGCAGAAGCTGCAAAAGCTGCTCGCCGTGCTGACGGACGGCATGGGCACGACGCTTTCCATCTTCTTTTGGACGCTGCTCTTCTCCCTGCCGCTGGGGCTGCTCGTGGCGCTGGGGCGCATGTCCAGGCGGCGCGTGCTCTCCGGACCGGTGGCGTTTTACATCCTCGTGATGCGCGGAACGCCTCTGATGCTGCAAATCATCACCGTGCACTTCATCCTGCCGGGGCTGCTGGGCGTCAACATCGACCGGTTCGTCTCCACCATCGTCGCGTTCTCGCTCAACTACGCGGCCTACTTCGCGGAGATTTACCGCGGGGGCATTCAGTCCATCCCGCAGGGGCAGTACGAGGCGGGCAAGGTGCTGGGCTTCACCCGCGCGCAGACGTTCCTGCGCATCATCCTGCCGCAGGCGGTCAAGCGTATTTTGCAGCCGGTCAGCAACGAGGTCATCACCTTGGTGAAGGACACGTCGCTGGCGACGGTCATCGCGGTGGGCGAGCTGTTCCGCGCGGCGAAGAACGAGGCGTCGCGCACGGCGTCCATCGAGCCGCTCTTCGTGGCGGGCGCCTTTTACCTGCTGATGAACTTTCTGGTCACCTGCTTCTTTCAGTGGACGGAAAAGAAGCTCGACTATTACCGTTAAAGGGGGCTTGCACATGCTTCGCGCCGAGGGCGTATGGAAGGGTTTTAACGGGCAGGCGGTGCTGAAGGGGATCGACGCCCGCGTGGAAAAGGGCGAGGTCGTGGCGATCGTGGGCCCGTCGGGCAGCGGCAAGTCCACCTTTTTGCGCTGCCTGAACCATCTGGAGGTGGTGGACGGCGGAAACATCACCATCGCCGGGGACGCGCTGGTGCGAAGCGCCGCGAACGGGCGCGCGCAGTATCCGCCCGAGCGTGAGATTCGCCGCATCCTGCGCAGGATGGGCATGGTTTTTCAGCAGTTCAACCTCTTCCCGCACTTTTCGGTGCTGCGCAACCTCACCGAGGCGCAGGTGCACGTGCTGGGCCGCAGCCGCCGCGAGGCGCAGGAGAACGCGCGGGCGCTTTTGGAGAAGGTCGGCCTCTCCGAAAAGGTGGATCAATACCCCTGCCAGCTCTCCGGCGGGCAGCAGCAGCGCGTGGCCATCGCCCGCGCGCTCGCGCTGGAGCCGGACATCCTCTGCTTCGACGAGCCCACCAGCGCGCTCGACCCGCGCCTCACGCAGGAGGTGCTGGGTGTCATGCGCGACCTGGCGCGCGAGCACCGCACGATGATCGTCGTCACCCACGAGATGAGCTTCGCGCGCGAGGTGGCGGACCGCGTGATCTTCATGGAGGGCGGCGTGGTCGTGGACGAGGGCGCGCCGGAGCGGGTGATGGGGTCGGGCGCATGCCCCCAGATGCGGGCGTTCCTGGGCGCTGTCTGACGAAAGGGGACGCGCGGCAAAAGAATGTACTCCCCGCCCGGGGTTTGTGGTATACTAAAGCAGCCGCAGTGAACGCCGGCGCCGTTTGCTGGCGTCGCCTGCGGGGCTTGCTTAAAGCGGGCGAAATCTGTTTTGCAAGAGGGAGAACGTCATGCTGGAATTTCGATACGACACGCAGCTCCTGATCGAAGGAAAGGGGCTCAGCGAAGAGGCGATCGGCGCCTATTTCGACGAGAACTTTCGGGGGGACTGCCTGCTCGCCGTGGGCGACGAGGAGCTCATCAAGGTTCATTATCACACGAACGAGCCGTGGAAGGTGCTGGAGTACTGCGCCTCGCTGGGCGAGATTTACGACATCGTCGTCGAGGACATGGAGCGCCAGTCCAGAGGACTGCAGGGATGAAACCGGGCGGCGGGGCAAGGTCCTGCCGCCTTTTTGTATGCGCCGGAGGCAGGGACGTGGTATAATGAAAAGAAGAAGGGCCGCCGGGCGCGCATGCCTGCGGTCGGGCGCACATAACATCCTCAGAAGACCAGGCAGGAGGTTGAAAAAGATGAAGGTATTGCTCATCAACGGCAGCCCCAATGAAAAGGGCTGCACCTATACGGCGCTGTGCGAGGTGGCGGGCGAGCTGAACCGGGCGGGCGTGGACACGCAGATCTTCCACGTCGGCAAACAGCCGGTTCGCGGCTGTATCGGCTGCGGCGGCTGCGCGCGGGCGGGCGGGGGACGCTGCGTGTTCGGCGACGACCGCGTAAACGAGGCGCTCGCCCTCGCAGAGGAGGCGGACGGCTTCGTCTTCGGGTCGCCCGTGCATTACGCGGCGGCCTCCGGCATGGCGACGTCGTTCCTCGACCGCTTCTTTTACGCGGGCAGGGGCTTTGCGCGCAAGCCCGGCGCGGCGGTCGTGAGCTGCCGCAGGGGCGGCGCGAGCGCGGCGTTTGACCAGCTGAACAAGTACTTCACCATCTCGCAGATGCCCATCGTCTCCTCGCAGTACTGGAACATGGTACACGGCAACACGCCGGAGGAGGTGAAGCAGGACCTGGAGGGGCTTCAGACCCTGCGCACCCTGGGGCGCAACATGGCCTGGCTTCTGCGGTGCATCGAGGCGGGCCGCGCCGCGGGCGTGCCCGAGCCGGAGCAGGAACCGAAGCTGCGCACGAACTTCATCAGATGACAGCCTGCCGCGCCGGGATGCGTCCTGGCGCGGCCTGTTTTGTTTCGGGAGACCGCGCGTGCAGCGGGCCGCGTGAAGCCGCGCGGCGCGGATATCCGCCGCAGGCCCCGCTCGCGGCTTCTATTTGGCCCTTCCCCGGCATAGGCTGGCCCGAGGTGAATTGCCATGCAAAAGGGCGGTACGGCGCTGGCGCTGCTGGGGGCGATCGTCGGGGCGGGGTTTGCGTCCGGACGCGAGGTGCTGCGCTTTTTTACGCGCTACGGCGCCATGGGCTGGGCGGGCGCTGCCGTCGCCTGCGCGTTTATGGGCGTCTGCGCGTATTTCGTGATGCGCGCGGCGGGCCGCTGCCGGGCGGATTCGTTTTCGGGGCTCTGCCGGGCTTATGGCGGGCCGCTGGCGGGACGCGCGGCGGGCTTTCTGTACGGCGTGCTGATGGCGCTGACCGGCGGGGCGATGACCGCCGCATTTGCGGAGCTGACGGCGCTCGTCCTGCCGGTGCGCGGCGCGTACCCCCTCGGCTTTGCCGCCGCCGTGCTGCTGGGCGTCCTGTGTTCGCACCGCGACCTGAAGCTGCTGGAGCTGATGGGCCGCCTGCTGCTGCCGCTCTTCCTCACGATGCTGATCTTGCTGCTTCCCCTGCCCGCGCAGGAGGAGGCCCTGCGCCTTCGCAGCGGACACGCCGCCGCGCCCGCGCTGGGCCTGCTTTACGGCGCGCTCAACATGGGGATGACGGCGGGCATATTGTGCGAGGCGGGAAAGCGCCTGAGCCCTGCCGCGTGCAGGCGGGAGGCCGCGCTGCTGACGGCGCTGCTGGCGCTTTTGACGGGGCTCGCCAACGCCGTGCTCCTGCGCCATGGCGCTTCGGTCGAGCGAAGCGCGCTGCCCTTCGTCGCCCTTTCGATGCGGCTGGGCAGGGTGGGCTACGCGCTGTGCGCCGCGGTGCTGGGGCTGGCGGTGCTTTCCACGCTGACGGCGGCCATGCGCGCGCTGCGGGGCAGCCTGCGCCTGCCCGCGCGCGCATGCGACGCTGTGTGCGCCGCCTGCTGCGTGCTGTGCGGGGCGCTGGGCTTCGATCGGCTGATCGGCCGGGGGTATCCGCTGCTCGGAGGGGCCTGCGCGGTGTTCCTGTGCGCGCTGCTGGTGCGCGCGGCGACTGACCGGGACGAGAAAGCAGGGCTCCGGGCGGACGGGGACGGCGCTGGAAAAGGAAAGCGGGCCTTTTCAATTAAGGCGCGATAGGGTATAATAAAGGGCAACCCATACAGGACAGAGGCGTAAGCGAAGATGTACAGAACGAACTATGTGGAAATAGATCTGGGCGCGATCCGTCATAACGCAGGCGTGATGCGCGCCAGGCTTTCGGGCGGTACGCGCCTGCTGGCGGTCGTAAAGGCGGACGCCTATGGACACGGCGCGCTGGCGGTTTCCCGCGCGGCGCTGGAAGCGGGCGCTTCCATGCTGGCCGTGGCGATTCCGGAGGAGGGAGAACAGCTTCGCTCCGCGGGCATCGCGGCGCCCATCCTGGTGCTGGGCGGCATCGAGCCGGAGGCGGCGGAGGCGGTGGTTCGCAATCGCTTGACGCAGACGGTCTTTGACGCCGGAACGATCGACGCGCTGTCCCAGGCGGCCTGCCGGCTGGGCGTTCCCGCACAGGTGCACGTGAAGCTCGATACGGGCATGTCGCGCATCGGCGTAAGGAGCGCGGCGGACGCGGCGCGCCTGGCCCTTGCGGCGGACGCAGCCCCGGGCGTGCAGCTCACGGGGGCGTTTACCCATTTCGCTACGGCGGACGAGCCGGACGCTACGGACACGCTTTCGCAGATCGCCCGCTTTGAGGAGATGACCGCGGCCATCGCGGCGGTGCACCCGGATCCCATCGTGCGCCACGCATGCAACAGCGCGGGCATCTTCCGCTACCCGCAGGCGCACTACGACATGGTGCGCGGGGGCATCACGCTCTACGGCTGCGTTCCCTCGCCGGACATCGCGGGCGTCAGGCAGGCGATGCGCTGGGTGACGCGCGCGGTGTACGTGAAGGACCTGCCCGCGGGCGCGCGCATCAGCTACGGCGGCACGTTCACGGCGGAGCGGCCCATGCGCGTGATGACCGTGCCTGTCGGCTATGCGGACGGCTATCGCCGGGCGTTTTCCGGCAAGGCGCAGGTGCTCGTGCGCGGCCGGCGCGCGCAGGTCGTGGGGCGCGTGTGCATGGATCAAATCATGGTGGACGTGACGGACATCCCCGGCTGCGCGGCGGGCGACGAGGTGGTGCTGATGGGCGCGCAGGGTGAAGCGTGCATCACCGCGGACGAGCTGGCCGCATGGGCCGATACGATCAGCTATGAAATCCTGCTCGCGCCGTCAGGACGCGTGCCGCGCGTGTACAGATGATGGACAAGCAGTCGATCCGCCGCGCTGTCAAGGCCCGGCGCGAAACGATGACAGCGCAGGAGCGGGAGCGGGCCTCGCGCGAGGTCTGCCGCCTCCTTTGCGCGTGGGACGTCTACAGGCGGGCGGGGACCGTGCTCGCCTACGCGGCGGTGCGCGGAGAACTGGACCTCGCGGAGCTGATCGGGGACGCGCTTTCGTCGGGCAAGACGCTGCTGCTTCCCCGCTGCGAAGCGGGCGGCGTGATGACGGCGCGCCGCGTCACGTCGCTTAGCGGGCTTCTCCAAAGCGGTTACGGCATCCCCGAGCCGGGGGAGGACGCGTCCGTCTTCGCGCCGGGGGCGATTGATCTCGCGCTGGTGCCGGGCGTCGCGTTCAGCCCGGCGGGCGACCGCGTGGGTCAGGGCGGCGGGTATTACGACCGCTATCTGCCGGCGCTTCGCGGCGCTGCGGCGGGCATTGGCTATGATTTTCAGTTGATGGATGCGCTTCCGGCGCTCGCGCATGACGCGCCGATGGCATATGTGGTACATCCCGGCGGAATCGTTCGATGCCGGCGGGACAATGAAAGATAACGGAGGAACCAAAGGTGAACGAAAAAGAGACGAAGGTTCGGGGGCGCATCGGAGGCAAAAACCTCCTGTCGATGGCGGGACGCGTGGCGGGGTCGATCGTGCTCGTCGCGGTGCTGGGGCTGCTGCTGCAGGTGCTCTCGATGATCGGCAACTTCTACCTGCGCATGCTGATCTCCTGCGCCGTCATCGTGGGCTGCTTCCTGATGCAGTTTTCGAGCGGCGGCGGGCAGGGCGAGCGCGACGTGACCTTCGGGGCGATGCTCGGCAAGCGCACGCTGGAGGGCTATCAGCCGACGAAGGAAGAAAAAACAAAGTGCTTTACCCCGCTCAAGGGCCTGGCGGCGGCGGCGCTGGGCGCGGCGCCCTTCGTTTTGTGCGCGCTGGTCGTCGCGGCGGCCGCGGAGCCCTACACGTATACGCTGCAGGACCTGCCCTCCTGGGCGAGCGCCTACGCCTACCGTGCGGACATCTACGCGCCGCTCAGCTACTATGGACAGAGCGCGGGAGCGGGCCTCGCAGATTACCTGCGCATTCTGGTCAGGGCCTGCAACATGCTCTACCTGCTGCCGCTGGGTGACGCGGTCACGTATTACGGCTACCTGATCGACCGGCTGGGCCCGGCGCTGCTGCTGGTCTTCCCGCTGGGCTATGTGCTGGGCTACCTGCGCGGCCCGGCGCTGCACAAAAAGCGCATTGCCTACAACGAGCAGGCGAAGAAGGCACAGCTCAAGAAGATCAAGCGCAACAAGAAGCGCGAGCAGGCCGCGCGCCGGGCGAAGGAACGCAAGGGCCCGGAACAATTAATCTGACGCGTTGTTAAAACTCGGAAATCCTGATATAATAAAGAAAGAGGATTGTGCTCCTCAATCGAGCCCGATCTTTTCGGGAACTGCACAGGAGGAAGCTTTGCGGATCATCAGCGGCAGCGCCCGCGGGCGCACGATTTGCGCGCCGCAGGGCATGGATACGCGCCCCACGCAGGATTACGTGCGCGAATCGCTCTTTAACATCCTGCGCGCGCGGGTGCCGGAGGCCCGTGTGCTCGATCTCTTCGCGGGGTCGGGCGCGCTGGGGCTGGAGGCGGTCAGCCGGGGTGCGCAGGGCGCGGTATTCGTAGACAGCGGCCGCGCCGCGGTACAGTGCGTCAAAAAAAACGTCGCCGCGCTCCGCATGGAGACGCAGTGCGAGGTGCTTTCCTGCGACTGGCGCGCGGCGATTGCGCGCCTTTCGGATCGGGCGTTCGACCTGGTGTTCATGGACCCGCCCTACCGCATGGAAAACACGGGCGAGATGTGCGCCGCGCTGCTTGCGGCGGGGGCGCTTGCGGAGGACGGCCTGATCGTGGTGGAGCACCGGCGCGGCCTTCCGCCGGCGCTTGCGGACGGACTTGAGGCGGCGGACACGCGCCGCTACGGCGACACGGAGGTCACCTTCGTGCGAAGGCGGCAGGAGGAAGAAACGCCATGAGCATCGCGCTTTACCCCGGCAGCTTTGATCCGCTGACGGTCGGTCATCTGGATATCATCGAGCGCGCGGCACGGCTGTACGACACCGTCGTGGTGGCGGTGCTGCACAACCCGAGCAAGCAGGGCGCGTTCCCGGTGGAAAAACGGCTGGAATTTATCGAGCGCGCGTGCGCGCACATTCCGGGCGTGCGCGTGGAGCAGTTTTACGGTCTGCTGGTGGATTACGCGCGGCAGGTGGGCGCGTCGGTCATCATCCGGGGGCTTCGCGCGGTCAGCGACTTCGAGTACGAGTTTCAGATGGCGCAGATGAATGGGCAGCTCTGCCCCGGCGTGGAGACGCTCTTCATGATGACGAAGCCGGAGCACGCGTACATCAGCTCGAGCGGTGTGCGCGAGATAGCGACGTTTGGCGGCGATGTAAGCGCGTTTTTGCCGCCATGCATCCTTAAGGACGTGCAAGCAGCGCTTGCCGCAAAGAGGAGGGAATCCGATGGACGCTGAACTCAAGATTTATGACGCGATCGACGAACTGGAGCAGGAGATATCCAGCAGCAAGAAGGGCCTTTTGTCCAACCTTTTCCTGGTGGACAAGGACTACCTGCTCGACCTGTGCGCAAAGATTCGGTCGGACGTGCCGGACGACATCAAGAACTGTCAGAACCTGCTGCGCGAGGAACAGCGCATCCTCACCGAGGCCAACCGCAAGGCGAACAACATCATCACCGAGGCGGAAAACAAGGCGCACGCCCGCGTGGCCGACGCGGACGCGCTGGCCCAGCAGAAGTCGGACGACGCCGACCGCTACGACGAGCGCGTGCGCGCCGAGGCCGACGCCTATGCGCAGCAGGCGCATGCCGACGCCGACGCCTACGCCGCCAAGACGCGCGCGGATTCCGAGCAGGAGGCCAGCGCCCGCATCGCGGAGGCCGAGCAGCACGCGCGCGAGCTCGTGGAGAACACGGAGATCATGCGCCAGGCCAACCAGCGCGCGCGGGAGACGGTGGAGCGCGCGGACGCGCAGGCGCGCGACATGTTCCTCAACACCCTGGACGAGGCGGAGAAGATGCTCAAGGACCTGGACGACTGCTTTGCCCATCACTCGAGCGACCTGTACAACTACCGCGTGAAGCTGAGCCAGTATCGCGGAAACTGAAGCGGGTGTTTCGCCCTTGACGTCATGCCGGATACGGAAAAATCAGGGCACCGCCGCAAAAGAGCATAAAAAAGACGAGGGTAGGCGCCCGGAAGGGTTCCTGAACCTCGTCTTTTGTTTGCTGACTGTTTCCTCCTGAAAAGCGGAGAAGCGCGTGCAGCAGGGCCTTCTGCCCGCGATATGCCGTGTCTGCGGCGGAGCCCCCTGCGGTCATTTCCTGCGCGCGCAGACGATCAGCATCATCGGACGGCGCATTTCGTCCTTCATGCCGGGGAGATCCAGCATTTGCTCCGGCGGCTTGGGCTCCACGACCCGCGTGACTTCAAAGCCGTTCGTGAGCAGCCCGTCCAGATAGGTCGTCAGCGTCTTGTGGTACTTGCGCACGTGCTCGCCCAGAAAGACGGCGTCGCGCGCGCCCTCGTAAAAGTAATCGTCCACCGGGAAGTGCTGGATGTTTCCCGCCTCGTCGTAAGCCCAGTCCTGCGGGCCCTGCGCGGTGAAGATGGGGTGCTCGCAGGAAAAGACGAAGCTCGCGCCCGGCGCAAGGCAGGCGTTCACCCTTCGCGCTACCTGATGAAAGTCCGCCACGTAGTGCAGCGCGAGCGAGCTGAGCGCCACGTCAAAGCTTTCCGGGGGAAAGTCGATCTCCTCGATGGGCATGCGCACGTATTCGACCGCCGGAAAAGGCGTCTTCTCCCGCGCGACGGCGAGCATTTTTTCGGAAATGTCCACGCCCACGCAGCGCCTGGCGCCGTGCTCCATCGCGTAGATGCAGTGCCAGCCGTAGCCGCAGCCCAGATCGAGCACGCGCTTGTCCGCAAAGTCAGGCAGCAGGGGGCGCAGGGTCTCCCATTCGCCTGCGCCCGCAAGCCCCTGCCGGGAGCGGCCCATCTGGCTATACTTTTCAAAGAATTCCGGGTCGTCGTATCGGTTCTGGTACATGTCGTTTCCTCCGTTCATTTGGCGGCGCATCAGCCCGCCAGGTAGCTCTTCAGATAGCGCCCGGTAAAGGAACGCGGGCAGGAGCAGATTTCTTCCGGCGTGCCGCAGGCGATCACCTCGCCGCCCGCGTCGCCTCCGTCCGGCCCCAGGTCGATCACATAGTCGGAGGCGGCGATGACCTGCAGGTTGTGCTCCACCACGACGAGGGTATTCCCCGCGTCTGCAAGGCGGCGCAGCAGCCGCAGAAAGTTTTCGACGTCCAGCGGATGCAGCCCCGTCGTGGGCTCGTCGATCAGGTAAAGGCTCTGCTTTCCGGCGCCCGAAAGCAGGTCTCGCGCCAGCTTCAGGCGCTGCGCCTCGCCGCCGGAGAGCGTGGGCAGCGCCTGACCGAGCGTGAGGTAGCCGAGCCCTACGTCCGCCAGGAGCGCCAGGGTCTTTTGCATGGCCGGGACGTCCGAAAAGGCCGCCGCCGCTTCCTCTACGGAGAGGTTCAGCGCGTCGTCGATGCTGCGCCCGTCTAGCCTGACGGAGAGCACGGATTCCTGAAACCGGCGGCCGTGGCATTCCGGACAGGGAACTTCCGCGTCCTCGAAGAAGAGCAGGTTGCTCGTGACCGTCCCCATGCCCTCGCACCGTTCGCAGCGCCCGCCCTTCGCGTTGAACGAGAACGAGCCCGCGTGAAGGCCCAGCGCCCGCGCCTCCGGCAGGGCGGCGAAACGCCTGCGCAGCGCGTCGTAGAGCCCGGTGAACGTCGCGACGTTGGAGCGGCGCATGCGCGGAGCCTGCGCCTGGTCGATTGTGACGACGCGCGAAAAGGCCGAAAGGCCCTCTACCTGCGCGCGTTCGTCCTCGCCTCGCCCCAGCACGCCGAAGACGAGCGAGGACTTGCCCGAGCCGGAGACGCCCGTGACGCTCGTGAGGCAGCCGGTGGGGATGCGGACGTCCACGCGCTTCAGGTTGTGAAGGCCCGCGCCGCGGATGCGGATTTCTCCCGTTCCGGCGCTTCGCTCGGCCGATGGGATCGGGGCGGGGGCGGCGAGATAGCGCCCGGTGACAGACGCGCTCTGGCCCTTCAGCGCTTCGGGCGTGCCCTGACCGACGATGCGCCCGCCAAAGCGGCCGCTGCCGGGGCCGATGTCGATCACCCAGTCCGCCGCGCGGACGACGTCCGGGTCGTGCTCGATGACGAGCAGGGTGTTTTCCTGATCGCGCAGGCTCCGCAGAATTTGAAGCAGGCCGTCCGTGTCGCGCGGATGCAGGCCGACGGTGGGCTCGTCGAGCACGTAGATCAGGCCGGTCATGGTGCTGTCCAGCGTCGCGGCCAGGCGGATGCGCTGGGCTTCGCCGCCGGAGAGCGTCAGCGTTTGGCGGTCGGACGTGAGATAGCCCAGCCCCAGGCGGACGATGCGCGCGATCTTCGTCTGCAGATCCGGCAGGTACGGCGCGACCAACGCGCGCTGCGCGGGCGTGAGCGAGGCCTCCAGACGGCGCAGCCAATCCGCGAGGTCGCACAGCTGCATCGCGGAAAGCTCCGCAAGCCGGCGGCCCGCGACCGTCACGCTGCGGGGCAGCGGGGCGAGCCGTTCGCCGTCGCATTCGGGGCAGGGGGCCTGCTGAAAGTAGGCGCCCGCCGTGCCGCCGTCGCCACCCTGTTCGCTCAGCCTTCGCGTCAGCGTGGTGAACGCGCCCGGGAACTTGCCCTCCGCCGCGGTCTTAGGCGGCTTTTCCCCCGGGAAGAAAGCGCGGAAGGGTTCGCTGTCGCTGCCGTAAAGCAGCAGCGCGCGCTGCGCGGGCGTGAAGGTTTCGACCGGCCTGTTCCGGGGGACGGGAAGGCCGCGGCACTGCAGGGCGTGGTAGTAGGCTTCCCGCTCGAAGTCGCCGTAGCGCTGACGCCAGAAGTCGATCGCCCCCTCTTCCAGCGAGCGCTCCGCGTGCAGCACGAGCGCTTCGTCGATGCGCAGCGTCTTGCCCAGCCCCTGGCAGGCGGGGCAGGCCCCTCTGCGCGTGTTGAAGGAGAAGTCGGTGCGGGTGAGCTTGTCCATCCGTCCGCCGCAGACGGAGCAGTACATGAAGTCCTGAAAGTCCTCGCCATGACCCAGCGTCTCTTCCCGGCAGGCGTCGGCGTCGATTTCGGCCCCGCATAGGGGGCAGGCGCGCCGGTGCAGCTTTTCAAAGAGCATGCGCAGCTCGGTGTAGATGCCCGTCACCGTGCCCACGGAGGAACGGGGATTTTGGGCATAGGCGCCCTGCGCGATGCAGAGGGCGGGCGACGCGCCGCTGACGCTGTCCACGTCCGGCCTGCGGATGCCCTGCATGCCCATGGCCTCCAGATACTGGCGCTGGCATTCGTTGAAGAGCAGGTCGATGGCGAGCGTCGACTTCCCGGAGCCCGAAAGCCCCGTGAGCGCGATGAACTTGCCGCGCGGCAGGGTCAGGTCGATGTTTTTCAAGTTGCCCTCGCGCGCACCGCGAATGACGATGTCCTTCATACGGCCTCCTTGTCCATGATAATCGGGGGAATCTGTACCATTCAACGCGGCGCGCGCTTTCTCCTGCCGCGAAACAGATTTATTTATCTAGATCGATGACGTCCCTTTCTTGCATTCCGATAACATAGATGCTAAAATAAACGGAGCTTTGTGCGGGCGCACGTTTCCGCAAGAGAGGATGAGGCGAGAATGAAAGCTCCGAAGGCGCGCGCGCTGTGCGCGCTCCTGCTGTGCATGGCGGCCGTCCTCTGCGGCTGCGCGCGAGAGAAGAACAGCCTCGTCCGCTACCGGGAGGACGAGCGGCCAAAGGCGAGGATCACCTTTTTCGGCAACAAGTACGAGCCGGAGAACGTCGCCGTCGTCGAAGAAATCCTGAGCGGATTCATGCGGGAGAACCCGGACGTGCAGGTGACCTATGAAAGCCTCAAGGGAAACGGCTATTTTGAGGCGCTGAGCAAGCGGATGGCCTCCGGGCGAGGCGACGACGTGATGATGGTCAACCACGACGCGGTGCTCCTGCTCTCGGAGGCGGGGCAGCTCGCGGACCTGTCGGGGCTTGAATCGATCGATCGCTTTTCGGACAGCGTCCTCGGTCAGATGCGCGGGGAGGACGGAGCGATTTACTGGGTGCCGACGACGGTTTCCGCGTTCGGCCTTTACTGCAATCTGGACCTTTTGAAGGCGCAGCAGCTGGAGGTTCCGCGGACGCTTGCAGAATGGCTCGACGCCTGCGAGCGGTTCCGCCGGGCGGGCATCCTGCCCTTGATCATCAACGACGACATCTCGCTCAAGACCCTGGCGATCGGCCTGGGATTTTGGGACGTCTACGCGGCGGGGCGGCAGGCGGAGGCGTTTGGGCGGATCAACAGCGGGGAGGAGCGCCTGAGCAGCTATCTGCGGCCGGGCTTCGCCCTTGCGTCGCAGCTCATTGAAAAGGGATACGTGGACGCGCAGAAGGCGCTCGTGACCCAAAAGACGTCGGACGATCTCGCGGAATTCGCAAAGGGCGAGTCGCCCTTCATGCTGACCGGCGGCTGGGCGGCGGGACGCGTGAAGAGCATGAATCCCCCGTTTGAATTCACGGTGATCCCCTATCCGGCGCTGACGGATGGCGTCGTGCTGGTCGTCAACGCGGATACGCGCCTGAGCGTGAACGCGCACAGCCCGAACCGGGAGGCCGCGCTTCGCTTTGTCGAATACTTCACCCGCAGCGAGAACATCACGAAGTTCGCGGAAAACCAGTCGTCGCTCAGCCCGCTGAAGAGCGGAAGCCCCGCCGCGCTGAAGGAGATTCAGCCGCTGCTGGAGGCGTACTGGGCAGGCCGCACGGTGATCGGCTCGGACAGCCTGCTGGACATTCCGATCTGGAACCTCACGGCCGAGGCGTCGCAAAGGCTCCTTTCCGGTGAAACGGTGGAGGAGATCATGGACTTTCTGGATGCGTATCAGGCGGAAGAGGGGGCGCGGTGATGGGGCCGAGAGGTAGAAAGATGCTGTTGGCGGCGCTGATGGTCGCCGCGCTGCTTTCGCTCGTCACCTATGCGTTCGTGGCGAGCGTGCAGGAACAGCTTTGGAACCAGTCCATCGAGACGATCAAGGAGAGCACCCGTCAGGGCCGTGACGCGCTCAAGATTCAGCTTCAGGCGGACTTTCAGTCGCTGGGCACGATTTCGCGCTACCTGCGCTCCGTGTCCTCTGATGAGGAGGAAATCATCACCCAATCCCTGCGCGCCTACGGCGAGACGGGCGGGAACGCGTCGCTGTACATGGCGGACGGCACCTGCCTGCCGGCGGAGCCCGGGCCGGACGAGGCGGCCCGTGAAATGCTCCTGAAGGCGGGCAGGCAGTCCGGCATTCTGAACCCGCACATCAGCAGCGTCACCGGGGTAAACGTGTTTCAGATTTTTCAGCGCGTCCGCCTTGGGGACGGCAAGGGAGGATTCCTCCTGCGCGAATACGAGGTAAAGGACGTGGCCGACACGTTCTCCCTCTCCTTTTACGACGCGGCGGGCTTTTCCTACATCGTCGATCAGCACGGCGAGGTGCTGATGCGCTCCGCGCACCCGAACAGCAATAAGACGGTGCAGAACCTGTTCGACATGCTCCCTGCGCGGGAGAACGACGGGCAGCTTCTTTCGCAGTTCCGAGAATCCCTGGCGGCGGGCGAGACGGGCTGGGCAGTTTTTACCTACAACGGCGAGCCCACGGTCTTCTGCTATGCGCCCATCGGCCTGAATTCGGACTGGTACGTGATTTCCATCATTCCCAGGGATGTCGTGCTGGCGCAGACGCGCAACATTCTCCTGCGCACGCTGCTGCTGATGCTTTGCGTCATCGCGGGCATTGGGCTGCTGGCGGGTATTTACCTGTACAGCAGCAGCCTTTCCCAGCGCAAGATCGCCAGCAGGACCAGCTATATCGGCCACCTGTACAACTCGATCCCCGAGGGCATCGCGCTGCTGACCCCCGAAGCGCCGTATCGGTTTTTGCAGCTCAACGCCGAGGGCCTCCGCCTGCTGGGCTATCCGCCGGAGGCCGCGAACGACGCCGTCAGAGGGCGCGCCCTCTCGGAGGTGCTGCACCCGGACGACGTGCGGATGACGGAGGACGCCTTTGCCGACGCCGCGAAAAGGGCGCGCAAGGCCACGTTTACCAATCGGATGCTCCGCCCGGATGGGAGCTGCTTCTGGTCCGCCGTCATCGTGGAGAGCGTCCGCGACGAGGACGGCAACCCGGCGATGATCGCCACGTTCCACGACGTGACCAAGGAAAAGCTGGCGGAGGAGGAGGAAAAGCGCGGGCGGCTGCTGGAGCGCCGCTTTCTCATCAGCGCCATCTCCAGCGCGTACCCGCTGATCATGAGCGTCAACCTGACGCGCGACACGGTCAGCGTCCTGTACGACGACGGTTCCCTTTCCCTCCATCTGCCGGAGGACAAGCGGTATTCACAGGTCTACGAAGAGCTGCTTTCTCGCCTGCACGCGGACTACCGGGAGGAATTCTGCGGCCGCTTTGCGCCGGATACGTTAAAGGCGGCGCTCGGCGGCGGGCGCAGCGAGGTCTTTCTGGAGGCGCGCGCGCTGCTGGGCGACGGACAGTACCACTGGATCCTGCAGCAGGCCGTGCACGTGGAGGATCCGTTCACGGAGGAGCGGCTCGCCATCCTGCTGCTGCGCGACATCGAAGAGCGAAAGCGCGACGAGGAGCAAAACCGCCGCCTGCTGCAAAGCGCGCTGGACAGCGCGAATGCGGCCAACGCGGCGAAGAGCGAATTTCTCAGCAACATGTCCCACGACATCCGCACGCCCATGAACGCCATCGTCGGCATGACGTCGATCGCCAAGGAGCACATCGGGGAGCCGGAACGCCTGCTGGACTGCCTGCGCAAGATCGAACTATCCAGCAGCCATCTGCTCAGGCTCATCAACGACGTGCTGGATATGTCCAAGATCGAAAGCGGCAAGCTGGCGCTCCGTTCGGAGCCGTTCGACATCGCGGAGCTCTTCTGTGAATGCATGGAGCTGATGTACCCGCAGGCGCGGGAGGCAGGCGTCGACCTCAGGGCGTCTATGCACGGCCTGCTGGATGAAGGCGTCGAGGGCGACCCGCTGCGCGTGCGCCAGGTCTATCTCAACGTCCTCAGCAACGCCGTCAAGTACACCCCGAAGGGCGGCAGCGTTCGCGTGGAGGTGACGCAGCTCCCCGCGCAAAAGGCGGGATACGGCAGCTATCGCTTTTCCTGCCGGGATACGGGCCTGGGCATGGACGAGGAGCTGCTCAGGCGTCTTTTCCTGCCCTTTGAGCGCGGGCAGGATCAGGCATCCCGCAAAATCATGGGAACCGGGCTGGGCATGGCGATCACCAAGAACATCGTGGACGGCATGGCGGGCAGCATCGACGTGAAGAGCGCGCCCGGCGCGGGTTCGGTGTTCACGGTAACGCTGGATTTTCCGCTTCAGCAGGAGCGGGAAAAGGCGCTGCCCGAAGCGTGGCATCTGGCCCGCGCGCTGGCCGTCAGCGGGGAAAAGGAGGAGCTTGCCGACGTCGTGCAGGTGTTATCGTCGCTGGGCATGCGGCCGGACAGCGCCGGCAGCGCCGGGGAGGCGGAGGCGATGGCGCTTCGCGCGCGGCGCGCGGGCAATGGCTACCGGCTTGCGCTCGTGGACCGGCGGCCCCCGGGCGCGGGGGGAGCCGCACGCCGGGGCAGGGAAGCGTCGGGGGCGGGCGCGCCGCCGGGGATCTTCTTTTTGGGGGGCGTTGAGGCCGGGGGAGGGACGCAGGGGGTTACCCCGGTTGTGCCCGCTCCCTTGTACCGGGGCAGGCTGGGGCGCGTGCTGCGCGCGGGCGGGGGGTCCAGGGGGCGGGGAGTGAGTGTGGGCGGGGGGGAGGGGGCGGGACGGCGCGGGCGGGGGGGGGGAGGGGGGGGGGAGGGCGCTGCGTGCGGGGCGGGGGGGGAAGGGCTACCGGCTTGGGCGGGGGGCCGGGCGGCCCCGGGAGGGGGGGGGGGCCGCACGCCGGGTCAGGGAAGCGTCGGGAGCGGACGCGCCGCAGGTGATCTTCTTTTCGGAGGACGTTGAGGCCGGGGAAGGAACGCAGGGGCTTACCCCGTTCGTGCCCGCTCCCTTGTACCGGGGCAGGCTGTGCCGCGTGCTGCGCGCGCTGAAAGCGGGGGATGACCCCGCCCAGGCGGCGGAAGGCGGGAATGCGAAGCTTTTGGACAAGCGGATTCTGCTGGTGGAGGACAACGAGCTGAACCGGGAGATCGCGCTGGAGATGATCGGCGTGCTGGGCGTCAGCATCGACTGCGCGCACGACGGCGTGGAGGCGGTCGAGCGGGTGGCGTCCTCCCCGGTGGGGACGTACGACCTGATCCTGATGGACATTCAAATGCCCCGGATGGACGGCTACGAGGCGGTCCGCCGCATCCGGGCGCTGGACCGGCCGGACGCCGCGGACATTCCGATCATCGCCATGACCGCGAACGCCTTTGCCGAGGACGTGCAGGCCGCGCTGCGCGCAGGGATGAACGGACACATGTCGAAGCCCATCGACCCGGACGCGCTGAGCGGCATGCTGCGCAAATGGCTCTCCTGAAAGGAGCGCGTTCCTGTAAAGCCTGCTCCGGCAGGAAATGCCGGGGCTACGGCGAATGTATTGTGCGGCCATCTTTTCAGGCTGATAAAAGAGGAGGACTTATTCATGCAACAAGGGACGCATTTGCCCGCCTACCCGTTGGTGACGAGCGACCCATACGTCTCCATCTGGAGCTGCACGGACCAGCCCGCGCGGGAGGACACCCGGCACTGGGCGGGTCAGCGCAAGCGCCTGGTGCTGAGCGCCAGCGTGGACGGCGCGAGCTACGCCCTGATCGGGCGCACGGACGCGGAGGAAGCGCGGGTCGAGGCCATCGAGGTCACCCCCACGCGGACGCGCTACGCCTTTGAGGCCGGCGGCGCCGGCATTCGCGCGGAGTTTTGCGCGCCGCTGCTGCTGGACGATCCGGATCTGATGAGCACGCCGGTCACGTTCGTCACGCTCGCCGCCGAGAGCAGGGACGGCGGAGCGCACGAGGTTTCCGTGCGCTTTGAGCTGCACGACGAAATCTGCCGCGAGGGCGAAGCGCCCGAGCCCATGGTCGGCAAGGACTATCGGAGCGACGATTTGCACGTGGCCTATATGGGCAAGAAGCGCCAGAACGTCCTGTGTCACTCGGGCGACCACATCACGATCGACTGGGGCTACGCCTACCTCGCCGCCGACGAGGGCACGGCCTTTGCGCGCATCGGCGGCCACTGGGCCCTCACCTTCACGCGCACGATGCGGGTGGAGGGGGCAGAGCAGACAGCGCGGCTGCTGCTCGGCTACGACGACGTGGACGCCATCCGCTACTTCGACTTCACCGCCAAGGCATACTACGCGCGAAGCGGCAGGACGATCCTTCAGGCGCTGCACGCGTGCTGGCAGGATTGGGATGCGATCGGCGCGCGCTGCGGCGCGCTAGACGCGCAGCTGCTGGCGGACGCGCGCCGCGTCGGCGGCGAGGCATACGCCACGCTCGTCGCGGCCGCTTACCGCCAGAGCATCGCCGCGCACAAGCTGATCGCGGACCGCGAGGGCAACCTCGTGCTCCTTTCCAAGGAGAACGATTCCAACGGCTGCATCGGGACGGTGGACATCAGCTATCCCTCGTGCCCGCTCTTTCTGCTGTACGCGCCGGAGCTCGTGCGCGCGCTGTGCAGGCCGATCCTGCGCTTTGCCACCCTGCCCGCGTGGAAGGACGACTTTGCGCCGCACGACGTCGGGCGTTATCCGTATGCGACGGGCCAGGTGTACGGCCTGCGGCAGGATGCGTTCGGCATGGGGCTCACCGACCCGATCCAAAACGGCGACGTCTACCCGCCGCTGTACCTGGACGACGGCGAAGAGAACCTGTACGACCTGCGCTATCAGATGCCGGTCGAGGAATGCGGCAACATGATCCTCATGCTGGCGGCGGCGATGCGCGCGGACGGGGACAGCGCGCTGGTGCGTGCGTACCTGCCCACGTTGGAAAAATGGGTGAGCTACCTGGAACGCTACGGCGCGGACCCGGGCGAGCAGCTTTGCACGGACGACTTCGCCGGACATCTGGCGCACAACGTGAACCTCGCGATCAAGGCGGTGTGCGGGCTGGCGGCCTATGGGTACATGATGGAGCGCCTGGGCGACGGCGAAAAGGCCGAAAGGTACCGGCGGGCGAGCCGTGAGATGGCGCAGAGCGTGCTCGCGCGCGCCCGCACGCCGGAGGGAACCGCCCTCACGCTCGACGGCAGGGGCTGGAGCCTCAAGTACAACGCCGTGTGGGACGTGCTGTTCGGCTTCGGCCTGTTCGGCGCGGACTTCTACAGGGCGGAGACCGCCCGCTACTTAAAGGAGCAGAACGAGTACGGCGTGCCCCTGGATTCGCGCGCGGACTACACCAAGTCCGACTGGATTCTCTGGGCGGCGGCGATGGCGGATGACGAGCGGGCGGTCGAGACGTTCAGCACACCGATTGCGCATTATCTCGCCACGACGTCCACGCGCGTCCCCTTCAGCGACTGGTACGACACGAAGACGGGGCGCTTCTGCGCCTTCATCGCCCGCGCCGTGCAGGGGGGCCTCTTCATGCCCCTGCTGAAGGAACGCTGGTCTAAGCAGAAGTAAATTTCTCCCGCGCGGAAAAAGCGCATGCTTTTTCCGCCTCTTTCCCCGATGGGGTTTTCGGGCGGCGATGGACGAAACACGGACGGAGGATGACGGATGAAGAGATGGACGGCGCTTTTGATGATGCTCGCACTGCTGATCCCCGCGTTTGCGCGGGCGGAGACGACGCTGTACTACAATTCCAAGGGCGGCAAGCGCTATCACGCGGACCCGCAGTGCGAAACCGTGGAGGATAGGTACCTGCCCATGCGTTCATTTGGCGCGTCCAAGCTGAATGCGGCGCCCTATAACCAGCTCGAGCCGTGCCGGTGCGTCCTGGAAGGCGCGGCGCCCACGCTGTACTACAACGCGGAGGGCGGCAAGAACTATCACACGACTGCGAACTGCGGGAACGTGGACAAGGCTTACCTGCCGCTCTCGTCCTTTCCGGCGATCGACATAGGGCAGAAGAAGTACGCGTCGCTTACGCCCTGCGCGCGCTGCGCGGGGAAAAAGAACGTGACCCTGTACTACAACGCCAACGGCGGACGGTGCTTTCATACCGCGGCGGCGTGCTCGGCTGTGGACGAGCGGTACCTGCCGTTGACGAAGTTTTCCCTGAGCGACCTGAAGAAGAAGCCCTACAGCGGCCTTACGGCCTGTGAGCTTTGCCGCAGGCGGGACGAGGACGCCTCGCTGCCGACGGTGTATTACAACCCGAAGGGCGGCAGGCGCTATCACGAGGACCCGGCCTGCCCGACCGTGGACAAGGCCTACCTGCCGCTGCGGACGCTGCCGGGCGCGCTGCGCCGGGAAGCGCCGTTCAATAAGCTGGAGCGCTGCGACAGCTGCTGCAAATGACGTTCCCCAAGGCATGTTTCATATCGGCTGATCGCAAAAGAAAAGAAAGGGAAGCCTGCGCGCGCTTGGGGGCCGCGCGGGAGAGGAAAAGCAGATGATTCAGGCCACGGCGCTGACGAAGACCTACCGCATCGCGCGGCCGGCGGAAGGAAGATTTTCCGCGATCCGGTCGCTTTTTCACACCGAATACGAGGAAAAGCGCGCTGTGGACGCGATCGACTTTTCCATCGAGGACGGCGAGATCGTCGGCTACATCGGCCAGAACGGCGCGGGCAAGTCGACGACCATCAAGATGCTTTCGGGCATTCTCGTGCCGACGTCGGGCGAGGTTCGGGTGAACGGGCTGATACCGCACGTCGACCGCGAGGCACACTTGAAGAACATCGGGGTCGTGTTTGGCCAGAAGACGTCGCTTTGGTGGGACGTGCCGGTCATCGACAGCCTGCGCATCTTGAAGGAGATGTACCAGGTGGACGACCAGCGCTTTAAAAAGAACCTGGACACATTTGTAGACCTGCTCGACCTCGCTTCCTTCCTCAACCAGCCGGTGCGCCAGCTCAGCCTGGGGCAGCGCATGCGGGCCGACCTCGCCGCCGCGCTGATGCACAACCCGCAGACGCTCTTTCTGGATGAGCCGACGATCGGCGTGGACGTCGTCGCCAAGGAGCGCCTGCGCGAGTTCATCCTGAAGATCAACAGGGAGAGCGGCGTCACCACGCTGCTGACCACGCACGACATGGTGGACATGGAAAAGCTGGTCAACCGGGTCATCGTCATCAGCAGCGGCCGAATCATCTACGATGGGGACATAGACGGCCTGCGCAGGCGGTACGGGCAGGAGAGAACCGTAAAAATTCAGTTTGCGGGGGAGCGACCCAGCCTGACGCTGCCGGGCACCCGCGTCGAGCCCCTCGGGCCCTCGCAGCTCGCCGTCACGTTCAACCAGCAGGACCTTTCCGTGGGCGAGATCATCGCGCGGGTAAACGAAAGCGCGGCGACGATCCGCGACCTCACGATCGTGGAGGCGGACATCGAGCAGATCGTGCGCGACATCTACGCCGAGGGAGCGGGGAAAAGCGGTGAGAGCGCATGAGATGCTTCGCCGCATTCCTCAAAAAAGAGGCGCGCGCAGGGGCTCTTTATCGGACGGACTTCCTGCTCAAGCTTTGCTACGGACTGATCGCCATGTACGGCATCCGCTGCCTGTGGGCCGCGCTGTACGCCCAGAACCCGGCGATCGTCGGCCGCGACCTTCCCTCGATGGTCACCTATGCGATGATGGCCGTGGCGCTCGACATGGTCTTCTACCCCTCCGCCATGGAAAGCGCCCCGCACCTTTATATCGCCCAGCAGATCAGGACGGGCAGGATCGATACCGACCTGCTGCGCCCCGTGCACTTTCAAAGCCAGATTCTCCTCCGCGACGCCAGCGCCACCCTCTTCGGCATGCTCGGCCTCGTGCTGCCGGGCTGGGGGATCGCGGTCGTGTTTTTCGGCATGCAGCTTCCGGTCAGCGCCTTTCACGCGCTTGCGTTCCTTTTAAGCTGCGTTCTCAGCTATCTCATCCTGTTTTCGCTCAACTTTCTGCTCGGAATGATCTGCTTTCTCACGACGGACATCCGAAACATCACGATGGCCTACGGCGGGCTGCTCGGCCTGCTGTCGGGCAAGCTGATCCCCATCTGGCTCTACCCAACCTGGATGCAGGCGGTCTGCGAAGCGCTTCCCTTCCGCTGCATCTTTGAAACGCCGCTCAACATCTACACCGGCGCCTGCGGCCGGCAAGCGGCGCTGGGGAGCGTGCTGCTGCAGGCATTTTGGGTCGCGCTGCTGCTGGCGCTCGGCCGCGCGGCGTGGAGCCGGGTTTACAGGCGCCTGAGCGTGCAGGGAGGTTGAGCCATGAAGAGCAAGCGGTTCAATTTGAGAATTTATCTTTCGCTGATTCGCATGACCCTGCGCAGCATGATGCAGTACCGCGCCGACTTCTGGATGAGCCTGGTGGGCGTGGTCATCCTCAACAGCGCGAACCTCGTGCAGCTTGGCGTCCTTTCCTGGCGCTTTGAAACCATCGGCAACTGGGGCGTGGGAGATCTGATGGTGCTCTACGGCCTGTGTATGATCTGCTGGAGCCTCTACTCGATCTTCTTCAAGAACCTGAGCAATTTGCAGACGGAGATCGTCACCGGCGCGTTTGACAAGTATCTGCTTCGGCCCGTGAGCCCCTTTGTGCAGCTCGTCGGCGGGGAAATCCGTTATACGGGCCTGTGCGATACGATCATGGGCGCGCTGCTCGTGGCGAGCGGGCTTGCGGCGCTGGGGCTGCGCTGGACGCCGCTCGACTTCCTGTGGCTCTTTGTCTTCATCGTCTCCGGCGGCGTCATCATCGTGTGCATCCAGTTCATCGTCGCCTGCGTCGCGTTCTGGTCGACGAAGGCGAGCGCGCTTCGCTCCATCGTGACGCACATTTACCTGCTCATTCAAAAGTACCCGATTACGATCTTCGGGACGGCCTTCCGCGTGCTGGTCACCGCCGTCCTGCCCGTCGCGTTCCTGAACTTCTATCCCGCGGCCATGCTGCTCAGAAAGCCCGACGCGCCCCAGTGGCTGTGCATGCTCTCGCCGGCCGTGGCGCTGCTGCTCGTGTTCCTGTCGGGCCGCATGTGGAAACGGGGCCTTCGCCGCTACAACAGCAGCGGGAGCTGAAAAGGTCAACGCAAATAAAGAGGCCCGCCTGCGAGCGCATTCGCAGGCGGGCCTGTCGTATTTGGGGAGAAGGGGCGGCTCTGCCGTCAGTCGTTCAGCTGTTCCGCGTGGTGCTTGACGCGCAGGCGGTTGATCGAACGGGCGAGCTGCGCCTGCGTCTCCAGGTATTCGCGGCGGCTCATCTTTTGAAGCATGGCTTCGCGCGCGACGTCCGCGACCCGCTGGGCCCGGTTTTTGTCGATGTCCTCGGGGCGCTCCGCGGTCTCCACCAGCACCAGCACCCGGCCGTCCTCGATCTTGATGAGGCCGGAGGACACGGCAGCGAGGCGTGGGCGCTCGCCGGGCAGCGTGTAGCTCAGCTCGCCGGGCGTGATGGCGGCGATCATGTTGCAGTGGTTCGCCTGAACGCCGCGCTTGCCGTCAGGCGTGGGCACGACCAGCGAAACGCAGGGGCCCGCGTAAAACGAGCAGGCGGCGGCGAGAATGTCTACGTGAAAGCTCTCCATCTTAACGCTCCTTGCCTGCTTTCTCGATCACGTCCTCGATCGCGCCGACGTTGTAGAACGCCTGCTCGGGGTATGCGTCCATGTCGCCGGAGAGGATCGCCTGAAAGCTGCGGATGGTATCCTTCAGCGGCACGTAGACGCCCTTGATGCCGGTGAACTTTTCCGCCACGTGGAAGGGCTGGGAGAGGAAGCGCTGAATCTTGCGGGCGCGGGCGACCGTCAGGCGGTCCTCCTCGCTCAATTCCTCGATGCCGAGGATGGCGATGATGTCCTGCAGGTCGCTGTACTTCTGCAAGATCTCCTGCACGGCGCGCGCGGTGTCGTAGTGCTCCTGGCCGACGACGTCCGCCTCCAGAATGCGCGAGGTGGAGGCGAGCGGGTCCACCGCCGGGTAGATGCCCTGCTCGGAGATTTTGCGGCTGAGCACGGTGGTTGCGTCCAGGTGGGTGAACGTCTGCGCGGGCGCGGGGTCGGTCAGGTCGTCGGCGGGCACGTAGACCGCCTGCACGGAAGTGACCGAGCCCTCCTTGGTGGAGGCGATGCGCTCCTGCAGTTGGCCCATCTCGGTCGCCAGCGTCGGCTGGTAGCCCACGGCGGAGGGCATGCGGCCCAGCAGCGTGGAGACCTCCGATCCGGCCTGCACGAAGCGGAAGATGTTGTCGATGAAGAGCAGCACGTCCTTGTGCTGCACGTCCCGGAAGTACTCGGACATGGTGAGGCCGGAGAGGGCCACCCGCATGCGCACGCCGGGCGCTTCGTTCATCTGTCCGAACACGAGGGCGGTCTTCTCGATGACGCCGCTTTCCAGCATTTCGTTCCAAAGGTCGTTTCCCTCGCGGCTGCGCTCGCCGACGCCGGTGAAGATGGAGTAGCCGCCGTGCTCGGAGGCGACGTTGCGGATGAGCTCCTGAATGAGCACCGTCTTGCCGACGCCCGCGCCGCCAAACAGGCCGATTTTGCCGCCCTTGGCGTAGGGCTCCAGCAGGTCGATGACCTTGATGCCGGTTTCCAGGATGCTGACCACCGGGCTCTGCTCTTCAAAGGAGGGAGCCTTGCGATGGATGCACCAGCGCTCCGCGTCCGCCGGAACCGGCGCGCCGCCGTCGATGGGATCGCCCAGCACGTTGAACATGCGTCCCAGGGTCTGATCGCCCACGGGTACGCTGATGCCCTGCCCCAGCGCCTCCACGTCCATGCCGCGCGTCAGCCCCTCGCTCGGGGCCAGCATGATGCAGCGGACCGTCGTTTCATCCAGATGCTGGGCCACTTCCATGACCCGCTTTTCGCCGCCTACCGTGACGCGCAGCGCCTCGCGGATCCTGGGCAAGCGGCCCGTCTCAAACTCCGCGTCCACGACGGGGCCGGAGACCTGCACGATCTTTCCAGTGCCTAGCACTTTTGCACCCTCTTTCTTTTCTGGGCCTTCGCCCCGGCGGCCACCTCGGTGATCTCCTGCGTGATGGAGGCCTGGCGAACGCGGTTGTACTGAATCGAAAGCGCGGAGAGCATCTTGTCCGCGTTTTCACCCGCCGAGCTCATGGCCGTCATGCGGGCGTTCTGCTCGGCGCAGAAGCTGTCCACCAAGGCGCTGTAGATGAATCCCGTGACGTAGCTTTGAATCACGTGGCTGAGCACAACGCCGATGCTGGGGGTAAACTCAAAGCTGACGCCCGGCGCGCCGTCCGCGGAGGAGAAATCCCCCCGGTGAAAGGGCAGAAGGCGCGTGCTGATGGGTTCGGCGGCAAGGCTGCTTTTCATGTCCGTGAAGAGGATGTAGAGCTTTTGAAACTCGCCGCTTTCGTAGCGCTCGAGCAGGACGTCGCAGATTTCGCGCGCTCTGTGCAGCGTGGGGTTCTGCGCGGGGTAGAGGAAGCTTTGCTCGATGGGCGTATGGCTTTGCAGAAAGTGCTGGCGGCCGTATTCGCCCACCACGAAGAGCTTGGTATCGGGGTGGGCGGAGAGCATCGCCTGCGCCGCCTTGATGACGTTGTGGTTGTAGGCGCCCGCCATGCCGCGATCCGCCGTGATGACGAGGCAGGCGTAGGTCCCTTCCAGCTTTGGCGCGCCAGCAGGCGGGTAGAAGTAGGGGCTGACCACGTCCGGAACCGTGCGGAAGATGCGCTTGATCTCGCCCTGCAGCGCCTCGAAATAGGGGCGCGTGCGGCTCAGCTCGTTCCGCGCCTTGCGCAGCTTGGTGGAGGAAATCAGGTACATGGCGTTGGTGATCTTCTGCGTATCCTGAATGCTGGCGATACGGGTCTTTATCTCCTTGGCGCTGGGCATTTTAATTCCTCCCGAAGCGGGCGGCGTTCTTGTCGAGGAAGTCGCCCGCGATGCTGAGGATCTGCTGCTTTCTCTCGTCCGTCAGCGTCCTGTCCTCCTCCAGCCCCGTGCACAGGCTGGGGTGCTCCTGCTCGAAGTGCTCCAGCATCGCGTCCCTGAAGGCGGCGATGCGGGCGTCGGGCACGTTCAGGAACAGGCGCTCCATGGCGCAGACCAGCACGATGACCTGCGCATGCTGGCTCAGCGGATGGTACTGCTTCTGGCGCAGCATGCGCATCAGCCCCTGGCCGTAGCGCAGCTGTTCCCGGGTGTTCTCGTCCAGGTCGCTGGAAAACTGGGTGAAGACCTCCATCTCCCGGTATTGCGCGAGGTCCAGACGCAGCGCGCCCGTCGCCCGCTTCATGGCCTTTGTCTGCGCCGCGCCGCCCACGCGCGATACGGAAAGGCCCACGTTGACCGCCGGACGCTGGCCCGCGAAGAACAGGTCGCTTTCCAGGAAGATCTGGCCGTCCGTGATGGAGATGATGTTCGTGGGGATGTAGGCCGACACGTCGCCTGCCTGCGTCTCCACGATCGGCAGCGCGGTCATGCTGCCGCCGCCCAGCGCGTCGCTCAGGTGGGCCGAGCGCTCCAGCAGGCGGGAATGCAGGTAGAAGACGTCGCCGGGATAAGCCTCGCGGCCGGGGGCGCGCTCGAGCAGCAGGCTCATCGCGCGGTAGGCGATGGCGTGCTTGGACAGATCGTCGTAGACGATCAGCACGTCGCGGCCCTCGTGCATGAAGTATTCCGCCATCGCGCAGCCCGCATAGGGCGCGATGTACTGCATAGTGTCTTCCTCGCCCGCCGTGGCGCTGACGACGATGCAGTAATCGAGCGCGCCGCGCTTGCGTAGGTTTTCCACGAGCTGGGCGACGGAGCTGGCTTTCTGGCCGATGGCGACGTAGATGCACAGGACGTTCTTGCCCTTTTGGTTGAGGATGGCGTCCAGCGCGATGGCCGTCTTGCCCGTCTGCCGGTCGCCGATGATGAGCTCGCGCTGACCGCGGCCGATGGGGAACATCGCGTCGATGGCGAGCAGGCCCGTTTCCAGCGGCGTATCGACGCTCTTTCTTTCGATGATGCCCGGCGCGGGTTCCTCGATGGGGCGGTAGCCGCTGGGCTTTACTTCCGGCCCGCCGTCGATGGGGCGGCCCAGCGCGTCCACCACGCGGCCGAGAAAGCCTTCGCCGACGGGGACGCCCGCGGTCTTGCCCGTTCGGGCGACGCGGCTGCCGGCCTCGATCTCCTCGTCGTCGCCGAACAGGATGCAGCCGGTTTCGTGCCGGCGCAGGTCTTGCACCATGCCCTTCACGCCGCACTCGAAGAGCAGAATTTCGCCGTAGGCGGCGTGCTCCAGCCCTTCCACCACGGCGATGCCGTCGCCCACGGAGAGCACCGTGCCGATTTCGCTGCTGGTGGCGAGCAGCTTGAACTCCTGAATGCCGGATTTGAGCAGCGGGATGATGCTGCCGTCTTGCAGGCCGTGAAGCGCGCGCTGCTCCACGCTTTCCCTGAATTGCTGAAGGCGTCCTTCGGCGCTCCAGTCGTAGACCTCGCCGCCGGCGCTGAGGCGGAAGCCGCTTCGCAGGGAGGGGTCGATCTCGATCGAGAGGGCGACCTCCGCGCCGTACTTCTGCGAAAGAAACCGGCGCATCCGCTCTTCCTGCGCGGCGTCGGGCGGGGTGACGCACAGGAGCCGCGCGGTGAGCCGTTCAACCGGGGTTTTGTCCGTCATAACTGCTCATCCTCCTGTGCCGCTTCCAAGAAGCGGTCGTACAGCGCCCGCTCGCTTTCGAGATCGAGCTCCTTTTGGGAGAGCTTTTCCGCCGCGGAGACGACCAGCTCGGCGATGTCCTTCTGGGCGCCCTTCAGGATGGCCGCCCGCTCCTGCTGAGCGGCCGCGCGGGCGTCGGAAAGCAGCCTGTCGGCCTGCTCCTTCGCGCGGAGCAGGCTTTCCTGCCTGCTTGCGTCGAGCTGCTGGTTTGCGGCCGCGGCGCGCTGCTTGATTTCTTCGTCCGCCGTCTCAAGCCGTTTTTCGTATTCGCTGAGGACCGCCTGGGCGGCGGCCTCCTTTTCCGCGCTCTGGCGGTCTAGCTCCGCGTAGTGATCCTGCCGCTTTTGCATGAAGGCGAGCACGGGCTTATAGAGCAGCAGGTAGAGCCCGGAGGCGAGAAGGACGAAGTTGAACAGATGCAGCAGAATCTGCTGAAAATTGATGTTAAGGGGCATAGGTTCACCTTGTACAATGGGCGTCCGAAAGCGCCCATTCCCTTTCTCCACAATCGGGAATCGTGTCGGCCGGGCAGACTGCGCGCGGGCGCTCTATCGGGCTTCGATCGCCCGATGCGCCCGCCGGTATTCGGGGCGCGCGGCGGACCGGCCGCGCTTACAGAACGAAGATGATGAGGATGGCGACGATCAGGGCGTAGATGATCGCCGTTTCCACGAAGACGAGTCCCAGCATCAGGTTCGTGCGGATGCTGCCCTCGGCTTCGGGCTGGCGGGAGATCGCGTCCACCGACTTGCCGATCGATATGCCCATGGCGATGGCGCCCGCGCCCGCCGCAAGGCCGATGGCGATCGCGGCGCTGAGCGCCTTGGCGGAGGAGAGCATATCCTGCGCGCCGGCGGGAAGAACGTCCTCGGCCAGGGCCGGGCACACGAGCATCGTCAGAAGAAGGGCTACCGTCAGGCAGAGCATGATCCTGCAAAGGGGCTTTTGAATGGACTTTTTCATCGTATCATTCCTCCGTTTATGATTGTGCCGCCGCAGGCGCGGGCTTGGCTGCGCTTCCGGCTTTGTTGGCCTTGGGGACGTGAGGCTCGGTGACCTCGCCATAGAAGAGAGACGTCAGCATCGTCAGCACGTAGGTCTGAATGAGCGCGTGCAGAAGGGTGAAGAGCACGGCCACCACCACGGGCAGCACGAAGCTGAGCGAGATGGAGTAGTACACGAGCTCCGACACGAGCAGTCCGCTGAGCAGCGCGCCGAAAAGGCGGAAGCTCATGGAGATGGGCAGCGAGAAGTCCTTGAGCGTCTGCCCGACGCCGCGCAGGCCGTTGCTGATCAGTCCGCCGGTCAGGATCACGGCGTAGGACAAAAAACCGAGCGCGATCGCGGCGTTGATGTCGGACAGGGGGGCGGGCAGCGAGATCGAGCGTCCGGCCGTGGTGACGGCCTGGATGCCGAACAGCTCAAACAGCGTGCCGAAGAAGATGTATACGCCCGCCCCGAAGATGTACGCGCCGAGGAAGCGGTAGCGATGCGGGCTGTTGCCCTTGGCGAGGCGATGAAAGAACGACACCAGCTCTTCCAGGACGACCTGCAGCCTGCCCGGTACGTAGCGAAAGCGTGGAATCGCGAAGAGACGCAGCAGCGCCGCCACGCCCAGCAACAGGCCCGTCAGCACGAAATCGGAGATGACCGCGGGGTTGACCTCCAGAACGCCGAAGAGGCCGATGCGGTTCTCCTCGTGCAGCACTGCGTCCCGCATGACCGTCTTGATGGATTCAGTCTGTCCGCCCCCGGAGCCGGTGAGCAGGCTGGATGCAAGCAGGGCCGTCAGCAGAAGGGCGACCGCCACGCAGAAACGGACTTTTCCCTTTTTTTGCTTCATACGATACCTCTTTTCCAACACTTCAAATCAAACGCATTATAGCACCATGGTGGACGTTTTGCAAGAAATCCGCCGTTATGCGACGAAATATATGGCATAGAGCGCTTTGAAAGAACCAAAGACGAAGGAAATGAAAAAACCGGCGGCGTTTTTGGATAAAAAAAGCAATCCGGCCCCGGCCTGCCGGAGCAGGCGCGGAACCGGATCGCTGGGCGGAAGGCGCACGCGGGCGCCTTGCCTTAAAGCGTCATCAGGTAGGTGAACGTCAGGTACATGCCGATGCAAAGCAGCAGCAGGCCGAAGGAGACGCTGCGGGTGATGAGCCGCCCGCCGCTTTGCACCTCTTCCAACCCGGCCGCCAGGGCGACGGTGAAGTCCGTCCTGATCGGGCGGCGATGGTAGACCGTGCGGTTGAGCACCCAGACAAAGCCGTTGAGGAGGGAGCCCAGGGCGTAGGTGAGATGCGTGCCGACGGGTACGGGCTTGTGCTTCTTCGTCTTGCCCAGGAACGTATGGCGCAGGGCGATGATGACGGAGTCGGTGAGCTCGTCCAGCGCGCGGGTCAGGGCGACCAGCACGGGGTTCGGCAGCACCTTGGTCAGCAGAGGCCGGTACACGGCTTCCTCCAGGTCGAGCTTCGCGGGCCAGCGGTTGACGTAGGCGCGCGAGCGTTTTTCCTTTTGCATCAGGAAGGCGCGGATGAGCGCGTACAGGACAGCGCCGATGACGATGGACTTGAGCGCGCCCATGAGGTTTTCGGAGGAGAAGTAGGCGACCGCGTGCTCCGGCGATACGCCGCCCAGGAATCCCTGCGCGAGGACCGCGATGCGGGTCATGAACACGTCCGGCAGCATGCCCAGCAGCGGCAGCAGCACGGCGGAGCCGCACAGCGCGAACGCGGACAGCCGGTTCATGTACTTGCCGTTCAGCGCGTCGAACTGGGCCTGGCTCGTGTCGTTCTTCTCCCAGAAGAGGGCGACGTACAGCTTGGTCATGTACGCGAGCGTCATACCGCCGGTGACGACGAAGAGGATTTCCACGAAGCGGTACAGGCCCGCGGCCGCCCCAGCCTCGCCGAGCAGAGCGACGTACTCGAGGATGCTCTCGTGCAGCAGGGACTTGCTGATGTAGCCGTTGAAGAGCGGGACGCCCGCGATCCCCAGCGCGCCCAGCAGGAACGCCGCGTGCAGCAGGGGCTTGCCGCGCCCGAAGCCGCGGATGTCGTTCAGCTCCAGCTTGTGCAGGTTCATGAAGACCACGCCTGCGCACAGGAAGAGCGTCAGCTTGATGAGCGAGTGATTCACCATGTGCAGCACCGTACCCTGCACGGCAAGGGCGTTATGCGGGCCCAACAACCCCTGCATGCCCACGCCCACGAGGATAAACCCGATCTGCGACATCGAGGAGCAGGCCAGCGTGCGCTTGAGGTTTACGGAGAACAGCGCCAGCAGCGCGCCCAGGAACATGGTGACGCAGCCAAAGAAGAGGACGGCGTCGCCCCAGGGGGCGTCGTGCAGGAAGAGGTTGCAGCTCACCGCGAGGATGCCGAACAGGCCCGTCTTCGTCAGGATGCCGGAAAGCAGGGCGCTGGCCGGGGCCGGGGCCACGGCGTGCGCCTTGGGCAGCCAGATGTGCAGCGGGAACATGCCGGCCTTGGCCGCGAAGCCGAAGAACGTGAGCGCGCCCGCGAGGTAGAGCGGGGAGCGGTCCTGCATCGCAGCGGCCTCAGCGCGCATGCCGTCAAAGGCGAGCGTGCCGAGCTTGCTGTAGAGCAGGAACAGGCCCATCAGCGTCACCAGGCCGCCGATGACCGCGATGTACAGGTACGTCTCCGCCGCGCGCAGGGACTCCGCGCGCTCGTCGTGCGCGACCCAGGCATAGGAGGTGAGCGACATCACCTCGAAGAACACGAAGGTGGTGAACAGGTCGTCGGAGAGGAACACGCCCATCGTCGCGCCCAGCGTGAGCAAGGTGAACAGATAGTAGCGGTTGCGGTTATGGTAGTGCTTGAAGTACTCCGGCGAGAACAGCGTCGTCATCATCCACATGAAGGCGGCGATGGCGCCGTAAAGCGCGCGGAATCCGTCCAGGCGGAAGGTGAGGCCCATCGCGCAGAAGCCCTCCCAACGAAAAGCGTAGGAAGCCCCGCGCAGGACGCTGAGCAGAAGCAGCGCCGCCGCGGCGAACTCCGCCACCGTGAAGGCGCAGCAGAGCACGTCGCGCAGGTGCTTGTCGCGCCGTCCCGCGAGGTAGGAGGCCAAGGCGCCCGCCATCGGGAAGAAGACGAGCACGGGTAAAAGCAGGTTCATGATCGATCCTCCTCCTTACAGCAGGCCGCCGGCGACGGCCTCAAAGTAGTGGACGAGCGGCGTAGAGAACAGGCCCAGCAGCACGATGGCCGCGCACAGCACGAGCAGCGGTCCCTTCATGAGCCAGCTGGGGTCGCGGCGCTCCCCGGCGAGGGCCATGCTGCCCTCCGCGAGCGGGGAAAAGGCCGCGGTTACGACCACGTAGAGCAGGTAAACCGCCGTCAGCACCGCGGAGACGATCAGCGCAGCCGCGCCGATGTAGCCGGGCGTGAGGCCGCTGGTCACAGAGGCCGTCAGCAGGTTCCACTTGCTGATGAAGCCGACCATCGGCGGCACGCCCACCAGCGCCAGCGCCGCGAGGGTGTACACGCCCATGGTGAAGGGCATGACTTTGTAATAGCCGCGCAGGTCCTGTACGTATTCCTTGCCGGTCTTCACCAGCACCGCGCCTGCGCAGTAGAAGAGGGTGATCTTCATCAGGCCGTGGAAGCAAAGGTGCGTGAGGCTGCCGACGAGGCCTGCTGGGGTCATCAGCGCCGCGCCCAGCAGGATGTAGCTGAGGTTGCTGACCGTGGAGAAGGCGAGGCGGCGCTTGAAGTGCTGCTCGCGCACGGCCATGGCGGAGCCGTAGACGATGGTGAACGCGGCCAGCAGGATCGCGACCGCCTGCGCCCAGGTGCCGAAGAGCAGCTCCGTGCCGAAGCTGTAGTAGATCAGGCGGATGCAGGCGAACGCGCCGGTATTGACGACCGCGACCGCGTGCAGCAGCGCCGTGACCGGCGTGGGCGCGACGGAGGCGAGGGGGAGCCAGGCGTGCATCGGGAACATGGCGGCCTTGGTGCCGAAACCGATGAAGGCGAGCAGGAACACCAGGCGCAGCAGCTGCTCGCGGCCCGCGATGGCCTCCGCTGTCAGCACGCCGCCGTACTGGAAGGCCGTGCTCGTGCCGAACGTCATGATGAACACCAGGCCGATGAAGGCGAGCGCCGCGCCGCTGATGGAATAGACCAGATAGCGCCGGCCTGCGAGCGCGGACTTGGCGTCCATCTTGTGCGTGACCAGCGGCAGGGTGATGAGTGTCAGGCACTCGTAGAACACGTAGAGGGAAAAGAGGTTCGCCGCCATGGTGATGCACAGCGTCACCCCGTAGGTCATGGTGTAGAAGGCGAAAAAGGACGTCTCGTGCTCCTCATGGGCCATGTACTCGAACGCGTAAAGCGTCGCCAGCGGCCAGAGAAAGGCGATCAGGCCCATGAACACGCTGCCCGCGCCGTCAAGACGCAGGGCGAGGGAGAGCTCGTCGGTCATGTGAAAGAGCGTGAGCGTTCCCTCCGGGCGGCGAAGGAGCAGTCCAAGCGCCATCAGCGAGGTGAGGGTGGTCACGACCTGCACGTAGATGGAGCGGCGCTTTCGATCCTCCAGGTGAAGCAGGGGAAGAACCGCGCCGCCGATCAGCGGCAGCAAAAAGGTGCAAAGCATCAATGTCATACGTTTACTTCCTCTCTTTCGCTTACAGGACGCTGCCCGCGATGGACAGGAAGAAGGAGATGAACGTGCCCGGGAACATGCCGATCAGTACGGCGAGCGCCGTGAGCGCGATCATCGGAACCGTCATGAGCGCGGTCGGCTCAGCCTTGGGAAGCGCCGCCAGGTCAGCCTTGTCGCCCGGAAAGAATCCGCGGGTCGAGATGGGCAGCAGATAGCCCGCGGTGAGCAGGGCGCTGACCAGCAGCACGACCGGGCCGAGCCAGGCGTACACGCCCGCGCCCATCGAGAGAGAACCGTTCGCCAGGTACCACTTGCTTACGAAGCCGCCCGTCGGCGGGATGCCGATGAGCGCGACGGAGACCAGCGTGAAGCACCAGATGACGATGGGCATCTGCTTGCCGATGCCGGTCAGCTCGTCCGCGCTCGTCTTGCCGGTCTTTTCGATGATCGCGCCCGCGCCCATGAACAGCGTGTTCTTGATCAGCGAATGGCACACCACGTGCAGCAGCGCGCCTACGAAGCCCAGCGGGGTGAGCGTGAAGAGGCCGAAGAGCACGTAGGAAACCTGGCTGACCGTGGAGTAGGCCAGCCGCTTTTTGAGCAGGCTCTCCTTGAAGGCGAGCATCGAGCCCAGAAAGACGGTGACGAGGGCGAGACCCATCGACAGGCCCTGCACCCAGGTGCCGCGCAGGAAATCCGGGCCCACCAGGAAGAAGACGACGCGCAGGATGCCCAGCACGCCCGCCTTGGTGATGACGCCCGAGAGCACGGCGCTCGCGGGGGAGGGGGCGACCGGGTGCGCGGTCGGAAGCCACGCGTGCATCGGGAACATGCCCGCCTTGACGCCAAATCCCAGGATCATGAGCATCACGACGAGCAGCAGCAGCGGCTCGTGGCCGGCGACCCTCGCCATGTCCAGCGCCCCGCCGGGGGTAAAGGTGAGGCCGGTGCAGTAAAACTGCAAAAAGAAGATGCCCAGCAGCGCCAGCGAGGCGCCGAACACGGAGTAGATGAGGTACTTAATGCCCGCTGCGATAGCTTCCTTGGTCTGCGTGTGCAGCACCAGCGGAAGGGAAAGCAGGGTCATCGCCTCGTAGAACATGTACAGCGTCACGATCGTGCCCGAAAGCGAAAGCCCCATCAGCGCCGCGAGCGTGAGCAGGTAAAAGGCGTAGAACCGGCGCTCGTTTTGCTCGTGCGCCATGTATTCAAACGAGTAGAAGCCGACCATCGCCCACACGAACGCGATCAGCGCCGTGAACAGCTTGGCGATGCCGTCCGCCTTCAGGAGGACGGGGATGGTGTCGGTCAGGTAAAACAGCGTCAACTGCGTCTCGCCCCGGAATAAGGCCGGCAGCGTGCACAGCATCGTCGCAGCGAGCGCCGCGCCCGTAAAGAGGTTTCGCGCGCGCCGGGTATCGAGCGCCTTGAAAAAGCACACGATGAGCCCTGCGGCGAGCGGAACCGCCACGGGAAGCAGCAGCGTAAGATCGCCTTGCATGGGATAACACTCCTTCTTCAGCGGCCCTATCAGCCGAAATGGGCAAGCCCCTGGGTGATCGCGTTCAGCACCGGCTGCGAGCAAACGCCCAGCGCGATGTTCACGCCGATGGAGACGACCATCGCGAAGGCGAACGAGGTGCGGGGCCTGAAGTCCTTGGCCTCCGGGTATTCGCGGATCGCCGGGCGGTAGATCGTAATGACGGTGCGCAGGAAGTACAGGGTGTTGAGCGCCGTGCTGATGGCCAGCACGAGCAGCACCAGAATCATGCGCATGCCGCCCGCCTGCATCGCCGCGGAGGCGAAGCAAAGCTTGGACATGAAGCCGCCGAAGAACGGGATGCCGACCATGGAGAACGCGCCTACGACAAAGGCGACGCCCGCGATGGGGTTGCGATACGCGCTGCCGCGCAGGTCGCGGAACATGCGGCGTTCGCCGGAAACCTCGCACAGGCCGCCGGCGGAGAGGAAGAGCATGGATTTCGCGGCGGCGTGCGCAAAGATGTGGAAGATGGCGGCGACGATGCCCGCCTCGGACCCCAGGCCGATGCCCATGAAGATGTAGCCGATCTGCGCGACGGAGGAGTAGGAGATCATGCGGCGGATGTCCTTTTCCTTGATCGCGGAAACCGAGCCCATCACCACGCCGACCAGCGCGAAGACGAGCAGGATGTTGTCGATCCCCGACTCGCGGATGACGTCCAGCCCGATGACGCGGTACATGACCTTGATGAGCAGGAAGATGTAGCCCTTGCTCACGAGACTGGAGAGCATCGCGCTGGAGGCGGGCGTGGTGTAGCCGTAGGCGTCCGGCAGCCAGGTGTGGAACGGGAACAGCGCGCTCTTGATCGCAAGGCCCAGGCACATCAGGGCGATCACGACGGTGAGCGGCTGGTGGTAAAGGCCCGTCTCGGAGAGGATCACCACCTGCTCGTGGATGTTTTCCATGAGCAGATGCCCCGTCAGGTCGTAAAGCAGCGTCAGCCCCAGCAGGAAGAGGCCGCTGCCCAGCAGGTTCATGACCATGTAGCGCGTGGCGGCGACGAGCGTGCGCCCCTTGGTGCGGGCGGTGATCAGCGAGCACGCGGCGATGGTCATGATTTCGACGAAGACGTAGGCGGTGAAAAGGTCGTTGGTGTAGATCTGGGCGAGCAGCGCGGTGAGCAGCAGCTCGCACATGATGAAGTACAGGTTCTGCTTGGATTCCTCCACGTGCTCCTCGACCTTGGAAAGGCCGCCGAGCAGGGAGATGAGCATGATGAGCGCAAAGACGAAGGCCGTCACAGCCTCCAGAAGGCCCGCGCGGATTTCATTGCCCCACGGCGCGGGAAAGTGGCCCATCATGAACGTGTAGCTTCCGCCGTTCACGTACATGAAGCCGATCAGCAGGCCGGAGAGGCCGAGGACGACGCTCGTGACGGCGATGGCCGTGCGGCGCGCCGCCTTTGCGGGCATGATCGAGGTAAAGGAGGCCGAAGCCAGCGCGATCAGGATGCTGAAGAAGGGGATGTTCTGCCAAAACGCCACGTTACGGTTCCTCCTTTCGCATCATGCTGGTAATTTCGTCGATGTCCAGCGAGTGATAGCGGCGGTACAGGCGCACGGTGAGCGCGAGCATGAGCGCGCTGACGGAGACGGAAACGACGATGCCGGTCAGCACCAGGCCGCTGGGGATGGGGTTGATGTACGCCTCGACGGACTGCACGCCGTCCACCATGATGGGCGCGCCGCGGCCCGCGATGAAGCCCTTGGCGGCCAGGAACAGGTAGATGGCGCTGTCCATCATGGAAAAGCCGATGATCTTCTTGATCATGTTGCGCTGCAGCAGCAGCGTCGTGATGCCGATGCCGAACAGGATGATGGCCGCGGCCTCTTCGTAGTTGGTCAGAAGGTTTTGAAGCATCACATATCCCCCTTCCGGAAGAGCGTGTAGAACGCATACATGGTGCAGCATACGACCATGCCCACCGCGATGTTCAGAGGCAGAATCAGGCCGGAGGAGAGGATGGCGCCGGGCGTGCCCAGCGGGATGCCGCTTTCAAGGTGATTGGCGCCGGTGAAGAAGGAGTAGCTCTTGGCCAGCGCGTAGAATGCCAGCGCGCAGAAAGAGACGGTCTTAAAGGTTTTGAACGTGAAGAAGCGCTCCGTCTTCTCAAATCCAAATGCATTCAGGTACAGGATCAGGCCGGCGCCCATGACGGCGCCGCCGGAGAAGCCGCCGCCCGGCGACAAATGGCCGTTTAAGATGATGTAAATGCCGAAGAGCAGGATCAGAGGCACGAGGATCGTCGCTGCCTTTTGCAGGATGATGTCGTTCTTGGGCTCGTAGACGCGGTCGTCGATTTCGGCGTCCTGCTTTTCCTGCGACATGCTGCCGTCGCGCTTCTTTTCCTGCGTCACGCGCAGAAGGATCAGCACGCTGCAGGCGGCGATGAAGAGCACGTGGCTCTCGCCCAGGGTATCGAAGGCGCGGTAGTCGAGGATCATGCCCGTCACGATGTTGACGGCGCCCGTTTCCTGAATGCCGCGCTCGATGTAGCGCCCGGAAACTTCATTGTTGATGGGGTTGTGCTCGTCGCCGAAGTGCGGCAGGTCGGCGACCGTGCCCAGCAGCACGTAGATGATGGAAAGGCAGATGACGACGGAGAGCAGCGCGTACAGCGTGTTCACCAGCTTGCGGCCCCGCGTGCGGGTCCAGCCGTGCATCTGCTCCAGCATCGCCCGTTCCTTTTCACGCGCGGCGTCCTGGCGCGCGTCGTAGGCGTTTTCCATCTCGGCGATGGATTCGCTGGAGAGCAGCGAGTTGTCCGGCGCGGCCTCGGTCAGATCCTGCTCCATTTCGCTTTCAAGGCGCGAACCGCCCCGGCGAACCCAGCGCATGAAGCGGGCGAACGGCGTGTTTTCGTAATCATTTCTCAGCTTCGCCACGATGCTCGCCCCCTTCCGCTTCCTTTTCGGTGTCGATGGCGTGAATTTTCTTGAGCGTGACGAACATCAGCAGGCTGGTGACGCCCGCGCCGACCGCCGCCTCGGTGATGGCCAGGTCCGGGGATTGCAGCAGGATCCAGATGATGGACATCGCCAGGCTCTGTGACATGAAGATGATAAGCGAGGTGAGCAGGTTCTTCGTCAGGCTCACCGAAACGGCGCACACGATGATGAACACGAGAAGAAGGATGTTTAGAAATTCCATTACCTGTGCACCTCCATTTCCTTTTCGAGCTTTTCGTTGGTGGTGACCTCCAGGCGGCAGACCAGGTGGCTGGACACGGGGCTCGTGATCCACAGCATCAGGATGACGAGCACGAGCTTGAGCGACGTGAAGGTCGCGCCCTCGGCCACGATGAGGGAGAGCAGCACGAAGAGAATGCCCATCGTGTCGTTCATGGCGGCGGCGTGCATGCGGTTGAGCACGTATTGAAAGCGGAACACGCCGAAGACGCCCACGCACAGCACCAGCAGCCCGCAGGTCATCAGGGCGGCGGAAACGGAAAAGCGCAGCACCTCAAGCATCGCCCTTCGCCTCCTTTGCCTCTTTCTGCTTCTTTTCGAGGTAGACGCCCATGTAGACCTTGGTGAGCAGCACGACGGCCAGGAAGCCCAGCATCGTGTAAATCAGCGCGACGTCCACCAGATATCCCTCGCCCATCGCCAGGGCCAGCACGCAGATGATGATCGTGACGATGGTGCAGATCATGTTGACCGCGACGATGCGGTCCGCGATGCGCGGCCCGCGTATGGACCGGATCAGGCACAGGAACAGCAGGATGCCCAGCACCACGAAGGCGGCGTTATACAGAATCTGATAACAGCTTTCCATCAGCGCTTCCCCTCCAATTCAAGCAGGCGGCGCTCGAAGTCCGAGTCTTCAAGCCCTTCTCCCAGCGACTTGTCCAGGCAGTGCACGAGGAACCTGTCCCCTTCGACCTGCACGGTGATCGTGCCCGGGGTCAGGGTGATGGAATCCGCCAGAGCCGCGCGCGAGGTGTCGGACTGAAGCTTCGTCCTGAAGCCCACGAGCTCCGGCTCCACCTCGTACTTGGGGGTGAGGATGAAGTGCATGACGTGGATGTTCGCCTTGAAAATCTCAACGAGAAGCGTCCACGCGTAGGAAAGCACACGCGGCATGCGCCTCAGCGCGCGCCACTCCTGCCGGGGGCCGTAGCCCATGAACTTCCACGTGAACAGGTACAGCGCGGCGCAAAGAAAAAGCCCCAGAAGGGCAATTTCGGTGGTCCACTGTCCGTTGAAGATCACCCACATCATAAAGAACACAACGAACATTGATGATGCCTCCCTTATGATTGTTCGACCTATTGTACTGCCGCGGGTAAGGCCGCGTCAAGCGCATAAAGAAAAATAAAACGACAAAGATGCCGGGGCCCCTTCATGCCGTTTGAACAGTTTCAGGAAAGCGCCTATTTTAGATAGGAAGAACTTCCCGGAATTTCTGGCTGAAAACGGGCCCCGCGGCAGGTTTATCCTCTCCGCGGGACCCTTATGTGATGATAAAAAGCTTACGGCGCGGCGTATTTGGCGGGGCCCGCCTGATACAGATCGGTTCCTTCGCTGTCGATGGCGACGATGAGCGGCAGGTTTTCAACGCTGAGCGCGCGGACGGCCTCCGTGCCCAGATCCTCAAAGGCGAGCACGCGCGCTTCCTTTACGCACTGCGCGATGAGCGCGCCCGCCCCGCCCGTCGCGGCGAAGTACACCGCTCCGTTTCGTTTGATGGCTTCCACGACCTGGGGCCTGCGAAAGCCCTTACCGATCATCGCCGCCAGCCCCAGGTCGAGCAGGCGGGGGGCGTAGGCGTCCATGCGCCCGCTTGTGGTGGGCCCGCACGAACCGATGACGTCGCCGGGCTTGGGCGGGCAGGGGCCCGCATAGTAGATCGCTTGATCCGCCAGATCGACGGGCAGGGGCTTTCCCTCGTCCAAAAGGGCGATGAGGCGCTTGTGCGCGGCGTCGCGTCCGGTAAGGATCGTCCCCGAAAGCAGCACGCTGTCGCCCGCCCGCAGGGCTTTCAGGGCCTTCCGGTCGAAAGGCGCGGTGATGGAAATGGGCATGAAAAGACTTCCTTTCTGCGTGAGGATGAGGACGGCGCGTTTAAAGCGTAGCTTCCTTGTGACGCGCCGCGTGGCATTGCATGTTGACCGCGACCGGCAGCCCCGCGATGTGCGTGGGCGTCTGGGCGACGTGCACGGCCAGCGCCGTCACGTCGCCGCCCAGCCCCTGCGGACCGATGCCCAGCCGGTTGATGCGCGCGAGCAGCTCCCGCTCCATTTCCGCGAGGTTCGGATCTAGGCTCGGCGCGCCGACACTTCGCGTGAGCTGGCGCTTCGCCAGCAGCATGCAGCTTTCCGCCGTGCCGCCGATGCCCACGCCCACCACCACCGGCGGACAGGGGTTCGCGCCCGCGAGGCGCACCGTCTCCACGACGAAGTCCAGGACGCCTTCCCGTCCCTGCGAGGGGGTCAGCATGCCCAGACGGCTCATGTTTTCGCTGCCGAATCCCTTGGGCGCGACGGTGATGTGCACCTGTTCCCCCGGGAGAATGCGCACGTGCAGCACGGCGGGCGTGTTGTCGCCGGTGTTCACGCGCTCGAGCGGGGTCAGCACGGAATTGCGAAAGCAGCCGTCCCGGTAGGCGCGCCGAACGCCCGCGTTCACCGCCTCCGTCAGGTCGCCGCCGGTCAGGTGCACGTCCTGACCGACGTCCAGAAAGACGACGGCCATGCCCGTGTCCTGACAGATGGGCATCTGCCTTTCGCAGGCCAGACGGTCGTTTTCGATGAGCTGGCGCAGGATGTCCCGCCCAAAAGGCGAGCGCTCGCGGCGCAGCCCATCCTCTAGCAGGGCGAGTACGTCGTCTCCGATTTCGCAGCAGGCGCTGCGGCACAGGGCGTACAGGGTATCCTCGATTTGCTGAACGTGTATTTCTCGCATTCGTATCCCTCCGGCATTTGTGTCTGCCCCCATCATACCGCACGCGCGCGCGCGAATCAACCGATAACGCGTCATTTTAGAACCGTATAAACGACTTTTTATGCGTAACCCCCTCGCATTTTAGCGCAGAGAGCGTGTATAATAACAGGGAATGCATTTTGCGGCTTTGCGCAAAAGAGAGGAAGGTATTGAAAATGAAGACGGGGCTTGTGCTCGAAGGCGGCGGCATGCGTGGCGTGTACACCAGCGGCGTGCTCGACGCGATGATGGACGCGGGCCTGCGCGTGGATTACGTCGTCGGCGTTTCAGCGGGGGCGAACAACGGGGTGTCGTTCGTATCCGGGCAGCGCGGGCGTTCGGTCCGTATCAACCTGAATTACATCGACGACAAGCGCTACCTGAGCTTTCAGAATTTTATCCGGGAACGCTCGCTTTTCGGCATGAAGTTTCTGTTCGAGGAAATCGCCAATAGGCTGGATCCGTTCGATTACGAGGCGTTCCTGCGCTCGCCCACGGAGTTTGTCGCGGGCGTCACGGACGTGAAGACCGGGCGCCCCGCCTATTTCAACAAGTCGTACATCAACCACGATTCCACGGTGCTCCGCGCGTCGTCTTCCATCCCCATGTTCTCGCCCGTGGTGCATTATCTCGGCGGTGCGTATCTGGACGGGGGCACGACCGACCCGATTCCCTTTGAAAAGGCGCTCGCGGATGGGTGTGAGCGGGTCGTCGTGGTGCTCACGCGCGACCGAGGCTACGAAAAGAAGCCCGAGCCCATGCGCGCGGCGTATCAGAAGCTGCTGCGCTCCATGCCGGAGATGATCGGCGCGCTCGACCGGCGCAGCGAGGTCTACAACGGCCAGCGGGCGCGGCTGTTCGAGCTGGAGAGGGCGGGCACGGCACTGGTCGTGGCGCCGGGGCAGCCGCTGGCCATCGACCGGTTTGAAAAGGACAAGGGAAAGCTGCGGGCCGCCTACGAGGAAGGCATGGTGGACGCAAGGCTGCTGATGCAGCAAAAGCTGGACGTGCTCAGGGCGTGGGGGATGCTGTCATGAGTCCGGAACGCGCCCGTACAATAGATTGTCGCGCCGCCAAGGGCGCGTGCCCTGCAAAAGGGGTTTGAGGAGGATGCCGGTTTGGAGCTGAACTCAAAGAACATCAAAAAGATCCTGTTGCTCTCGTCGTTTGCGATCGTGCTGTTCTGGGGCGTGCAGAATCTGCCCGCCGTCGTGCGCGCGGGGCAGTACCTGATGAACCTGGCCTCGCCCTTCCTGATCGGGCTTGCGGTCGCGTTCGTCCTCAGCGTGCCCATCGAGCTGATCGAGCGCTTTTTAAAGCGCGTTCGCATCAAGGGGCGGCCGCTGGTGAGGCCCGGCGCGCGCTGGGTGCGCCCCGTGAGCCTGATCGCTTCCATCGCCCTGATCGTGGCCCTGATCGTCTTCGTGCTGCTGATGGTCATTCCGCAGCTCATCAACGCGGTGGGCCTGCTCGCGGACAGCATCATGACCTACCTGCCCAAGACGCAGGAATGGTTTGAACAGCTGAACGTCTACCTCGCGGGCTACCCGGAGTACCAGGAGATCGTAAACAGCGTGCTTCCCAGCTGGAACAACATCGTCAACACGCTCGTCGCCTGGCTGAAGGGCATCGCGGGGGTGGCGCTTTCCTCGTCGGTGGGCGCGGCGACGACGATTTTCAACGGCGTGTTCAGCGCGTTCCTCACGGCGGTGTTCGCGATTTACGTCTCGGTGCAGAAGGAAAAGCTCGGCCGCCAGTGCAAGCAGATGCTCTACGCCTTTTTGCCGGAGCGCCGCGTGGATCAGATCATCTCCGTGGCCTCGCTCACGCACGACACGTTCTTCAGCTTCGTCACCGTGCAGTGCACGGAAGCGACCATTCTGGGCGGCCTGTGCTTCGTCGGCATGACGATCTTCCGCTTCCCATACGCGCTGCCGATTTCGGTCATGCTGTGGATTACCGCGCTGATTCCGATCTTCGGCGCGCTGCTGTCCACGGTCGTGGGCGCGTTCCTGATCCTGGTGGTCAACCCCATGCAGGCGGTCTGGTTCGTGCTCTTTATCCTCGTGCTCCAGCAGATCGAGGGCAACCTGATTTATCCGCGCGTGGTTTCGGCCTCGGCGGTCGGCCTGCCCGCGATCTGGGTGCTGCTCGCCGTGACGCTCGGCGGCAGCCTGATGGGCATTCTGGGCATGCTGATCGCGGTGCCCACGACCTCCGTCATTTACACGCTGGTGCAGCGCGCAATGCGCGCGCGCCTGCGCGAGAAGCGAATCGACCCTGTAAAATTGAAGTGTCCGCGTGCGGACGCGAAGTGAGGTTTGACAAATGATTAAGCTGGGCATCATCGGCGCGATGGAGCTGGAAATCGATACATTGCGGGAGGCGCTTTCGGACGTCCGCGCGGTGCGGCGCGCCGCCATGACGTTTTATGAGGGGAAGCTGCGGGGCCTGCCCGCGGTGGTGGTGCAGTGCGGCATCGGCAAGGTCAACGCGGGGCTGTGCGTGCAGGTTCTCTGCGATCTTTTTGGCGTGACCCACGTGATCAACACGGGCGTGGCCGGTTCGCTCGACGCGGAGCTTGACATCGGCGATCTCGTGATTTCCACCGACGCGCTCTATCACGACGTGGACGTGACGGCGCTGGGGTATCCGATCGGCGTCATGCCCGGGATGGGCACGCTTTCATTCGAGGCGGACGAAGGGATGATCGCCTGCGCGCGGGCGGCCTGCCTGCGCGCGGCGGCGGACGTGCGGGTGAAGACGGGGCGCGTCGTCAGCGGCGACCAGTTCATCGCGGACAAGGAGCGCAAGGCGTTCATTGCGCAGGCGTTTGAGGGCCTGTGCACGGAGATGGAGGGCGCGGCCATCGCGCACGCGGCGAGGGTCAACGGCCTGCCCTTCGTCGTCATCCGCGCGATTTCGGACAAGGCGGACGACAGCGCGCAGATGGATTATCCCACGTTTGAACGCGCGGCGGCCAAGCGGAGCGCCGCCCTGGTCGAGGAAATGGCGGCGGACATGGCAAAGGCCTGACGCGGCCCACGGCATCGCCCGCAAAGAACAGCGCCCCCGTCAGCGGCGCAGCATGTGCCGTTGACGGGGGCGCTGTACGTCATGAAATGGACGCCTGGGGGACGAGCTTGCTTTCGAGCCAGGCGGCCACGTCCGCATACACAGTTTCGCGGTCGCGCTCGTTGAGGATTTCGTGGCGGTCTCCGGGGTACAGGCGCAGCGTCACGTCCTGCATGCCCAGCTCCCTGTAGGCGCCGCAGAGCTTTTCGATGCCCTTGCCCATGTCGCCCAAAGGATCCTGTCCGCCGGAGGCGAGCAGCACAGGCAGCGTGCGAGGCATGCCCGCCAGGCGGCTCCGGTCGCTGAGGTTCAGCATGCCGCCGAACATGTCGTGGTAGGCGCTGACGGTGAACGTGAAGGAGCAGAGGGGATCCGCGCAGTAGCGGTCCACCACCTGCGGGTCGCTGCTGATGAAGTCGTTCTTGGTGCGCGCGGGCTTAAAGGGCTTGTTGAGGCCGCCGAGGGCCAGGCTGTCTACGAAGGGGCTGCGGTAGCGCGGCCCCTTCGTCTTCATCAGGAAGCCGGAGACGGCGCGCCCCGCGAGCGCGGCAATGCGCGGCTGGTTGCCCGTCCCCATTACGACGGCGCCGCTCAATCCCTCCGCGTGGCGTTGGATGTAGTTGCGGATCACGAACGAGCCCATGGAGTGCCCCAGCACGAAGACGGGCACGCCCGGATGTTCTGACGCGACGCGCTCGCGATGGCGGTGCACGTCCTCGATCAGGCAGTTAAAGCCGTTTTTGTCCGCGAAATAGCCGAGATCCGCCTCGCTGGCGACGCTCTTGCCATGGCCGAGGTGGTCGTGGCCGCTGACGAGAAAGCCCCTCATGCAGAGATAACGGGCGAAATCGTCGTAGCGGTCGATGTATTCGACCATGCCGTGCGCGATCAGGAGGATGGCGCGGACGGGGCCTTCCGGACGCCAGGTGATGGCGTGCAGGGTGCTGACGCCATCCGTGGAGGACAGCGCCCATTCGGTCTTTTGTACCATGAATACCGGCTCCCTTCTTTTGAAAATGCAGAGGCGATCAGCCCTCCGTGGAGGGGCGTGCGAAGCGTTCGATTTGGGCAAGCACCTGCGCCGTACCGTCGGCGTCGGGCAGCGCGCGCATCGCTTTCGTGAGCGCGGCGCGATCCGCCCACAGCGCGGAGAGCTCGCGCACGAGGCTTTCGGCGTTCAGATCTTCCTGCGCGATGACGTGTGCCAGACCGCGCGCCGCGAGGGAATGGGCGTTGAGAATCTGGTCGCCGCGGCTGGCGGTGGCCGGATAGGGGACGAGCAGCGCGGGCTTGCCCAGCGCGAGAATCTCCGAAAGCGAGTTGGAACCGGCGCGCGAGAGCACCATGTCCGCGCAGGCAAACGCGTCGGGCAGCTCGCCTTGCAGGTATTCAAACTGGCGGTAGCCCGCCCTGCCCTCGAGCTCCGGGGCGAGATTGCCCTTGCCGCATACGTGCAGCACCTGATAATGCGCAAGCAGCTTTGGAAGGGCCTCGCGGAGCACCTTGTTGACGCTCTGCGCGCCCAGGCTGCCGCCGACCATCATCAGCACGGGGCGGGAGGCGCTGAAGCCGCACAGCGAGAGCCCGCGTTCGCGTCTGCCCTCGAAGAGCTGGCGGCGCAGCGGCGTGCCGGTGCAGACGCCCTTTTCGCCCATGGCCTTTGCCGCTTCCGGAAAGGTGGTGAGCACCGCGCTGGCAAACGGCGCGGAGAGCTTGTTGGCAAGCCCGGGCGTGATGTCGCTCTCGTGGATGAGCACGGGGATGCGGTGCAGCGCCGCACCGTAGACGACGGGCACGCTCACGAAACCGCCTTTGGCGAACACGATGTTCGGGCGCAGCCTGCCCAGGAGGCTCTGGGCCTGAAAAGCACCGGCGACGACGCGGAACGGATCGGTGAGGTTTTTCACGTCGAAGTAGCGGCGCAGTTTGCCGCTCTTTACCGCGTGATAGGTAACGCCCGCAAGGGGTTCTACGAGCGAGCGCTCGATGCCTTCCTTTGTGCCGATGTAGTGAACATCCCATCCGTCCTTTTGCAGGAAGGGGATGAGCGCGAGGTTGGGCGTCACGTGACCGGCCGTGCCGCCGCCGGTAAGCACGATGCGTTTCAAAGAAGAAGCCCTCCTTGTCGGGTGATGGATGGCGCGTTTGCGTTCCGCCGAGGCGGGGCGACGAATGCGCGGAGCCTTGATGGCGCGGGCCGGCTCTCCTTCTATTATACCATGATGGCCTCGAAAGTTTGAACGGAATTTGTAAAAAACCGCAGGCATAAAAAAGGGCTTCGTATAGCCATCCTAAAACCGCCGCTGCAAAAAGAGCAAGATTTCATTAATGTACAGTTTTGCGGCAAATACCCATTTAAAAAAAATGTCGAATGCTGTATAATAAACGGGGTTACGGTTCTAAAAGCATTGCGCTGGCCTTCCAGCGCCGAAGAGGATGGTATACTAGCATGACAGAATCGCTTCGCGATGTCGCTACCGAGAGATTTCCCACCCGCCCGATCGCGCCGCTCGGCATCATCGCCATGCGCGGCACAGAAGAGATGGGCGCCGTCGTGAACGACTACCTGATGCGTTGGCAGCAGGCCGACGACGAGAGCGAACTGCTTCACAGCTTCCCCGGATACGAAAACAGCGGATTCTTAATCGAGGCGAACTGCCCGCGCTTTGGCACCGGCGAGGGCAAGGGCATGCTCAAGAGCAGCGTGCGCGGCTATGACCTGTACATCCTGATGGACATGGGCGCCTACAACTGCACCTACAAGATGTACGGGCGCGAAGTGCCGATGACGCCCGACGAGCACTTTGCCGACCTCAAGCGCATCATCGCGGCGGCGGGCGGCAAGGCCAAGCGCATCAACGTCATCATGCCCATGCTGTACGAAGGACGCCAGCACCGGCGCTCCTCGCGCGAGTCGATGGACTGCGCGCTGATGCTGCAGGAGCTGACGCACATGGGCGTGGAAAACATCATCACCTTTGACGCGCACGATCCCCGCGTGCAAAACGCGATTCCGCTCTCCGGCTTTGAGAGCGTGATGCCCACCTACCAGATGCTCAAGGCGCTGCTGCGCAGCGAAAAGGACCTGCAGCTGGACAAGGATCACATGATCGTCATCTCCCCGGACGAGGGCGCGATCCAGCGAAACATTTACTATTCCTCCGCGCTGGGGCTGAACCTGGGCATGTTCTACAAGCGGCGCGACTATACGCGCGTGGTGGACGGGCGCAACCCGATCATCGCGCACGAGTACCTGGGCGAGTCGGTCGAGGGCAAGGACGTCTTCGTGGCCGACGACATCATCTCCAGCGGCGAGTCGATCCTCGACCTCGCGCACGAGCTCAAAGCCCGCAGGGCAAGGCGCATTTACGCCGCGGGCACCTTTGCGCTGTTCACCAACGGCATCGACGCGTTCAACCGTGCCTATGAAGAGGGAATCATCACCAAGATCATGGCGACGAACCTGACCTACCGCACGCCGGAGCTGCTGAAGGCGCCCTGGTTCGTGGAGGCGGACATGTCCAAGTACATCGCCTACATCATCGCGACCCTCAACCACGACCGCACGCTTTCCGGTCTGCTCAACCCCTGGAACCGCATCAAGGCACTGCTGGAGCGCTACCACAATGAGCAGGCGCAAAACGGCCTGCGTCTGGTTTAACACCGCGAAACGAACCGTCCACCGCGCAGCGGCGGGCGGTTTTTGCGCTTCTACGCTTCTTCGTTTGGCAGCCCCGGCAGGCGCAGCAGCGCGCGAAAAAAGAGGGCGAGCGCAAGCGCGCACAGCCCCGCGCAGCAAAGAAAGGACGCGGGCAGCGACACAAAGCGGCTGAGCGCAAAGGAAATCAGGCTGCCCAGCGCCCGGGCCACGGCGTAGGTGGCGACGTAGAGCAGCATCTGGCCGGAGGCAGCGCTGTCGCGGGGCACGGAGAGGCTCACGTATTGCGCCATGGCGAACGCGCAGACGATGATGCCGCACGCGCAAAGGGCCTGCGAGGCGATGGCCGCGCCGCGGGAGGGGATGAGGCCCATCACGAGAAAGCGCAGGCTAAGCCCTGCGGCGGAGGCGATCAGCAGACGGGGCGCCCCGAAGCGGCGGAGCAGTCTGTCCGCGAAGAGCAGGAAGGGAACCTCCGCGAGCGTGCCCACGAGCGTGCCCAGCCCCACGTCCGCCCGCGAGCCGCCGAGCGTCTGTGTCATGAGCAGGCCGTACAGCGTATAAAACACCCCCTGCGCCGCCTGAAGGCAGAGCGCGAAGGCGAGCAGCGTCCGCAGCTCCTTCTTTTTGAGAAGGGAAAGAAAGCGCGGGCGCTTTTTGTGCTCCCCCGTGGGCACGGAGGGCAGCAGCAGGCTGCAGAGCCCACCCAGCGCGTAGGCGGCGCACACGATGGGGACGAAGCGCTCGATGCTTCCATCCAGCAGCGCGCCCAGCGCATAGCTGCAAAGCGCGTAGGAGAGCGTGCCCGCCATGCGCAGACGGCCGAAGGGCAGTCCTTCCCGATGCAGGTAGCTGAGCGTCACCGTTTCGCCCATGGGCGCGATGCAGGTGGAAAAGAAGGAGAACAGGCAGGTGTACAGCAGCAGCGTCCAGAAACCTTCCGCCCGCAGAAAGAGCAGGCTGCACGCGGCGCAGCAGGCGAACAGCAGCCGGTGCACGGCGTTGCGGCTGGGGGCGCGGTCGGCTGCGTAGCCGGTGAGCGGCAGGGCGGCGAGCGCCACCAGCGGGCCGGACGCCATGAGCAGGCTCACCTGGCCCACGTCCATGCCGCGCGCGGCGTAGTAGAGCGTCACAAAGCCGTTCCACGCGCTTGAGGCGGCGTACTCCGCTGCATAATACGCGCCGATCTTCCATTTATAGGCGTTTTGCGCCATCGTCCCCGCCTCCCTTGCCTCGCTTTCTTCAGTCTGCCAATCTGGATGGAGTTTCATGCAAAGGAAAAAAGCGCGTTTTCTCTGTGTGTTCCCCTTGAATATCCCGCGCCGTGCTGATATAATGGGGAGCGTTGCGAAACGGCGGAATATACAAGATGTTGTGCTGCTTTTGCTTGAGAATACAAATTGTGCTATCGGGCACTGGGGGATAGACCATAAGGAGGATGCGGGCAATGACGGATACCATCAAGAAGCGCGACGGGCGGCAGGTTCCTTTTGAAGCGGAGAAGATCGAGGATGCGATCCTGAAGGCGTTTGCGGCGACGGGGAGCGCGAAAGGGCGCGATACGGCGCAGGAATTGACGCGCCAGGTCGTCGCGGAGCTCGACCGCGACGAGGACATCGACGTGCCGACCGTAGAGGACGTACAGGACATGGTCGAAAAGAAGCTGATCGAAAACGGCTACGTGCGAACGGCCAAGGCGTACATCCTCTACCGCGCGGAGCGCAGCCGCGCGCGCGAAATGAACACGCGCCTGATGAAGATCTTCGAGGACATCACGTTTAAGGACGCCTCGGAGTCGGACATCAAGCGCGAAAACGCGAACGTCAACGGCGACACCGCGATGGGTACGATGCTCAAGTACGGCTCCGAAGGCGCGAAGATGTTCTACGACATGTACGTGCTCAACCCCGAGCACGCGAAGGCGCACCGCGAGGGCGACATCCACATCCACGATCTGGACTTTCTGACGCTGACGACCACCTGCACGCAGATCGACATCGTCGAGCTGTTCAAGGGCGGCTTCTCCACCGGACACGGCGTCCTGCGCGAGCCGCAGGACATTCAGAGCTATTCCGCGCTCGCCTGCATCGCGATCCAGTCCAATCAGAACGACCAGCACGGCGGCCAGTCGATCGTCAACTTCGATTACGGCATGGCGCCGGGCGTCCACAAGACGTTCGTCAAGACCTACCGCGCGCGCCTGTCCGGCGCGCTGGAGCTGCTCGCGGACGACGCGAACGGGGACGACACCGCGCGCGCGATGCTGAAGGCGCTCAAGGAGCAGGGGCTTGAGCCCACCCTGGAGCGCACGGAGGCGTACGACACGGCGGAGCACGCGCTGCTGCTGCAGAAGACCGACGAGGCGACCGCCCGCCGCATCGCGGACTTCGCGCAGCACCGCGCATGGGAGGATACCGACCGCCGCACCTTCCAGGCGATGGAGGCGTTCATCCATAACCTGAACACCATGCATTCCCGCGCGGGCGCGCAGACGCCCTTCTCCTCCATCAACTACGGCATGGATACGTCCCCAGAGGCGCGCATGGCCATCCGAAATCTGCTGACCGCGACGGAAAACGGCCTGGGCGGCGGCGAGACGCCGATCTTCCCGATCCAGATCTTCCGCGTGAAGGAGGGCGTCAACTACAACCCTGGCGAGCCCAACTACGACCTGTACCGCCAGGCGATCAAGACGAGCGCCAAGCGGCTGTTCCCGAATTTTTCGTTTGTGGACGCGCCCTTCAACCTCAAATATTACAAGCCCGGCCATCCGGAGACGGAAATCGCCTACATGGGCTGCCGCACGCGCGTGATCGGCAACGTCTACGACCCGACGCGTGAGGTGTGCAACCGCCGCGGCAACCTGTCGTTCACATCGATCAACCTGCCGCGCCTGGCGATCGAGACGCACGGGGACGTCGAGCGCTTCTTCAAGCTGCTGGACGAGCGCATCGACCTGGTGATCGGCCAGCTCAACGAGCGCTTTGAGATTCAGGCGCGCAAGCGCGTGAAGAACTTTCCTTTCCTGATGGGCGAACACGTCTGGATGGACAGCGAAAAGCTCGGCTGGGACGACGAGGTGCGCGAGGTTTTGAAGCACGGCACCCTTTCTATCGGCTTTATTGGTCTGGCGGAGACGCTCAAGGCGCTGCTGGGCAAGCACCACGGCGAGAGCATGGCGGCGCAGAACCTGGGCCTTGAAATCATCGGCCACATGCGCAGGCGCATGGACGACGAGAGCCAGAAGACCCACATGAATTACACCCTGATCGCCACCCCCGCGGAGGGGCTTTCCGGCCGCTTCGTCAAGATGGACCGCGAGCGCTACGGCTCCATCCCCGGCGTCACGGACCGCGAATACTACACCAACAGCTTCCACATTCCGGTTTACTACCCGATCAGCGCCTTTGACAAGATCCGCCTGGAAGCGCCCTATCACGAGCTCACCAACGCGGGCCATATCAGCTACGTCGAGATGGACGGCGACCCCACGCAGAACCTGGACGCCTTCGAGGCGGTCGTGCGCTGTATGCACGACGCGGGCATCGGCTACGGCTCGATCAACCACCCGATAGACCGCGATCCGGTCTGCGGCTTTAACGGCATCATCGGCGATACCTGCCCCTGCTGCGGCCGCGCGGAGGAAGAGGTGCACTTTGAACGCATCCGCCGCATCACGGGTTACCTGGTGGGCACGCTGGAGCGCTTCAACAACGGCAAGCGCGCCGAGGAACGCGACCGCGTAAAGCACGGCATTTGAGGATTCGCAGGGGGCGGGGGCGCAGGCCTTCGCCCCTCGCGTTTGGCTGGACGGATTAGAGGGGGAATGCTGCATGGAGATTCGCATCGCGGGTACCACGTCCGATTCGATCGTGGACGGGCCGGGCATCCGCCTGACCGTGTTCACCCAGGGCTGCCCGCACGGCTGCGCCGGGTGCCACAATCCGGAGACGCACGACCCGGCGGGCGGGCGCGTCGTGGATACGGAAAAGATCATAGCCGGGCTGCGCGAAAACCCGCTGGAATCGGGGCTCACCCTTTCGGGCGGCGAGCCCTTTTTGCAGGCGGCCGCCTGCCATGAAATCGCGCGCGCCGCGCACGCGCTGGGCAAGAACGTGTGGACGTATACGGGGTACGTCTTTGAAAAGCTGCTCGCGGAGGGCGACCCGGACCGGATGGCGCTGCTTTCGGAGACGGACGTGCTCGTGGACGGGCCGTTCATCCTCCGGGAGCGTTCGCTGGAGCTGCGCTTTTGCGGCAGCCGCAACCAGCGGCTGATCGACGTAAGGAAGAGCCTGACGACGGGCGAGGCGGTTCGCTGGGAGCCGCCGGCGTGGTAAAGAAAAAAGAACGGGGAATCTCAGATCATCGACAAAGCACCGTTATGCGGGAAGGGATGCATGAAGGGGAGACTTCCCCTTCCTATGGAATCGTATCGACCGGCTTTGCCTGCTGCGCCCTGCCCCCTTCGGACGCAGGGTACGGGTCTGCGGAGCGCTTCGCGCTGTCCTCGGCCCTACTCGCTTCGCTCGCTGCACGCAAATGCGCAGCATTTGCGGAGAAAAACCTCCCGTGGCATTCGTGCGAAATGGTCATTCATTTTGCACGAGGCCATCAGCTTTGCCGATGGCCGGGGACGGAGAAAATGCTCCGTCTTTTTTTGCGCGTTTTTTGCGGCAGCGCCGAGGCTTGCGGAAATGAGGGGAAACGCTGGGCGCAGCGGGGGCACAGCGTCCTCAGCCGCTTTCCCGCAGCTTTATGAAATATATCTGACGCGCTAAAAGATTTTGCTTAAAAAAAGACAAATAGAAGGAGGATTCTCCCCGGAATCGGTTGACAGGGCTTTTTTACACCCTTATAATATAACCGATGAGGGTATGCGGAGACGTATACCCCTGCCAAGTTGCGTATCCTTGACTTACATAAGGAGGTAATTCCCATGGCCACAAAAATGACCGTTGACGGCAATACCGCCGTCAGCCATGTCGCTTATGCGTTCAGCGACGTGGCAGCGATCTACCCGATTACCCCTTCTTCCCCTATGGCGGAAGTTGCGGATGAGTGGGCGGCGCACGATCGCGAAAACCTCTTCGGGCAGACCGTCCACGTGGCGGAGATGCAGTCTGAGGCGGGCGCCGCGGGCGCTGTTCACGGCTCTTTGGCGGCTGGCGCGCTGACGACGACGTTTACCGCGTCCCAGGGCCTGCTGCTGATGATCCCGAATATGTACAAGATCTCCGGTGAGCTGCTGCCGGCCGTGTTCCACGTGAGCGCGCGCGCGTTGGCTTACCATGCGCTGTCCATCTTCGGCGATCACAGCGACGTCATGAGCTGCCGCCAGACCGGTTTTGCGATGCTTGCGTCCAACTCCGTTCAGGAGGCTATGGACATGGCGCTGGTCGCGCACGTGGCCACGCTGAAGTCCTCCGTGCCGTTCCTGCACTTCTTCGACGGCTTCCGCACCTCTCACGAGATCCAGAAGATCGACGGAATCGACTACGACGAGATGGCGAAGCTCATGCCGTGGGACAAGGTGGCCGAGTTCCGCGCCCGCGCGCTGAATCCGGAGCATCCGCATCAGGCGGGCACCGCGCAGAACCCCGACATCTACTTCCAGGGCCGTGAGGCTGCGAACAAGTACTACAACGCCACCCCCGCCATCGTCGAGGAAGTCATGAAGCAGGTCGGCGAACTGACCGGCCGTCATTACAACCTGTTCGACTATGTGGGCGCGCCCGACGCGGAGTACGTCACCGTGGCGATGGGCTCCGGCTGCGACGTCGCGGACGAGGCGGTCACCAAGCTGTGCTCCATGGGCCAGAAGGTCGGCCTCATCAAGGTTCACCTCTACCGTCCGTTCTCCGTCGAGCACTTCGTGAAGGCGATCCCCGCGACCTGTAAGAAGATCGCCGTGCTGGACCGCACGAAGGAGTCCGGCTCCCTGGGCGAGCCGCTCTACCTGGACGTGTGCGCCGCGCTGGCCGAGGCGGGCAAGAAGGACATCGAAGTCGTCGGCGGCCGTTACGGCCTGGGCTCCAAGGAGTTCACGCCGACCCATGTCAAGGCGGTCTTCGACAACCTGTCCGGCGAGTGCAAGAACCACTTCACCGTCGGCATCGTGGACGACGTGACGGGCACCTCCCTGCCGGTGGGCGAGCAGTTCAACGCGGCGCCGGAAGGCTCCATCTGCTGCAAGTTCTACGGCCTGGGTTCTGACGGCACCGTCGGCGCGAACAAGAACTCCATCAAGATCATCGGCGACCACACCGATCTGTACGCGCAGGCGTATTTCGCATACGACTCCAAGAAGTCGGGCGGCCTGACGGTTTCCCATCTGCGCTTTGGCAAGAAGCCGATTCAGTCCCCGTACCTCATCGACGCTGCGGACTTCACCGCCTGCCATAACCCGTCCTACGTGACGAAGTACGACATGGTGTCCTCCCTGAAGGACGGCGGCACGTTCCTGCTCAACTGCCCGTGGTCCGCGGAGGAGCTCGACGCCGAGCTGCCCGCTTCCATGAAGCAGCTGCTCGCCAAGAAGAACATCAAGCTTTACACGATCGACGCGATCGACCTGGCCGCGAAGGTGGGCATGGGCAACCGCATCAACACGATCATGCAGGCCGCGTTCTTCAAGCTGGCCGACGTCATCCCCTACGAGGACGCCGACAAGTACATGAAGCAGTACGCCAAGAAGACCTACGGCAAGAAGGGCGACGCGATCGTCCAGAAGAACTGGGACGCGATCGACATCGCGATCTCGGGCCTGAAGGAAGTCAAGGTGCCCGCCGAGTGGGCGAACGCCGCGACCGGTGCCGAGGCCATCAAGATCAAGAACACGACGCAGCACTTCGACGAAGTCATCGCTCCGATCCTCGCGCAGGAGGGCGACAAGCTACCCGTCTCCGCGTTCAACCCGGCTGGCGTCGTACCGACCGGTACGACCAAGTACGAGAAGCGCGGCATCGCCGTGAAGGTTCCGAAGTGGAACATCGACAAGTGCATCCAGTGCAACCAGTGCTCGCTGGTCTGCCCGCACGCCGTCATCCGTCCGTACCTGGTGGACGAGAACGCCGAGCGCCCCGACTCCTTCGCCGCCAAGAAGGCGATCGGCAAGGAATTCGCAGGCAAGCTCTTCCGCATTCAGATTTCCCCGATGGACTGCACCGGCTGCGGCAACTGCGTGGACGTTTGCCCGGCCAAGGAAAAGGCGCTTGAAATGGTGCCGCTGCACACCCAGATCGCGGAAGAGGCGAATTGGGAGTTCGCGCAGACGCTGCCCGAAGTGGATCCGGCGAGCGTCAACAAGAAGACCGTCAAGGGCAGCCAGTTCCTCAAGCCCCTATTCGAGTTCTCCGGCGCGTGCGCGGGCTGCGGCGAGACGCCGTACGTCAAGCTGGTGACCCAGCTGTTCGGCGACCGCATGCTGATCGCCAACGCCACGGGCTGCTCCTCCATCTACGGCGGCAGCGCTCCGACCTGCCCCTACACCGTGAACGACAAGGGCCAGGGCCCGGCCTGGGCGAACAGCCTCTTTGAGGACAACGCCGAGTTCGGCTTTGGCATGAACCTCGCCACCAACCAGCGCCGCGCGAAGCTGGCGGATACCGTCCGCAAGCTGATCGCCGTCGAGTGGTGCGCCGCCGACATCAAGGAAGCGGGCGCCGAGTGGCTGGAGAACATGGACGACGCCGAAGGCTCCCGCAAGGCCGGCGACAAGCTGCTGGCGGCCTGCAAGGCCGGCATCGACCTGACCGGCACCGAGTATGAGGCCAAGTGGATCGAGAACGGCAAGATCTGCGACTGCGACGCCTGCAAGCTGGCGCGCGAGGTCATCGACAGCGCCGACATGCTGACCAAGAAGAGCCAGTGGATCTTCGGCGGCGACGGCTGGGCTTACGACATCGGATACGGCGGAGTCGATCACGTGCTGGCGCAGGGCGAGGACGTCAACATCCTCGTGCTGGACACCGAGGTGTACTCCAACACCGGCGGACAGTCCTCCAAGTCCACGCCGACCGGCTCGATCGCGAAGTTCGCGGCGTCCGGCAAGAAGACCCGTAAGAAGGACCTGGGCATGATGGCCATGTCCTACGGCTATGTCTACGTCGCGACCGTCGCCATGAGCGCGGACCCGGCGCAGCTGGTCAAGGCGCTGAACGAGGCGGAAGCCTATCATGGCCCGTCCCTGGTCATCGCCTACGCGCCCTGCATCAACCATGGCATCAACATGGGCCATGCGCAGGAGGAAATCAAGAAGGCGGTCAAGGCCGGCTACTGGCCGCTGTACCGCTACAACCCCGCTCTGGCGGAAGAGGGCAAGAACCCGATGACCGTGGACAGCAAGGACCCGACGGAGTCCTATCAGGACTTCCTGAAGGGCGAGGTGCGCTACGCCTCCCTGGCCAAGCTGTTCCCGGACAAGGCGGAAGCTCTGTTCGAGCAGAACGAGAAGGACGCTGCACAGCGTCTGGCGATGTACAAGAAGCTCGCGGGCGAGTAATCGACACGCGCGCTGAAACGAAAAAGGCACAGAACCGAGCGTTCTGTGCCTTTTTCGTTTTGGACGGACGGCCTGCTCAGAAAGGATAAAAATGGGATACAATGGGGTGCCCAAGCGCAAAATGAGCCCAAAATGTGCAACTTTTACGATGAATTTTGCTTTTTATCAACTTATGTGGACGAATTGCATTGATTTTTTGATGACTTTTCGTTAGAATGTAGAAAAGCATTTGAATCAGAACTGAGAACCGCCTCAAGCGGGACTGGCCCGCTCCCGGGATTCAAACGGAAGTTCGCGCAGAAAAACATCAGGACATAAAAAATATACGTTTTTTGCCATCCATAAAGAAAGCACCGCCGGAAGCAACAGGCGCAATGGATACGCCCAATGGTTCCGACGGAGCGAGAGGCTCAAATCGTATCCCATTCAAGGCAGCAGCGCAAGGCGCGCCGAAAAGGATAAAAAGAAGCCCGAACGACCGCGTGCGCGGGCGTTCGGCCAGCTTTTATATTTCAGACAGAAGGTGGGATGGGTTATGCTCCGATACGCCTTACGGCGCCTCATTACCTCGCTGGTGACGTTGTTCCTCGTCATCACGCTCACATTTTTCCTGATGCAGACGGTGCCTGGCGGTCCGTTTCTGGGTGAAAACGTCAACCCGGAGATCACGGCCCGCCTGCTCGCCAAGTACGGCTACGACCAGCCGCTGCTGACGCAGTACGTCCATTACCTGCGGGATCTTTTCGTTGGGGACATGGGCTTTTCCATGGTGGTGAAGTCGGGCGAGTCGGTCACCTCTGTCATCGCCAGCCACTTCCCGCTCTCCTGCCGGATCGGGCTGATCGCCCTGCTCATCGCGGTGCTGCTGGGCATTCCGCTGGGTGTGCTGGCGTCGATGAAGCACGGCTCCGTCTTCGACCGCATCTTCATCTTCACCTCGTCCCTGTTCGTGTCGGTGCCCAGCTTCATCATGACGATCGCGCTGATGCTGATCTTCGGCGTCTGGCTCAAGCTGCTGCCTCTGGCGTATCTGGAGGGGTGGAAGTCCTACATCATGCCCGTCTTCGGCATGGCGATCTACCCGATGTTCAACCTCGGCCGCCTGACGCGCACGACCATGCTGGACGTCATCGGGCAGGATTACATCAAGACTGCGCGCGCCAAGGGCCTGTCGACGTTCAAGATCATGTTCAAGCACGCGCTGCGCAACGCCATCATCCCCGTGGTCACCGCGCTGGGGCCGATCATCGCGGGCATCCTGACCGGTTCGTTCGTGGTGGAGAAGGTGTTCGCGATCAACGGCATCGGCAAGTACTTCATCTCCTCGATCACCGCGCGCGATTATCCGCTCATCATGGGCACCACGATCTTTTTCGCGGCGCTGCTGATCGCCTGCAACTACGTGGTGGACCTGCTTTACGGTGTCATCGATCCCCGCATCAAGATGTAAGCGCCCGCGCAAGAGAGGAGATGCAAGCGATATGCAACTAAACCCGGAAATGATGAAGAAGTACAACATCTCCGCAGAGGAGATTCAGCCCGCGACCGCGGAGGAGAAGGAATCCATCGACCAGATGCGCCCGTCCGTCTCCTACTGGAAGGACGCGATGCGCCGCTTCGCGCGCAACAAGCTGGCGATGTTCATGCTGTTTTTGCTGATCGTCATCGTGCTGCTCGCCGTGTTCGGCCCCATTGTCTCGCCCTATACCTACAAAGCGCAGTCTCGCGACGTGCGCCAGGGCCCTTCCTTTTCCCATCCCCTCGGCACGGATAAGCTGGGGCGCGACATCTTCGTGCGCGTCATGTACGGCACGCGCATCTCCTTGCTCGTCGGCGTGGTGACGATGCTGCTGGTCTGCCTGATCGGCATCACTTACGGCGGCATCGCGGCCTACGTGGGCGGCTGGTGCGACAACTTGATGATGCGCTTCGTCGACCTGATGATGACGATTCCTTCCATGCTCATCATCATCCTGCTTTCCGTCGTGATGCGCGACCCCCTCAAGGCCATGCTGGGCAGCGGCAAATTCGTCGCGCTGGCTTCGCTGGGTTCGGGGCTTATCTCGATCTTCATCGTATTGGCCCTCTTTAATTGGCTGGGCATGGCGCGTTCGGTTCGCGGCGCGCTGTTGATGAACCGTACGCAGGAATACGTGCTCGCGGCCGAGGCCATGGGCGCGAGGTCCAGGTGGGTCATCGCCAAGCATCTGCTGCCCAATTCCATCGGCGTCATCATCATCAGCGCCACGGGCGTGGTGCCCAGCGCGATCATGACCGAATCCTTCCTGAGCTTCATCGGTCTGGGCGTCTCCGCGCCGGTTCCCTCGCTGGGTTCCATGGCGAACGATGCGCTCAACGGCATCATCAGCTATCCCATGAACATGGTATATCCCGCCGTGCTCATCAGCCTCATCATCCTGTGCTTTAACGTGCTGGGCGACGCCCTGCGCGACGCGCTGGACCCGCGGATGCGCAAGTGATCACCGGAAAACGCCATAGAACAGGAGGATGCAGATATGCGAGATTCCGAATATCTCCTTCAGGTGGAGGACATGAGCGTGGAGTTCCATACGCCCTCGGGCATCGTGCACGCGGTCAGCCATGTATCTTTTACGCTTCGCGAGGGAGAAATCCTCGGCATTGTGGGCGAGTCCGGCTCCGGCAAGTCGGTAACGGCGAACGCCATCATGCGCCTTTTGCCCGATACCGCGCGCGTGACGGGCACCATCCGGCTCAAGGGCCGCGACATCATGAAGATCAGAACCAAGGAGTTCAACAAAATTCGGGGCAAGGACATCGCCATGATCTTTCAGGATCCTATGACCTCCCTGAATCCGCTGTACACGGTGGGCAACCAGCTGGAAGAGACGCTGACGCTGCACATGGGGCTCAAGGGGGAGGACGCGCGCAGACGCGCGATCGAGCTGCTCGACATGGTCAGCATTCCGCAGCCCGCTACCCGCGTCAAGCAGTATCCGCACGAATTTTCCGGCGGCATGCGCCAACGCGTGATGATTGCCATGGCGCTCGCCTGCAACCCCTCGATCCTGATTGCGGACGAGCCGACCACGGCGCTGGACGTGACCATACAGGCGCAGATTCTGGAGCTCATGCGCGACCTGCAAAAAGAGGTCAAGACGGCCATCATCATGATTACGCACGACCTCGGCATCGTCTCGGACCTTTGCGACCGCGTCAACGTGATGTACGGCAGTCAGGTGATGGAGTCCGCGCCCGTGGACGACCTGTTTTACGAGACGGCGCACCCTTACACGCAAGGGCTGCTGCGCTGTCTGCCGGAGGCCGCGCAGAACATGGGCATGAAGCGGCTTGAGCCCATCACAGGCTCGCCAGTGGATCTGATGATGCTGCCCGCGGGCTGCGCTTTCGCGTCGCGCTGTGACAAGTGCATGAAGCTTTGCCTGACGCGGCGGCCGGAGCTGTTCGACGTGGGCGCGGGGCACGTCTCCCGCTGCTGGCTGTCGGCGCTGGCGAAGACGGAAGAGAGGAGGGAGGCCCTGTGAGCGATGCCATCCTCGAGCTTCAGGACTTGAAGACGTACTTTGAAGTCAAGGAGGGCGGCAGGACGCAGTTCGTCAAGGCGGTGGACGGCGTCAGCCTGCACGTCCTCAAGGGGGAAACCGTGGGTCTGGTGGGCGAGTCGGGCTGCGGCAAGTCCACCATTGGACGCACGATCATGCGCTTTCATGACCCGAGCGGCGGTAAAATTTTCTTTGACAGCGACGACATCACGACCTGCGACATGGCGCCTTACCGCAGCCGCATGCAGATGGTGTTTCAGGATCCCTATTCCTCGCTCGACCCGCGCATGAGCGTGGGGGACATCGTGGGGGAGCCGCTGGACATTCAGTTCCCCAAGATGAACCGAAAGGAGCGCTCCGAGCGCATTCACGAGCAGATTCGCCTCGTCGGGCTCAACAGCGAGCAGCTCACCCGATTCCCGCATGAGTTTTCGGGCGGCCAGCGCCAGCGCATCTCCATCGCCCGCGCGATGGTCATCAAGCCGGAGTTCATGGTGCTCGACGAGCCCGTCTCCGCGCTGGACATCTCCATCCAGGCGCAGATCATCAACATGCTGATGGACCTGCAGCAGCAGCTCGGCATGGCGTATCTGTTCATCGCACACGATCTTTCCGTAGTGCGCCACATCTCCCAGCACGTGGTGGTCATGTACCTGGGCCACGTGATGGAGATCAACAGGTCGGAGGACCTGTACGCGCACCCGCTGCATCCCTATACCCGCGCGCTGCTCAGCGCGATTCCCGTGCCCGATCCCAAGGTGAGCCGCGCGAGAAAGCGCGAGATCTTGCAGGGCGACGTGCCGAGTCCCATCAACCCGCCCGCGGGCTGCGTGTTTTCCACCCGCTGCCGCTACGCGACCGAGCAATGCCGCATGGAGGCGCCCAGGGTGCAGGACGTGGGAGACGGCCACAAGGTCGCTTGTCACCGTTTCGCGCAGATCGACTGATTTTATGCGGCGTTGCCGCGTAAAATAAAAACAATTACAGGAGGAAATCGTATGCGTAGACTACTCAGCCTCGTCGTGGCAGCCATGCTCCTGTTTTCGCTGATGCCCGCGGCCGCGCTCGCGGAGGGCGAAAACGTGCTGACCCTCGCCATGGAAACCCAACCCAACCTGGACCTCCACTGGAATGCCGGCTCTACCGGCGCGCTGCTGCAAAACCAGATGTACGAGGGGCTCTACCGCGTGACGGAGACCGGCTTTGAGCTGGCGGGCGCCACGAGTGTGGACAAGTCCGAAGACGGCCTCACCTGGACCTACCACCTGCGCGAGGACGCGGTCTGGTCCGACGGCAAGCCGGTCACCGCGGCTGACTACGTGTACAGCATGCAGCGCCTGGTGAACCCGGAGGTTTCCAGCATCTACATGTTCGACTACGGCCAGTTCCTCAAAAACGGCACTAAAATCGCCAACAAGGAGATGGACGTTTCCGAGCTGGGCGTGAAGGCCGTGGACGACTACACGCTGGAGATTCAACTCGAGGACGTCTGCACGTTCTTTGACGCGATCCTCTGCTACACCACCTTCTTCCCGCTCCGCGCGGACATGGTGGTGGAGGACGGCACCGGCTACTGGGCGTGGGACGTTTCGCGCTCCATCACCAATGGACCGATGATCATGACCGCCTGCGATGAGGATCAGGAGATCGTGCTCGAAAAGAACCCCACCTACTATGGCAAGGACGGCGTGAAGCTGGACAAGCTGGTCGTCAAGCTGATCGACGACAGCAACACCACCCTGCAGCTCCTGGAGAGCGGCGAGGTGGACATGATCATGACCTATCCTTCCGAGGAAACCGAGCGCCTGATGACCGACGGCTACTATCACTCCGTCCCGGCGCTGTCCACCAACTTCCTGCTGGTCAACACCCAGAAGGATGGCCTGAGCGATCCGCGCGTGCGCAAGGCGCTCTCGCTGGTCATCGACCGCGACTTCCTCGCGAACGTCCTGCTGCTGGGCACCAAGACGCCTGCGGTCTCTTACGTGGGTTCGGGCTTCCCGGGCAGCACGGATGAGGCGGACTTCCGCTCCGAGGGCGGCGACCTGTTTGCCACGGACGTGGAGCAGGCCAAGGCGCTGCTGGCGGAGGCCGGCTATCCGGACGGCGCGGGCTTCCCGGTTATCGAATGCAGCTACGCCAACAACAGCGCGGACTACACCACGATCTTCGAGTATCTGCAGGCGACCTGGGAAGAGGAACTGGGCCTGACGGTCACCCTGTCGCCCATCGAGAAGGCGACGATGACCACCCTGCGCGACAATGGTGACTTCGACATCACCCCGCAGGCGTGGGGCGCCGACTACATGGACGCGAGCAACATGCTCTCGATCTTCGTGACGGGCAACTTCATCAACGCGGGCCGCTACAGTTCCGAGGCGTTTGACACCGCGTACACGAAGTCTTTGACGACCATCGACCGCGCGGAGCGCATGCAGCTGCTGCACGACGCGGAAAAGACGCTGGTACTCGACGACTGCGGCATCATTCCGCTGTATCACGCCAACAGCGTGACGCTGTTCAGCGACAGCGTCTGCACCAACGTACGCTTCAACGCGAACGGTAAGGTGATCCTGACCGACGTGGTCGTGACGAAGTAAGTCCTTTTCTCGAATCTCCGCATCCGAAAGGGTGCGGAGATTTTTATATCGGGCGGCAGCGGGCAGGGGTGATTGTCAAATATCGAACAGGAATTGCACAGCAATGCGGAAAACGGAGGGATTATGCGCCGGGTATATCGCATGATTAGGCGAAAAATGTGCATTTGTGGAGAATAACCGATTGGAGATGCGTTGAATCCAAACGAACTTCGTGATATAATGAACAGGACATAAAACGCTCCGAGCCTGCGAAACCCCTGCGGCTTCACAGGCCATTGGGTGCGGGGAGCGATCCCCCTGCCTGCCTTTGCGAAGGAGCCTGAAAAATCGCGACCCCGCGTTAGCGTGCGGAGTGGGTTTTTCGGGCGTTTTTTGTTGACCAGATACGGTAAGGAGGAACAAGGTTATGTCTGAAAACAAGAAGACACTGTTGGATCGCGCGTTTACCCGCCGTCAGTTCCTGAAGCTCTCCGGCAAGGGGTTGGCTGGCGTCGCTCTTTCCAGCAGCATGCTCTCCGTGCTGGGCTGCACGCAGGCGCAGGCGGACGCGGGGATGGTCGAAACCATCGCCACGCCGGACTTCCTGCTGGTTGCCAACCGCGCAAAGTGCACGGGCTGCCAGCGCTGCGAGGCGAACTGCACCCTGGCCAATGACGGAGACATCCATCCCTACATGGCCCGCATCCGTGTGCGCCAGAACGTCAACTTTGGCGCAAAGGGCCCGGGCGAGGATTACAAGCACGGCGACGGCGTGTTCGGCACGTGGGGCTTTGCGCCCGACACCTGCAAGCAGTGCGCAGACCCCGCCTGCGTAAAGGTCTGCCCGATGCAGGCGATTTCCGCGGACCCCGACACCGGTGCGCGCGTCATCGACGAGGAAAAGTGCGTGGGCTGCGGCGCCTGCGTGGAAGCCTGCCCGTGGCACATGCCCCGCATCGACGTGGAAAAGAAAAAGTCCACCAAGTGCATCAGCTGCGGCGCCTGCGTCGCCGGGTGTCCGACCAGCGCGCTGCGCATGATCCCGTGGGAAGACGTAGCCGCTGCGCTGTAATCGATAGAGGAGGTTTAATTCATGAACGGATGGATGGGTAATCTGCTGCGCGTGAACCTGACGGACGGTTCTTACGCGATCGAAAGCAGCGAGAAATACTTTGCTTATATCGGCGGCAAGGGCATGGCCAACCGCATTATTTACGACGAGGTTCCGGCCGGTACGGATCCCGTCTCGCCTGAAAACAAGATCGTCTTTGCGGTTGGCCCGAACACGGGCTCCAGCGCTCCGTGCAGCGGCCGCACGACCATTTCGACCCTTTCCCCCTTCACCAAGTACAACGCGATCGTCGACGCGCACATGGGCGGCGACACCGCCGTGGCGATGAAGGTTTGCGGCTATGACGCCGTGATCATCGAAGGCGCGAGCGACAAGCCCGTCTACATCTACGTGAACGACGACAAGATCGAGGTGCGCGACGCTGCCCACCTGTGGGGCAAGGGTACGGAGGACACCACCGCGACGATCGTCTCCGAGACCGAGCAGGGGACGAACGTCGTATCCATCGGCCCGGCGGGCGAGGCGATGGTGAACCTCTCCTGCGTCATGACGGGCATCGGCCACTGCGGCGGCGGCGGACTGGGCAAGATCTTTGGCTCCAAGAAGCTCAAGGCCATCGCCTTCTACGGCACGAAGGGCATCCAGGTCGCCGAGCCCAAGAAGGTGCTTGAGCTGAACAACTACGTGATGAGCGATCTGATCGGCTCCAATAACAACCACGTGGTGCCGACCGTCGCGCAGTCCTGGTCCGAATACGAGAATTCCTCCACCCGCTGGACGGGCCATCCGGGCCTGACCTGGGGCGCGGCGGAGGGCGGCCCCGTCGACACCGGCGAATCCGCGCCCGGCCAGCCGACGCTGGTCGGCTATCGCTGCCAGAAGGCCGTCAAGGATCACGGCGCGATCGCCGAACCCTACACGGTGAAAATGTCCGGCTGCACGATGTGCCCGATTCGCTGCTACGGCGGGCTGTACCTGCCCAAGATGGAAGAGATGACGGGCGTCGTGGGCAACCACGCCAACACCTGCCTGGGCAACCGCGGCAGCGGCTTTGCGGGCCTGGTCAGCAACGTGCCCGACATGGAGCGTGAGGGCGACGGAAAGCTGATGGGCAACGTCTACGCGGCGATCCTGTCTGACGACATGGGCCTGTGGGACAACTACGGAGAACTGGCCGCGACGCTGGGCTACTTCTTCAAGGACGACTACAAGCTGCTTCGCCAGATCGTCACCGAGGAAGAGTTTAACGCGATCGATTGGTCTAAGCGCGATACGGGCGACCTGACCTTCCTCAACGACATCGTGGCCTGCCTGCTCGATCCGAACCATTCCATGTACAACCTGGCGCAGGGCGCGTACTACGTCGATCAGAAGTACCACGACATCCTGGGCGACGACTACCTGAACTCTCAGGAGATCGGCCTGTGGGGCGTCATCGGCGCGAAGCGCCACCATGGCAACGAGTGCGCGGCGCAGGTCGGCCTGCTGACGAACGTCATCTACAACCGCGACGGCATGTGCCATACCATCGTGAATATCACCGGGTCCGGCCTGCCCTATCAAATTCAGAAGAACATCGTCGAGGATATCTTCGGCGAGGGCTGTCTGGATGCGCCCAAGAAGTATACGCCCATGAATGAGAACAAGGCGCGCTTTGCCAAGTTCGGCATCATGCGCCAGGTGCTGCATGACAGCTTTACCCTGTGCAACTGGGTATGGCCGATGACCTTCTCGCCCCGCAAGGAGCGCGGCTACAAGGGTGACCTGAGCGTGGAGGCGCAGTACATGAGCGCCATCACGGGCGAGAATTGGACCGAGGAGTCGTTGGATCACGCCGTTGAGCGCTGCATCCAGCTGCACCGCGCCATGACCGTCAAGACGGCGGGCACCACCGACATGCGCAACAACCACGACGTGGTGGCCTCCTTCATCTTCGACATGGATCCGGACTTTGAGCCCTTCACCGAGGGCACCGTGAAGCTGGAGCGCGAGGACTGGCAGAACGCTCTGACGATGTTCTACGAGCAGTTTGGCTGGGATCCGAAGACCGGCGCGCCTACGCGTGAGACGCTTGAAAAGTTCGAGCTTAGCGACGTGGCGGACGATCTGGCTGCGCTCAATCTGCTTCCGTAATGGACGAAAAGCAGTCCTCTTCCGAAGAACAGGCGGTTTCCGAGGAATCCCCCGCTCAGGAAGAGGGAACAAACGGCGCGCAGGCGCTTTATGAGCACCTGCGCGCGCGTACCATACAGTCGCAGGTCACGGCGAAAAAGCAGCTTCTGCTTCAGCCGCCCGAAGGCGTCGGCAAGGAAGAAATGAGCGCTCTTCTTGCCAAGCTGGGCACCGAAGAAATGCCGGCGGAGCTGCAGAACATCGCCGATATTCAGGGGAAAAAGGATACGTATTACTACGAGGCCACTCTGATGACCCGGCATTACGCGGAGCTGGACACGATGATTCAGGAGAAGGATCTCCTCTACACCATCGCGAGCATCACCCGTTCTGACTGCAAGCTGTATCCCCGGCCCACGCAGTTTTCCAAGCTGGAGGATACGCCCTTCCGCTTTACGCGCGACGAGCTGCTCGGCGCGGCCGCGCGCATGACGTTTGAGAAGGAGTACGAGGACATCGGCGTGGTGCAGGCCTCGAATGGCGCCAAAGCCTTTTACTCCTCGAAGTACCTAAGCGAGCGCTACGCGCGCGCGCTGCTGGAATCCATCGAGGTCGAGGAATACGAAAACCCGTAATCAAAAAAACGGTACTCCCCATGGGAGCGCCGTTTTTTTGTTGGGTTTGCGCGGCGTACGTCACGCCGGATTACTTCGAGAGCCTGAGGGTCTTCACCTCGAACGTGTTAAAGTGCAGCTTCACGCAGCCGCTTTCCAGCGGGAGCTCGCTTTGCTTGTTTTCCAGCATGTCGCAGGCCCAGACCTTCGCCGCGGGGATGTTCACGCCCAGCACGCAGGAGGTGTCAGCCTTCTTGGCCTCGTACAGGCGGACGATGACGTCGCCGCTGCCGTCCTCGGCAGGCTTTACGGTGTCGATGAAGACGTTCGGCTCGTCCAGCACGAAGGCGCTGAAGGCCGGGCACGTACCCGCAGCCACCTGCATGGGCACGTTCAGGTCGTAGGCCTCCTGCACGACCGGGGAAGTCAGGAAGCTGCCCTCCCAGCCGGTGAAGGAGTAGGTGAAGGTGTGCCTGCCGTTGTCAGCGCGCATCTCCGGGCAGGCTGCGGCGCGCAGCAGCGTGAGCTGCAGCTCGTTCCCGCTCTGGCTGATGCCGTACTTGCAGTCGTTGAGCACCGCAGCGCCGTGGCTCTGGTCGCACAGGGCGCTGTAGCGCTGGTTGCAGACCTCGAAGCGGTCGCTGTCGTACAGACGGGAACGGTGCGTCGGGTGCGTCATGTAGCCGAACTGGATTTCGTTGATCGCCTCCGTCGCCTGTACGGCCACCGGGAACGCGACCTTGAGCAGACGATGCAGCTCGTTCCAGTCTACGTCCGTCACGAAGTCCAGGCGGCGGCTGCCCGCATCCAGCACGATGTCCTGCGCAAAGCTGGAGGAGAGCACCTTGCGCTCGAGGTGAATCACCGCTCGCAGGCCGCCCGCTTCCTTGACCGTCAGCGTCACCGGCTCGTCGATTTCGACGGGCTGGAGGATGTAGTTGGAGTCGATGTCCCACGCGTCGAACAGGCGCGGCACGTCCTTGTACATGAGCAGGCGGTTCATCGCGCCGGAGGCGAATTCGCGGCCGGTCTGCTTGTCCACGAAGGACACGACCTCGCCGCGCGCGTTCAACTCCGCGCGTACCTGTTCGTTTTCCAGAACCGCGCCGTCTTGCGTGAGCTGCGCGGTGACGGCCTGCGCGGCCTTTTCAGCCTTCGCGGGCAGCAGAGATACGCAGCCGCAGGCGGGCACCGCAACGAGCGCCAGAACGCCCTCTGCGTCCTTCTGGACGGGCACGGCTTCGCCATCGGCGGTCTGCGCGCCGGTTGCAAAGGCATCGGGCAGACGGACCAGGCCCTCGCGCGCGAACGACAGGGAGTTGAAGACGGTTACGCCTTCGCCCTTGGCAAGCGCGGTGAGCGCGTCCTGCTGCACGGCCGCGGCTTCCTCCTGTATCCAGGCGTGATCCTTGCGCGCCTCGACGTACACGCGGGCGATGGAGGAGCCGGGCAGGATGTCGTGGAACTGGTTGAGCAGCAGGCGCTTCCAGGCGGCGTCCATGCGCGCAAGCGGGTATTCGCCGCCCGCCAGCATCGCCATGGTCGCCCACATCTCGGCCTCCCGCAGCGCGATTTCACACTTGCGGTTGCCGCGCTTGATGGCCGCCTGAGAGGTGAATACGCCGCGGTGCGCGGAGAAGTACAGCTCGCCTACGTAGGTGTGCTGCGGGCCGCCGTCCGCTTCCATGTCCTCGAAGAACTTGGTGGGCGTCTCCATGCGAACCTTGGGCATACCCTCCAGATTCTTTTCGCGCAGGGCGTACTCGATGTGGTCGCGGCAGGGGCCGCCGCCGCCGTCGCCGTAGCCGTAGGGCAGCAGGAAGGCATCGAGGCCGCGCTTTTGAACGCGCTTGCCCCAAGTTTCGCACAGCTCCTTGGGATCGGTGCGGTAGGTGTAGCTGGTGGGCAGGAAGGTGTCGATTTCGGAGCCGTCCGCGCCCTGCCAGGTGAAGTAGTGGTAGGGGAACTGGTCGCCCTCGTTGTAGGACCAGAAGATCTTCTGCGTTACGAGGTACTTGACGCCGCAGTTTTTCAGAATCTGCGGCAGCGCTGCGGAGTAGCCGAAGGTATCGGGCAGCCACAGGATGACGCTGTCGATGCCGAACTCTTCCTTGAAGAAGCGCTTGCCGTGCAGCACCTGGCGCACGAGCGATTCGCCGCTGGTCATGTTGGTGTCGGGCTCGACCCACATCGCGCCCTCCGCGATCCACTGGCCGCCCTTGATGGCCTCCTTGATGCGCGCGTAGAGCTCCGGGTAGTGCTCGCGGCACATCACGTAGCTGGCGGGCTGGCTTTGCAGGAACTTGTATTCCGGATATTCCTCAATCAGGCGAAGCTGCGCGGCGAATGTGCGCGATGTCTTGCGGTGGGTTTCGGCCATGGGCCACAGCCACGCGAGGTCCAGGTGCGCGTTGCCGATCGCGTAGAAGACGGGCGCGGTGGAACCGTTTTCCGCCTCAAGCGCGGGACGAATCGCTTCGCGCGCGGCCTTATAGCTCGCAATGCGGCCTTCCAGCGGCTGCTCAAAGTCCACGATGAGCGTAAACTGCTCCAGTGCGTGCGCGACCTTGTCCGCGCGCAGGCTCTCGGGATCGAGCTGATCCACGAGCTGATAGAGCGTGTCCACGTCCATGTAGAGCTGATAGGCGTCTTCGTTCCAGATGCCGTAGGTCATGTCGCCCAGCGTCGCGCGCTGGCCCTCGACCTTTGGATCCTGATAGGCGCCGGGGAGCACGGGACCGGTCGCGCAGCCACCGAGCGGGCTTTGCGGCCAGAAGTGGCCCGCGTAGGCTTCGAGCAGCAGGTCATAGGTGCGGCCCGCCTCACCGCAGGGCGTCAGAAAGTTATCGACCATGAAGTGGTGCGGGGTCGATACCCAGTCGGCGCGGTAGGTGCCGAAGGAGCGCCCGTCTACGAAGACGGTCGTCTCGCCGCCGGTCGTGAGGTTCATGAGGACGCGCTTGCCCGCCGCCTCTTCGGGCAGGGTGATGCGGCTGTGCATCCAGCAGTACTCGTAGGTATGGCCCCACCTCGTCCCGTGGGGCATGGGGGAGAAGGTGCCTTTGGCGGCTTCCTCAGGCGTCAGGTGATCCATCGTGAGGAAGGATTCGACCTCGATGGGGCCGAGCGGCAGGTAAAGATCCTGGCGCAGCGTTTCCAGCCAATGGTTCAGGCGTCCTTTCCATTCGGAGTGCATGTATTTCATGGTGGGTAATTCCTCCGTCCGTCATATGGGTTGGAAGGGGATTCACAGGGGCGTTCAAAGGGTTGAGGTTCCCTGGAATCCCCCCGTAATGCGTTACTTTTCCCAGGGATTCGGGGTAAAGTCGCCGCCGCGGCACCATTTGAGATAAGCGAGCGAGTGCTTCTGCGCGGTCATCTCCCAATCCTTCTTGTAGATCGGGTCATGGTAGCCCTCCACGCAGATGTCGCCGGCGTAGCCGCCCACGTGCAGGATGTAGATGATATCGCGCCAGTCGCTGTCGCCAAAGCCGGGCGTGCGCTCGGGGGCGTACCAGTCGGTGTCGCACAGCACGCCGTAATCGGCGACGGCGCGGCGGTCGACGCTCGCGTCCTTACCATGCACGTGGTAGACCTTCTTCACCCACTTGCGAAGCTGGGCGATAGGGTCGATCAGCTGAATCATCTGGTGCGCGGGCTCCCACTCGAGGCCGAGCGCGTCGCTCTTGACCTCGTCGAACATGCGCTCCCACGCGCGGGGGTTAAATCCGATGTTGCAGGTCGGGCGGTCCCAGGTGCCGCCCATGGGGCAGTTCTCGATCGCCAGGCGAACGCCGCGATCCTCTGCGCGCTTGGCCAGATCGCGGAAGACCTCGCCGAACTTCTTGAAGGATTCGTCCACGGGCTTGCCCTCGTAAGCGCCCGCGAAGGTGGAGACGGTCTTCGCGCCGTAGAGATGCGCCGCGTCGATCGCGCGTTCCAGGTTCTTCTTGTGCTCCTCGTACTGAATGGCGTTGCAGTAATAGCCAAGCGTGGTGATTTCGATGCCCTTTTCCTCGGCCATCGCCTTCATGCGCGGTCCCTGCTCCTCGATGTTTACGCCGTTATACTCCATGTGGAAGTTTACCGACAGCGTTTCAAAGCCGATGTCCGCCATATGCGGCCCCCATTGCTCCGCGAACGGGCCGGGCAGGCAGGTGCCGATGCGAATCTGGGAAATGTCATAATGCGGTACCAAAACGATCATCCTTTCTGTGTCTCTCCCTTCAAACGGAAGGGGGCGTACGGATTGTTTGTGAAACGCACCGTGAATCCTTTAATAGGTTCGTTCTTTCTATGCGTTTTCCTTCGGAAAAAAGGCGGCTGTGAAAAGAAAATCGGGGACAGGCGAGCCTGTTCCCGATAGCTTTAGGCAGGCCGTTCAGGGCCTCGTCGTTCAAGGGGCGGACGCCCAGGAGATTCCGGTTAATCCGGCTTGACCAGCGGATGGAAGCACAGCACCTTGCGCCGCGCATTCAAGTGCACCATGTCGGGCCGCTTCTGGCGGCATTCGTCCGTCGCGTAGGGGCAGCGGGGCGCGAACTTGCAGTAGGTGATCGAATACTCCTTGTCTTCCATGTCCGGCATGACGAGCTCTTCGCTCCACTTGTCGCCCACGCGCGGCACCGCGTTCATCAGCAGCTCCGTGTACGGGTGCGCCGGATCGTCCATGATCTCTTTGGCCGGTCCGTATTCGATCAGACCGCCACGGTAGAGCGTGGCAATGTAGTCCGACACGTAGTAAGCGGTCGAGAGGTCGTGCGTGATGTAGATGAAGGAAACCTTGTATTTGTCCTTGAGCTCCTTAAAGAGGTTGACGATGTTCATCTTCATCGACGCGTCGATCGCGGCGACGGGCTCGTCGGCGATAATCAGCTTCGGACGGGTGATGAGCGCGCGCGCGATGGAGACGCGCTGAAGCTCGCCGCCGGAGAACTGCGTCGGGTACTTGCCCTTGACGACCGCCAGCGACATGCCGACGCTGCGCAGCGTTTCGTCGACCAGCTTTTCAGCTTCCTCGTGGTTTTTGCTGATGCCCAGGCGAAGCGCGGTGTTGAACAGGTAGGTGTCCACCGTCTTGCGGGCGGAAAAGGACTCATAGGGGTTTTGGAAGATCGGCTGAACGTCCAGCTTAAACTGCTTGGGATGGTACGCCTTCTTGTCGGCGTAGGAGTTGCCCAAAAGCTTGATGTCGCCCATGTCCGGCTGGTACAGGCGCAGGATCATCTTGCAGAGCGTGGACTTGCCGCAGCCGGACTCGCCGACGATGGAGAGGATGACCGGCTCGCCCGCTTCGATGTCGAGCGAGACGTCGTCGATCGCGACGAGCTTTTTGCCCATCAGCATGCCGCCGATGCGGAAGATTTTGCTGACGTTGTTGATTTCCAGCAGCTTTTCGGCCATGTCATTTCACCTCCGGATTGAGCAAATGGCAGGCCGCATAGCGGCCGGGTTTGATCTCGCGGAACTCGGGTACCAATTCGCGGCACTTGTCCGTCGCCTTGGGGCAGCGGGGCGCGAAGCGGCATCCGGGCGGCGGGTTCTTCAGGGCCGGCGGACGGCCGGGAATGCCGACCTTCTGGCTCTTGTCGCCCACGCGCGGGAGCGCGCCGATCAGCATTTGCGTGTAGGGGTGGATCGGGTCGTTGAAGATGTCGTCCGTCTTGCCCAGCTCCACGAAGCTGCCGGAGTACATGATGCCCATGCGGTTCGTGATCTGGTAATGCACGCCCATGTCGTGGCTGACGAGCACCAGCGTGTTCTTGAACTGGCGCTGCAATCGCATGAGCATCATCAGGATGCCGCGCTGCACCACGACGTCCAGCGCTGTGGTCGGCTCGTCCGCGAGCACCACGTTCGGAGACATGAACGTCGCGAGCGCGATGATGACGCGCTGGCGCATGCCGCCGGAAAGCTGGAAGGGGAAGGCCTCCAGAATGTCGGACGAGAGCCCCAGCTCTTCGAGGTACTTGCCCACGCGCTTCAGAGTCTGCTCCTCGGTCTCGTTCTTGCGGTCTTCCTTGGGGATGGAATCGAGGAACTGGCTCTTGAGGCGGGTGATCGGGTTCAGAACGCTCTGCGCGGCCTGGGGCACATAAGAGATGTTGTTCCACCAGGACTTGCGGATCTCGCCCGACTCGTAGGAGAAGGGCCTGCCGTTCTTCTCGCCGCTGAGGACGACCTTGCCGGAGTCGATCTCCAGCGGGAACTCGATGATGTCGTACAGGGTTTTGAGCAGGGTGGACTTGCCGCATCCCGATTCGCCGGCGATGCCGAAAATTTCGTTGTCGTAAATTTCGAAGTTCACGTCTTTGACGACGTGTACGTTGCCGTCGATGGTCTTATAGGAGGCGGAAAGATGATCGATTTTCAGCATCTTTATCTACCTCTCTTCATGGACATATAGTCGTTGTAGCCGGTGATCAGCAGGAACAGGCCGATGAAGAGCAGCACGGTCGCGACGATCGGAGAGCCGATCCAGAACCACTGCCGGGCCATGATGGCGTTGCGGTCGCGGGCCCACTGAATCATGTTGCCCAGGGAAATCAGGTTCGCGGGCGAGAGGCCCAGAACCGCCAGGCTGGACTCGGAGGCGATGGCGGAAAGCGTTGCGTTCATGAAGTTGGAAAGCGACCAGCTCAGCGCGTAGGGCAGAATCTCCGTCGCGACGATCTGTACCGAGCTTTCGCCGGAAAACTTCGCGGTGTGGATGAAATCGCGCTCCTTGAGCGTCAGCGCCATCGAGCGGATCTGGCGGCTCGGCCAGGCCCAGGCGAACATCGCCAGCACCAGGGCCATCATCACCACGGTGGCCGAGCCCTTCATGAGCGAGGTCATGAGGATCAGGATCGGCAGGGAGGGGATGACGACGAAGGTATCGGTGACGACCATGAGCACGCGGTCGAGCGTGCCGCCGGAGAAGCCGGCGATGAGGCCGACGAACACGCCGACGACCGTGCCGATGGTGGCGACGATCAGGCCGATGACCAGCGAGTTATGGATGGACTCGATCAGCAGCCACAGGACGTCCTGTCCCAGAGAGGTGGTGCCCAGCCAGTGCTCCGCGCTGGGCAGGAGCTTCTTGGGGTATGTATTAAAGGCGAAGGGGCTGGTATGGGGAATGAAGTAGACGACAAAGCCGATGAAGAAGAAGAACGCGGTCATGATCAACCCGGCTTTTAGGCTTAGATTCGCATTTTTCCAGAATTTTTTCATGTTTGCCGTTCCTCCTTTCTCAGCTATAACGGATGCGCGGATCGATGAACGGATAGACGAGGTCAGCGATCAGCGTAGCCGTGGAAATGGCGACAATCGAGATGGTGATACAACCCAGGATCATGTTGTAGTCGGACTGTAAAATCGCGTTCTGGATCAGCTTGCCGACGCCCGGATAGCCGAAGATGATCTCGGTCATGATCGAGCCGTTGAACACGCCGCCCAGGCTCATGGCCAGCGCGGTGATCTGCGTCAGGATCGAGTTGCGGAAGACATAACTCTTGCCGATCTTTCCTTCAGACAGGCCGCGGTAGCGCGCGTAGAGGACGAAATCTTCCTCCGCGGTGGTGCCGGCGAGCGACTTCATGGAAATGATCCACCAACCGGTGCCGACCAGCAGCAGGGAAACCGCGGGCAACGTGGAGGCCTTGATGAGCGAGGCGAAGAACGTGCCGAAGCTGCCTCCCATGTTGAACGTAGACTGCAGGGGGAACCATTTCAGGATGAAGGCGAAGAAGATCTGCAGCACCAGAGCGACGATGAAGTAAGGAATGGGGTAAATACAAATCGCGATGCCCTCCAGAATCTTGGAGGAACGCTTGTTCTTTCTAAAGCCAGCCAGAAGGCCTATGATATTGCCGATGATCCACGCCAATAGCGTGGATGTCAGCGATAGGCCGACGGTATAGGGGAGGTATTGCCAGATGATCGTACCCGTATCTGTCGGATAGCTCATCAGGCTGGGGCCGAAGTCAAAGTGCAGAAGGCCCTTCCATAAAAACGAGCCGTACTGCTCGAGCAGCGAGCCTTCCAGGCCGAACTGCACGCGCAGGGATTTTCTCAGCGCTTCCTTTTGCTCAGGGTCCATCTGGCCGGAACGCGCCTGCATCTGGCCGATCATGTTCTCAACCGGGTCGGAGGGGAACATGCGCGGGATAAAAAAGATGAAAGTAACGCCAATCCAGATGGTCAGCGCCCACGTCAGGAGACGAAGGCCTAAATACTTCCAAAATTTCACAGGGTCACACCCCTTCGCTTACACGAATTTTAGGCGGTTCATGGGGAATCTGCCGTAGAGATCGGCGCAGATACTCCGAAGGGGAGGTGACTGCGCGCAGAATAGCAGGGTAGAGGAATTTGGATAGAAGAAAGCACGCGCCGCCGCGTCGGGCGGCGCGTGCCGTCAAGGCTTTAAACCTTCAGACAGGGGACTTCAAGCTTACTTCGCGACCGGCGTGATGTGCGGCACGATGTACTTGAAGCAGCTCCACCACCACCACGGACCATTGTAGGGATCCTCGGCGCAGGGGTAGCCTTCCCAGTTGGTGCTGTTGGTGGGAACGAACTTGACGCCGGAGTGGAAGCCGATGAACGGCATATCCTTGACAGCTTCCTTCAGGAAGGTCATGGCCAGCTCATAGGTCTTCTCGTCGTCCGGAGACAGCTTCGCCATCTCGTGGATCGCGTCCGTCGCTACCTGGTTGTTCCAGCGGGTGCCCTGGCCGGATCCGCGCTCGCCCAGCGGCACGATCAGGTCGGCGTCCCAGCCGTTGATCTGGGAGTAGATGTCCTTGGTGATACCGCCGGTCGGCCAGTAGCCGCCGATTTCGTAGTTGCCGGTCTCGCCGTCGGCGCTCCACACGGCGGAGCTCTTGCTCGTCAGCGTGCAGTTGAGGCCGAACTTGGTCAGCTGGTCGTACGCGGCCTGCGTGCCGCGGCCAGCCTGCGCTTCGCTGTCGGCGATGTAGGACAGCTCGATGGAGAAGGGAGCGCCGCCGAAGTACCAGCCGTCGTCCTTCTTCTCAAGGCCGGCCTTGGTCAGCAGCTTGGTGGCGGCTTCCGGATCGTACTTCCAGCAGCCGATGCCGAACATGTCGACCAGCGCGTCCTTGTCGGTGGGGATGTCATAGCCCTGCGCGGTCAGCGTAGCGGCCATGCGCTCGGCGTATCCGCTGTCAAACGGCTTCACGGTCGTGCCGTCGCCCAGGTCGAGTTCAAACTCCTCGAGCCAGGACTGCAGGGGCTTGTAGTACAGTTCCTGCATGGCGCTGGTGGCCGTCAGGATCGGCAGGCAGCTCGCGCGGCCGACGCCGTCGAAGATGTTCATGGAGATTTCGTCGAAGTTCATGGCCATCGCGATGCCCCAGCGGAAGTCGGCGCTGTCGTACGGCGCGCCCTTGCCGATGGAGAAGGACAGGCCCTTGGAGCACGGGTCGTCAGACGTAGCGTACGGGAAGTCCTTGTACCAGCAGGCGATCTTGTCGTTCGCGCTGGTCATGACCTCGAGCTCTTCGGGGGTGACTTCGCAGAGGATGTCGACTTCGTTGTTGATCATCATCATCTGCTTGGTGGTGGAGTCGCCCAGCGCCTTGAAGAGCACGTACTTGGCCGTGGGCTCCATGCCGGTCACGACGCCGACGGTGCTGCTTTGCCAGTCAGCGCGCTTTTCGTACAGAATCCACTTGCCCAGCGGGTCGTAGGAATTCACGGTGTACGGGCCAGCGACGACGGGCGCTTCGTCCTTGAACGTGGTGACGTCGTCCACCTTGGAATAGACGTGCTCGGGAACGATACGAAGGTCGGTGCCCCAGATCGTGACGCCGAACTTGAGCGTCAGGCGGGGGAAGGATTCCTTCGTCACGAACTTCACGGTGTAATCATCGACCGCCTCGCAGGACGCGAACACGGTGTTGAAGTACGCGCTCTGAGCGATACCGGGGTTCGTCAGGATCATGTTGACGGTGAAGGCGACGTCCTTCGCGGTGAGGTCGACGCCGTCGGACCACTTGATGCCCTGGCGGATCTTCACGGTGTGCTCGGTGAAGTCTTCGTTGGAGACGGGCATGCCTTCGGCGATCTCGCCGAACTGCTCGCCTTTAACGGTGTCCATTTCCCAAAGATGGCTCATCATGAGCTGATGGATGCCGGAACCCATCTGGGTGCCCTGCATGTAGGGGTTGAATTGGCCGGGAGTGTCGGTCGGGCTCTGCATTTCGACGATGAGCGTCTCAGCGCGGGGCGTGCCGACGTCGGTCATTTCCTCTGCAAATGCGAAGGAGCTCAGGGAGAACACCATCGCGAGCGTGAGGACGATAGAGAGGATTTTGCGCATAAGGTTACCTCCTTTTTTATTCAACGGATTTTCCAACCCGTTGGGCACAAAAGATGTAGAATAGTTGACACCATACCCGGCGGGCCCCCTGGACGCTTTCATGGCGACCAGTGCTTCCGCCGGTTCTTTTTTTGCGTCCGGCGCAAAAGGTACGGTATCAGTGCGGCTTGGATGCGCGCATCATTCCTCCTTCTTGCGGGCATTTCACCTGCCCGCCTTGCTACGATAGATTGATATTAGCACAATGGCGTAAAAAAATCAATAATCTATGTGCAAAATATTCGGTAAACCTAAGCGGGATGCATCACTTTTGTAAAATAATCTGCTATTTTCATGAAACCTCACATGAAAAAATCCTTGATTTTCCTACAAAAAACGCGGTTTGAATTGTTATAAGTTGGAAGCAAAGAAAATTGTGTGTGTGCCTTGACATCTGCGTATACTTCAAGTATACTGTGCATACACGATATATACGATAGATACGAACGGAGGAGCGTAAATGGAGATCATCCTTTCGCACTCGAGCGACAAGCCGATCTACGAGCAGATCACCTCGCAGATCAAGCGGATGATCGCGTCGGGCGAACTGCCACCGGGGGAGCTGCTGCCCAGCATGCGCGTGCTGGCAAGAGATCTCCGCATCAGCGTAATCACGACCAAGCGCGCGTATCAGGACCTGGAGCGCGACGGATTCATCGAAACAGTCGCCGGAAAGGGCAGCTTTGTCGCGGGCAAGAACGCCGAGCTCATCCGCGAGGAGCACCTGCGCCTGGTGGAGGAATCCCTCAGCTGCGCCGTAGAAACGGCGCGCATGGGCGGCATCACCCGCCGGGAGGTCGAGGAGCTGCTCAATATCTTATATGAAGAGGAAGGCTGAAAAGCCGCGTAGCGAGGAGGAATGAAGCCATGGCGGATGCACTTCGCATCGAGGGCCTGTGCAAGCGATACGGCACGTTTTCCCTGAAGGACGTAGGGTTCAGGATGGAGTCCGGAACGATCATGGGATTGGTCGGGGAAAACGGCGCGGGCAAGACGACGACGATCAAGGCGATTTTGGGGCTCGTGCGCCCGGACGGGGGCCGCATCGAGATCCTGGGGAGGGAGGCGTCCTTCGGCGCGTATCAGGCGCGGGCGCAGGTGGGCTACGTGCCCGACGAATGCTGCTTTCATACGGGCATGAGCGCGGGGGACGTGCGGCGAACGATGGCGGCGCTCTGCCCGCAGTGGGATAGCGCGCTGTTCGGCGCGCTGATCGGGCAGTTTGGCATCGACCCGAAAAAGCAGATTAAGGATTTTTCCAAGGGCATGCGCATGAAGCTTTCCATCGCCGCGGCGATGGCACGACGCCCCCGGCTGCTCGTTCTGGACGAGCCGACCGGCGGTCTCGATCCTGTGGCGCGCGACGAGCTGCTGGACATCCTGCAGCAGTACGTGGAGGATGAGGAAAACGCGGTGCTCTTCTCGACGCACATCACCAGCGACCTGGACAAGATCGCGGATGCGGTCACCTTTCTGCACGAGGGGCATATCGTCCTTTCCGCGACGCGCGACGACCTGATGGACGCCATGGGCGTAGCGCGCGTGAGCGCCTCGCAGCTGACGGAGCTGCAGGGCGGCGAGGCGCTTCGCGTGCGCCGGGAGAAGCACGGCTGCACGGTGCTGGTAAAAGACCGCAGGTCGGTGGCGCGGCGGCATCCGAACTGGGTTGTGGAGGGCGTGAGCATCGAGGAAATGATGCTGCTGATCGTAAGGGGGGAAGCGGTATGAAGGGGCTCTTGCTGAAGGATATGATCGTGGCGGGCAGACAGGCGAAGTCCTCGCTGGTGATCGTGCTGCTCTACCTGGTGCTCTTTCGGAACAACGCGCCGGTATTGGTGGGGCTGGTTTCGATGCTCTGCCTGATGACGGCGATTTCCAGCTTCAGCTACGACGAAGCGGTGAAATGGCCTGCTTATGCGGCCGCGCTGCCGATGCCGCGTCGCGCGCTCGTGCGGGCGAAGTACCTGCTCAGCTTCGGCCTTTTGGCGCTGGGCGTGCTGCTTTCGGCGGCGGTCGCGCTGATCGTGACGGCTCTGACCGGCGGTTCGCAGGTAGCGGAGGTACTGGGCGCGGCGCTGGGGTGCGGGCTCATCATGGGATTCATGATCTGCCTGACGCTGCCGCTGATGTTCCGCTTTCCGGTGGAAAGGGCGCGCGTCTTTATGACGCTGGCGATGCTGATTCCCACGATTCTCGTGGTCGGCCTGGCGGGCGTGCTGCCGTCAATGCCGCAGGCGGAGGCGGTTTCGAGCGCCCCATGGGCTCTGATTTGCGTGCTGGCGGTCGCGGTACTCGTTGTCATCGGCATCGCCTCCTATCGGATTTCCGTGCGCTTTATCGAGAAAAAGGAATTTTAAGAGGGCGTGTCCGTCCTTCCGGTCTTGTTCCGGAAGGACTTTTTCTTTTGATAATCACAAAAAGAAATTTTTTCTTGATTGGCAAGAGCAAAACGGATATAATGGGGACAGAAAAGCGACAGGAGGCGGCGATATGCGTATTTTGGCGCTCGATATCGGCGGGACGGCCATCAAGTCCGCCCTGCTGGACGGGGCGGGGCATATCCTTCGGGAGGCGGAGGCGCCCTCCGAGGGCAAACGGGGCGGTCCGTACCTGATGGCGCGCGCCCAGGCTGTCATCGATGGATACGACGGATACGACGCGCTGGGCGTCTCCACCACCGGGCAGGTGGACGCACGGACGGGGCGCATCGTCTTCGCCAACGACAATGTGCCGAACTTCACCGGCACGCCCGTGGGCGAACGCCTCCATGCCTACACAGGGGTGCCGGTGGCGGTCGAAAACGACGTAAACGCCGCCGCGCTGGGCGAGGCGCACTTCGGCGCGGGCCGGGGGACGCGCGACTTTTTATGCCTGACCTACGGCACAGGCGTGGGCGGCGCGATCGTCCTGGATGGACGAATTTACGGCGGTGCAGACGGCGTCGCGGGCGAGGTGGGGCACATCCTGACGCACCCGGAGGGCCTGCCCTGCGCCTGTGGGCAGCGCGGCTGCTACGAGCAATACGCCTCTACCACGGCGCTGCTGCGCGCGGCGCGCGCGGTCGAGCCGGAAATCGAGGACGGGCGCGATCTTTTCGCGCGGGTCTCCAGCCGTCCGGACCTGGCGGATGCGGTGTCCGCGTGGGTGCACGAGGTGGTCTTCGGGCTCGTCTCGCTGACGCACATCTTCAATCCCGCGCTGATCGTGCTGGGCGGCGGCGTGATGAGCCAGCGCGCCGTCCTGCGCGCGGTGGAGAGCCTGCTGTACCCGCGCCTGATGGAGAGCTACCGCGGCGTCAAGCTGGCGGGCGCGCAGCTCGGCAATCAGGCGGGGGTGTACGGGGCGTTTGTGTTGGCGCTGAGCGCGCTGGAGGGCAGCAAATGACGAACGATATTTTTACGGAAATTCATACGCGCTACAATCAGTTTACCAAGGCGGAAAAACGCGTGGCGGATTTGGTGCTGGAGAAGCCGGATCAGGTGGTGTATATGTCGATCACCGATCTGGCGGATGCCTGCGGCGTAGGGGACACGAGCGTCTTCCGCTTCTGCCGCGACCTGGACAAGAAGGGCTATCAGGACTTCAAGATGGCGCTGGCGCAGGCGCTGGCCTCCGGCTCGGAGGACGCCGCGGCAACCCAGATGACCGGCGCGGTTGGCTTTAAGGATTCGCTGGACGTGGTGGTGCAGAAGGTGCTTTCCACCAACGTCGGCGCGCTCAACGAAACCTACCGCCTGATCCGCAAGGAGGACATCAGCACGGCGGTCGACTGGATGATCCAGGCCAAGAGCATCTACTTCTTCGGCGTGGGCGGTTCGATGGTCGCGGCGCTGGAGGCGCAGAGCCGCTTCATGCGCATTACCAGCAAGGCGCACATGACCATCGACCTGCATTTGCAGGCAATGAGCGCCGCATTGATGGGCCCGGAGGATCTGGCGATCGCCTTTTCCTATTCCGGGGCGACGAAGGACACGCTCGACGTGGTCAGCAAGGCCCGGGCGGGCGGGGCAAAGGTCATCGGCATCACCCGCTTTACCCGTTCGCCCCTGAGCGCCCTGTGCGACCTCAGGCTTCTGTGCGGCGCGAACGAGGGGCCGCTGCAGGGCGGCTCGATGTCCGCGAAGATGTCGCAGCTCTTTTTGCTCGATGTGCTCTACGTCGAGTACTTCAAGCGCACCTATGAAACCTCCACGCAGAGCAAGGCCGCCACGGCCGACGCGATCACGAGCAAGCTATATTAATCTGAATACACATCATCCGTTTGGACAAAAAGAAAATTCCGTATCTATAAAAGGACGGGATTTTCTTTTTATTTTAAAAAAGTAAAAATATTTTTTAAAACTACTTGAAAAAGAAAAACGATTTGGTATAATGAGGGGGAAAGGCGTGATAAAAATGAGCAGTATGGACAAAAAACAGGCCGTCCTTTCCCAAATCAAGGGGGGATTGGTGGTTTCCTGTCAGGCTCTTTCGGATGAGCCGCTGCACAGTTCTATAATCATGGGCCGCATGGCCTATGCGGCGATGCTGGGCGGCGCGTGCGGCATCCGGGCGAATACGCCGGAAGACATCCTGCAGATCCGGCGTGAGGTGGACCTGCCCATCATCGGGCTTACGAAGTGCGTTTCGCCGGACAGTCCGGTATACATTACGCCGACGCTTTGCGAGGTGGACGCCCTTTGCGAGGCGGGCTGTGAAATCATCGCCATGGACGCGACGGATCGTCCGCATACAGGCGGGCTCACCATAGAGGCGCTCTTTCCGCAGGTGCGCGCGAAGTATCCGGAGCAGCTCTTCATGGCGGACATCGCCACCTTCGAGGAGGGGCTGAACGCGCAGAGGCTCGGCTTCGACCTGGTGAGCACCACGCTGTCCGGCTATACGGCGGATACGAAGGACCGGGTTCTGCCGGACTTTGAATTGATGCGCAGGCTGTCCCTGGCGCTTTCGATTCCCGTGATCGGGGAAGGCGGCATCTGGTCTCCGGATGAATTGAAGAAAGCGATGGAGCAGGGCGTCTTCGCCTGCGTCGTGGGCACGGCCATCACACGCCCGCGCGAGATTACCCGCCGCTTCGCCGACGCCATAAAGCCCGCTCGTTAAGAGCAGAACGTGAACCTTTTAAGGCGTGAGCAAAAAAGAACGCCGGAAGCATCCTGGATTGCGACGCATATTTAAGAGAAAGTGGGCGGTTCTATGTTTGAAAAGAAGGTTGTACAGGTTGAAGATCGCTGGTCGGTTTACTATGGGGGCACGGGAGAAATGCCGGCTCGCGCATTGGAGCTTCTGGCAGAAGGTCTTTCCTGTTATATCAATGAATATACGCCTGAATTTGTGCGGGCAGGGCAGAAGTCCGTTGTAGGCAATTCGATTTTGATTGGCGTGGGCAATGATAACCCTCTGATCGTTCAACTGCTTGGCGAACAGAAGATTCCGGAGCAGGGATATCGTCTCTGTGTAAAGGATAGTCCGTGGCAACCGGGCAAGCAGGTTGCAGTCATTGTTGGCGGCGATGCTTCCGGCCTTTTGTATGGCTGCGTTGATTTCATCTATCAGTATCTGGCAAAAGCGGATTATGATCTGACGCAACAGTCGGGCTTGGATTTTCTCCGGATTCTGGACGCGACGTGCGGTAACGAAAGGGTGATGCATCTCCCGGAAATCGATGAGACGGATGCGCCGAAGCTGAGCAAGCGTGGATTGTGGACGTGGGGACATCCGATCTATAATTATCGTGGCTATTTGGACAATATGTTGAAGCTGAAAATGAATCAGGCGATTATCTGGAATGATGAACCGCCAGTTAATGGTCAGGCATTCGTAGAATACGCACATCGAAACTGTGTTGAGGTAATTTGGGGCTTCTCATGGGCGTGGGGCGTGGATATTGATATTTCGGCAGATGGTGCGATGGAGCACTGGAAGGACGTTGTCATTTCTGAATATCGGGATCACTATGCAGATATGGGGGGGGATGGGGTTTATTTCCAAACATTTACCGAAACTACGGAAGACATGAAGGATGGCCTGGTGATCGCAGAGGAAGCGGTTAAATGGGTGAACTATATTTCCGACGCGCTTCTAAAGCTATATCCGCATCTAAAGATTCAGTTTGGCCTGCACGCGACCTCTGTCTGTCATCGCATGGACGTCATCGCAAAAACAGATCCCCGAGTTGATATTATCTGGGAGGACTGCGGAGCGTTCCCCTATGCCTATTCTGCAGGTAAAATCGACGGTTATGAGGAAACTCAGGCATTTACCGATGAGATCATCCATCATCGCACCAGCGGCGAGTATGGCGCTGTGCTAAAGGGCATGATGAATCTGGACTGGACGAAGTTTGAATACAAAACGGGGCCTTTTATGCTGGGCTGCGCAGACAAGGGCTTTCGGGATGGAAGAACTGCGACACAGAGACGCTTCTGGCATTTCCGCCAGAGCGATTGGCTGGTCAACGGTGACTATTGCCGCAGGATCGTCAAACAGCTGGCAGATGGCTGCAATGGCCAGGCCAGCGTGACCTTCCTCGTGGAGGATGGTATGTTTGAGGAAGCGCTGTGGTATGTGGTTGTGCTGGGCGGCGAAATGCTGTGGAATTCGGAACGCTCCATTCGCGAGATCATGACAGTTGCTGCTCGGAGGACGGACGTCGTATTCGCATAATGGATTTATTGGCAGCTATTGCTGTTAGTAAAAAACAAAAAGGAGGGTTTACCATGAAACACCTGAGGAAGATCATATCTGTAGTTTTGGCGCTGATGATGATGCTGGGCGTTGTAGCATCTGCAGAGTCGGCCACACAGGAGCTTGATGAGGGCTATTTTCGATTTGAGGATACCGTGACAATCACCGTGGGCAAAGAACAGAGTACCGCGAATTGGCCGGATCCGCAGGATTCTACCGAGAACAATTTGGCGACCCGCACCATTCTGGAGAAATTTAATATCGATGTTCAAGCAGATTGGGTTTCTGATGACTACTATACGAAGTTGGCCTTGAGCATCAGCGCCGGAGATCTGCCAGACGTGTTTGTTATTGACAGCTCCCACTACAATCTCTATCTGGAGCTGGTCGACAATGACATGCTCGCCGATCTGCGCGGAGTGTATGAGGAGTACGCCAGCGACTACGTACGTCACCTGTACGAGACCTTTAACGATAAGCCCCTGACGGCACTGACCAATGAGGACGGTCAGATGTTCGGTCTCCCACAGGGAAGCAACTACTATGGCAGTGAATCCTATCTATGGATTCGCCAGGATTGGCTGGATGAACTGGGTCTTGAGCAGCCGAAGACCATTGAGGAGTTGGAGAATGTACTGATTGCCTTCCGCGACAAGAAGAGTAGCAAGGGACTACTGATTGGCAATGTTATGTCTGGCACCTTTAACGATATCTCCAATCTTGCAGCTGCCTTTGATCTTTATCCCGGCTACTGGATGAAGGGCGAGGATGGCGAGATTTCCTATGGTTCCGTGAATCCGAAAATGAAGGAACTTCTGACGGTTCTTCAGCGCTGGTATGCGGAAGGTCTCATCAATCCTGAGTTTATGACCTCTGACAGCGATTCAAACAAGGCGATGTTCGCTTCCGGAGAGAGCGGCACCGCAATCGCCAACGCGTGGTTCTCCATCGGTATCTCCGAGCTGATGAATGTGGAAGGCGCAGACGTGAGAATTCTGGCAGCGCCGTTGAATGAAGAGGGTCATTTCAATCTCGTGATGAATCCCATCTGGAACTCTATCCTGTGTGTCAGCAAGGATTGCGAAAACCTAGCGGCAGTCATGGAAGTTGTGAACTATGTTGCGGATAAGCACGGAGAGTTTGGCAAGGAGATCTATTCTGCCTATAACGTACAGGGCGTTCAGTGGGAAGCGTACTATCCCTTTGGCCTGTTTAATTTGATTGCTGCCGACGAGATCATCGATACCTATTATGGTATTTTGGAATATCAGGAGACCGGCGAGCTGTCGAAGCCCTACGATCTGGATTGGCTGATCTATTTGGTGGACGCATTCCTGAAGGATGAGCCCTACGACGCTGAGCCCAGCAGTGTTTTCTGGTATACCTACGCATACTATTATGTCTGCGAGCAGATTGCTGGCGAAAATGTTGTAGAGGTTGATCAGGCATTCACTGCGCGTACTGAGTCCATGGCTGACTTCTGGTCGAACCTTGAGACGTTAGAATCCACCTACCTGCAACAGATCATCATCGGTGAGAAGGCAGTTGACGCCTACGATGAGTTTATCAAGAGATGGAAGAACGAAGGTGGCGACTTAATCACGGCTGAGGTTCGTGCTATGATGGAATAATATGGGCTGCCAAGGCGCCATGTGACTTGCGTGGCGCCTTTGTTTCATTACTAGCATTAGAAAGAAGGATATGGGATGCTTATACGAAAATATGAGCGCTTCTATCACGCGATGGTCTTGCCCGGATTGATCATGCTGATATTGTTTAATTTTATTCCAATGTACGGTGCTGTGATGGCTTTTCAGAATTTCAAACCATCGAAGGGCATATTTGGATCGCAGTGGGTAGGAATGCAGAATTTCCGCAAATTGATGATGATGTCGGGGTTCCGCCAGGCTGTTGTCAATACGCTGATTATTGCCGTTTTAAAAATTATTCTGGGAATCATCGTACCGGTTTTCTTTGCTGTGATACTCAATGAATGTGGAAACCGCCGAATCAAAAGGTCGGTTCAAACGATTTGTTACCTGCCGAATTTTCTTTCATGGGTTATCTTGGGTGTGATTTTTACAAATTTCTTTTCCTTAAATGGACTTTTCAATCAGTTCATCGGTCTCCTTGGCGCAGAAGCGGAAATCTGGATGGTCAAAGCATCGTCGTTTCGTATCTTGCTGATTCTGACAGACACCTGGAAAAACTTTGGCTATACAGCCATCATTTATCTGTCGGCAATGACCAACATCAGTCAGAATATGTACGAAGCGGCAGATATTGATGGTGCAAACAGGTTTCAGAAAATTCGCTATCTGACGTTGCCAAGCATTACGCCAACTGTGATTCTGATGACAACGCTTTCGTTGAAAGGCGTTTTGGATGGAGGATTTGATCAAGTTTTTAATATGTATTCTGAATTGGTATATTCAACGGGTGATATCATCGACACGTATATATACCGTATAGGTCTCGTTGATTTAAAATACAGCATGTCTGCTGCTGTCAGTCTGGCAAAATCTGCCGTGAGCTTTGTGCTGATTGTGCTGAGCTACCAGTTGGCAAATAAATTCTCCGGATATAAGATCTTTTAGGGGGCAACAGCAATGAAGAAGCGTATATCTACCTTTGATGTAAGCGTATATATTTTGCTTGCGCTCTTTTCGCTGCTCTGCTTGATTCCCCTGCTCAATACCGTGGCTGTTTCCTTCAGCGATAAAACGAGCGCGGCAGCAGGACATGTGTATTTTTGGCCGGTGAATTTCACATTGGCGGCTTATAAGGAAATGTTGAATGACCGCCAGTTTTTTGTCTCCTTTGGCGTATCCGTCGTTCGTGTTTTGATAGGAATCAGCCTTCATCTCACGTTTAGCGTACCGATGGCTTATGCTCTTTCTAGACAGAAAGCGGTCTTTCGCGCACATGATATTTATATGTGGCTTTTGGTATTCACTATGTTGTTTAACGGTGGCATGGTGGCAACATATATTTGGATTAAGACCTTAGGATTGCTGGATACCATATGGGCGCTAACCCTTCCGTGGGCCGTTCAGGCATATAACATCATTGTATTGATGAATTATATGAAGGGCCTACCGCATGAGATTGAAGAGGCAGCGTTGATTGATGGATCCAACCCCTTCAATACGTTGATGCGGATTATCATTCCGCTTTCAACGCCTTCTATTGCAACAATTTCGCTTCTGTGCATCGTTGGCCATTGGAATGATTATTTTTCCGGACGAATTTATATTAATACGTCTTCAAAGCTTCCGCTGCAAACCTATATTTATGCATTGTCTGCGGAAATGAACACTGCGGCTTTGGTTGGATTGTCGCCAGAGGCAATTGAAGCCAAGATGAGAATTTCCAGTCTGACGTTCAACTGCGCTAAAGTTGTAGTTGCAACGATTCCCGTTTTGATTCTCTATCCTTGGTTACAAAAGTATTTTGTTAAGGGTCTTGTAATGGGCGCTGTCAAGGGATGATGCGGGAAAGAACTGCAAGATAAAAAGCGGGCATGGGGCCTGCGACGACATTGTCATGGGGTTAAAGGATCGGGAAAAGACTACAATGAACGAAAAGAATGACGGGGAAATGAGCTAAGGGGGAGCGCATGACCTTTCTGAGAAATTCGTTCAGTGTAGTCTTTTTTGTATGATATTGAGAAGAGAAAGAGTATGCCCGCAACAAGGACAAGAAAGCGGATCAAGATGAAAAGAAAGACAGCTGGCAAGCCGTCGGCGAGAGCAAGCGCAACAAAGAGGCCACGGCTTTGCGGGGCTGACCCCTGCACCTCATCGCGCCACCGCGCAGAGCGTGCGCGATTCCTGGGACAGCGGCGTGCCGCACACGTCTCCGTAGAGCTCGACCTGGGTGAAGCCGGCGTCATGCAGCTCCCGTAGGAGCGAGGCCGGGCTGAAATACTGATTCCAGAGGTTATAGCAGCGCAGATCCTCCGCCGTGACGACGACGTACTGCTCCAGAGAATTGCCCGTCTCGGGGTAGAGGACGTTCCGGCGAAGGCAGGCGTAGGGCTCAGGGCTCCAAAATCCGCCCGGCTCATACGTGATTTGCTGGCCTTCCTTGAAAAACGAGGCTTCCCGAGGGGTAAAGCCGTCCAGAATCAGAGTGCCCCCGGCCCGCAGCGCACGGCGCACCCTTTGCAGCAGCGCGCTGCGGCAGTCCGGCGCCAGCACGCCGTAGTCGCAGTAGATGAGCGTCGCCACGTCGAAGCAGGTATCAAATTCGAGGTTCAGATAGCTTTGGCAGAGGTAGCGGACCGGCAGACAATTCCTCGCCGCGCTCGCGACTGCGTAGGCGATGGAGCGGCGCGAAAAATCCACCCCTGTGACGCGAAAGCCCGCGCGGCAGAAGCGCTCCGCGTACAGTCCCGGCCCGCAGCCCAGATCGATCAGCCGTTTCCCGCCTTCGGGCGGGCAGAGCGCGGCGATCCAGCGGACGGATTTTTCGATAAAGCCGGGCCTGCGGGAGGCGCCGTCCGTATCGGGGTTCAGGTGCGCTTCGAGCATGCTCTTTGAAATGTGGTCGTCGTCCCAAAAGGGGAGGCCGTTCGTCGCATAGGGCGGGGGCAGCTCCCTGAAAACGTCGAGCAGGGTCTGATACATGCGGTTACCTCCTGCAAAGTTCTGCCTTATTATAGCATACGGCGCGTGAAAAGCACAGGGACGCGCGCCGGGTTTCGTGGTACAATGGACGCAGTCTTTGGATTGAGGGGGCATGGAAGCTTGAAGACCCACGCTTTTCGCTTAAAACGCGGACAGGATCTGCTTTGCGGCATCGCGGACTATGCCCGCGCGCGTCAAATCCGCGCGGGCTGCGTGCTCAGCGGCGTCGGCTGCGTGACCCGCGCGCGGCTGCGCGACGCCAGCGGCGTCACGATCCGCGAGGTTGACGCGGACCTGGAGATCGTCTCTCTGACGGGCACGGTTTCGGCAGAGCGCACGCACCTGCACGCTTCGTTCAGCCGGGAAGACCTTGCTACCCTGGGCGGTCATCTGGTAGAGGGGTGCCTCGTCAACACCACGGCGGAGATCGTTCTGCTGGAGCTGGAGGACCTGCGCTTTTCCGCTGCGTTTGACCCGCAGACAGGGTACGACGAGCTGGTGATCGAACGGCTGGGCGCGCGTTAGGCGCGCCCCTGCGAAGGCAAATCCATATTCTTTGGTGGGCATGGCCGCTTCGGCCATGCCGTTTTGCCGTATCACGGGTTGCATGCTTGAATTCATTGCCTTAGGCATGGCGCTGGAAGAGGATTTGACCGGATACGACATCAAAAAGGCGATAGAAAACGGTATCGGGGTTTTTTATAAGGCGAGCTTTGGCAGTCTGTACCCCGCTCTCAAAAGGCTGACGGAAAAAGGGCTATTCACGACATCGGAAAAACCGCAGGGCGGCAGGCGAAAGATATTTTATCATATTACGCCGGAGGGACGGCACCGATTCTTTGATTGGCTCTCCGCCCCGATGGATCTATTCGAGGGTACGAATACCCATTTGGCAAAGGTCTATTTTTTTGATAGGCTCCCGCCGGAAGTGCGGGAGCGGCAGCTCCTCGAATACGAAATCAACAACAGGAATTACCTGGTAAGGCTGAAGGATTTGGAAAGACAATACAGCAGAATGGAAAACCGCGGCTGCTTTTACGATAAGCTCTCGACCCTATACTACGGAATCTGCATTACGCAGAAAACGATCCAATGGTGCCGGCATATCCGTATGCAAAGACCGCTGCCCAATTTGATCGAGGGGGAGGAAAACGGTGAAGGTTATTGAATCCCCAAGGCCGATCGTCCTTCTTTCCTGTCGCAACTGCGAAATTTGCTGCTGTCATCTGGATGGATATCAGGCGAACATGCAGGCTTTGCTGAAGCGTCTGTCGGAGATTGAAACGTTCTTTTTACAAAGACCCACCCATGCAAAGTTTAAAGTTTGGTATAACCTGGACGAAAACGATCTCGATGGGCGTACGATGGAATCGATAGGCGAAAGCATTTCCAAATTCGAGGAACGCATCGATAAAATTGCGTTTGTCGGAGTGCATGGGCTGACGAGACGAAGATTTGACCGTATTTTGGGGCGGAACCTTGCACGCACAACCCTTCCCCGGGCGTACTTTCAAGACGCCGAAAGGGCGAAGGAATGGCTTGTTTGACGAGCCGAGAGGTAACGATATGCTGACAAAATCTCCGAGCGGCGCGCTGAGCCCGTATTACGATAAGGGCGGTTACTTTCATGGAATCCATTATGGCGGATATCTGGACAAAACGGACGCCCTGCTGTCGATGATGAACGAAGAAGAGGCCTTTCTTCTCAAATCGCCGGAACGGCGCAGAATTCTCATCGACCTGTACGAAACGAATCTGACGCAGGATTTGGCGCAAAAAGTCGCGGAGCATCTTCAAAGGCTGAGCCCCCGTATCGTTAAACTGGCGATATCCAGCGACGAGAAGAGCCTGCGTCAACTGCGCAAAGCCCTGAATCGGGCAGCTTTCCTGAAGGCGGAACAGCTCTGTTTCAGCACGGATATGGAAGCGGCGAAGTCCTGGCTGGTAAGCGATTCGTTTTCATTTACATAATGCAGTGTCTTACTTAAAGGCACGCAGCAAAACGGGCGTACCGTCTCGTTGACAATACGCCCGCTTACCGAAGCCGCGTTTTTGCGGGTATCCGCCGCATCGGGATGCACCCTTCTTCGTTCTTTTGAATGGGGCGCCTCACGCCGTCTTGGCGAATTGGCTGTTGTAAAGCTTCGCGTAGAAGCCGCCCTCTTGCAGCAGCTCGTCGTGGCGGCCCTGCTCCACGATGTCGCCCTCGTTCATCACGAGGATCACGTCCGCGTCGCGGATGGTGGAGAGGCGGTGGGCTACGATGAAGCTGGTGCGGCCCTGCGTCATCGCGTCGAAGGCCTTCTGGATGCGCTGTTCGGTGCGCGTGTCGATGGAGCTCGTCGCCTCGTCGAGGATGAGCAGCGGCGGGTCGCAGAGCATCACGCGCGCGATGCACAGCAGCTGGCGCTGCCCCTGCGACAGGTTCGCGCCGCTCTCGGTGACGGGGGTGTCGTAGCCCTGCGGCAGGCGCTTGATGAAGCTGTGCGCGTGCGCGGCCTTGGCGGCCGTGACGACTTCCTCCATCGTCGCGTCGGGCTTGCCGTAGGCGATGTTTTCGCGGATCGTACCGCCGAACAGCCAGCTTTCCTGCAGCACCATGCCGAAGAGGCCGCGCAGATCTCCGCGCGTCATGTCGCGTATGTCGCGTCCGTCGATGCGGATCGTGCCGCCGCTCAGCTCGTAAAAGCGCATGAGCAGGTTCACCAGGGTGGTCTTGCCCGCGCCCGTCGGCCCGACGATGGCGACGTGCTGCCCGGCGTGCACCGTGAGGTTCATGCCGCGGATGAGCGTGCGCTCCGGCACGTAGCCGAACGTGACATCCTGAAACGCGACCTCGCCCCGCGCGCCTCGGACGGCGGGCAGTCCCTGCGCATCCGGGCTTTGCTCTTCCTCGTCCAGCAGGTTAAAGAGGCGTTGCGCCGCGGAGATCGCCGTCTGAATCTGCGCAAGCACGCCGCTGATCTCGTTAAAGGGCTTGGTGTACTGGTTCGCGTAGGTGAGGAAGGCCGAGAGCCCGCCGATCGTGAGGCCGCCGGCCGCGAGCGAGATCAGCCCGCCCGCCACGCCGACCGCGACGTAGACGCCGTTATTGACAAAGCGGGTGCAGGGGTTGATGAGCGCGGAGAACACCTGCGCCTGGAAGCCGCACCTGCGGAGCCGCTCGTTGATCTCCCCGAACTCCTCCTGCGCGCGCGCCTCGTAGCCGAAGGTTCGCACGAGCTTCTGATTGCCGATCATCTCGTTTACGTAGCCGCTGAGCTCGCCCTGCGTCTGCGCCTGTTCGCGGAACAGCCTGTGCGAGCGGCGGGTGATCAGCGCTGCGACGGCGATGGAAAGGGGCGTGATGAGGATGACCGCGAGCGTGACCCAGGGGTTCAGGGAGAGCATGAAGATCAGCGTACCCAGAATGGTGGCGACGCCGGTAAACAGATTCGTCATGCCCTGCAGCAGCCCGTCGGAGACGGATTCCGCGTCCGCGACGATGCGCGCCACGGTATCGCCGTGCGCCGTGCGGTCGATGTAGGACAGCGGCAGGCGGTGCAGCTTTTCAAAGGCGTCGGTGCGCAACGCGCGCACCGTGCGGTAGCTGACGGCGTTGTTGAAGTAGCCCAGCAGCCACGTGGCCGCCGCAGCGAGCACGTAAAGCCCGACGAGGGCGAGCGTGAGCCTGCCAAGTGCGCCGAAGTCCACCTGCCCCGCGCCGGTCAGCAGATCTACGCCCCGGCCCACGAGCAGCGGGCCCGCGAGGGATAGGGCGACGCTGACGGCGGCGCTTACGAGCGCGGCGGCGAGCAGGCCCCGGCTGCCCTGGATGTAGCGCCAGAGGCGCAAAAGCACAGCTTTTTTCATTGGATCGATTTACTCCTTTTCGCGATGTGCCGGTAAATTGCGGGGCGCTTATCCCGCCGCCTCGTCGGAGCTTAGCTGGGACAGGCAGATTTCACGGTAGATTTCGCAGCTTTCCATGAGCGCGGCGTGCGTGCCCTGGCCGGCGACGCGCCCGTCGTCGAGCACGACGATCAGATCCGCCTGGCGAATCGCGCTCGCCCGCTGCGAGACGATGAAGACGGTCATGTCTTGCGTGTCCTCGTGAATGGCGCGGCGGAGCGCTGCGTCCGTCTGAAAGTCGAGCGCGCTGGCGCTGTCGTCGAGGATCAGGATGCGCGGGCGGCGCAAAAGCGCGCGGGCGATGGTGAGGCGCTGCTTCTGTCCGCCGGACAGGTTCTTGCCGCCCTCCTCGACGAGGTAATCGAGTCGGCCCGGCAGGCGTTCCACGAAGGCGCGGGACTGCGCGATGTCGAGGGCATGCCAGATTTCCTCGTCCGTGGCATCCTGCTTGCCCATCAGCAGGTTCTTGCGCACGCTGCCGCCGATCAGCGCCGCCGCCTGCGGCACGAAGCCGATCATCCCGCGGAGCCTCGGGAGGGGATAGCGCGAGACGTCCGTGCCGAAGACGCGCACGCTCCCCGCGGTCGCGTCATAAAAGCGGGGGATGAGCGAGGCGAGCGTGGACTTGCCGGAGCCCGTGCCGCCGATGACGCCGACCGTCCATCCGGAGGGCACGCGAAGACAGACGCCGCACAGCGCGTCCTCCCCGCCGCCGGGATAGCGGAAGGAGACGCCGTCGAATTCGACCGCGTCCGCGCCCGCTGTCTCGCCGTCGCTGCCCGCATCCTGCAGGGACGGCTCAGCGGAAAGCACCTCCTGCACGCGCGCAAGGGACGCGCCCGCCTTGGTGAACGTCGTCACGAGGTTCGCGACGACGACGATTTGCAGGGCGATTTGCGTCACGTAGCTGATAAAGGCGATGACCACGCCCTGCGATAGGATGCCCCGCTGCACCTGCGCGCCGCCGAGCCATAAAATCGCGAGGATGCCGAAGTTCATCACCACGGAGGTGGCAGGGTTGAGCAGCGCGGAGAGACGCCCGACGCGCACCGCCGTGTCCGTGTAGTCGTCGGCGGCCTCGGCAAAGCGCGCGCGCTCGTGCTCCTGCCGGGAAAAGGCGCGCACGACGCGAGCGCCCTCCAGATTCTCGCGGCTGATGCGGGCGATCCTGTCCAGCTTCCTTTGCATCTGCGAAAAGAACGGAATGCTCCGCTTCATCACGAGGTAGAGCGTCAGCGCGATCAACGGCGTGATGACGAGAAAGACCGCGGAGAGCTGAAGGTTCAGGCACATCGCCATCACGATGGACCCCACGCACAAAAACGGCGCGCGCACGACGAGGCGGATGAGCATCGCCAGCGCGTATTGCAGCTGGTTCACGTCCGCTGTGATGCGCGTGATGAGCGAGGCCGTGCCGAACCGGTCGACGTCCGCGTGCGAGAGCGTATTCAGGTGACGGAATACGTCGCCGCGCAGCTCCGTGCCGAAGTTCTGCGAGGCGCGGGAGGCCACGACCTGGCACACGAGCGCCGTCGCGAGGCCGATCAGGGCGATCAGCAGCATCTGCGCGCCGCGCGCGAAGATCACGGACCGCTCGCCGGTCTTCACGCCCTCGTCGATGAGGCTGGCCATCACCAGCGGCAGGAACAGCTCCAATACCGCCTCGACCAGCTTAAACGACTGGCCCAGCAGGATGTCCCGCCGGTAACGGGGAAAATAACGCCGGATGAGATTCACGAAAGCCCTTCTTCCTTATGATAATGCTTTAGGGGGAGCGCGCCCGCGGCGGAGCAGCGGGATTTTCAGCTCCGGTGGTATTGTAGCACAAAGCCTGCTATAATAAAAATATACAATTCATATGCGAACTATACGGATAAAATATGGGAGGCGCGGTATGAACCTCAAGCAGCTCGAATACTTCACCGCCATCGCCGAGGCGGGCAGCATCACCGGGGCGGCGGCGCAGCTCCACATCGCCCAACCCCCGCTCAGCCATCAGCTTCGCGCGCTGGAGGAGGAACTAGGGGTGCGGCTCGTGCAGCGCGGCCCGCGAAGGTGCACCCTGACCGAGGCGGGCAGGCACTTGTACGAGCGGGCGCGGCAGATTCTGGAGCTGACGGAGACGACGCGCGGCGAGCTTTGCACGCTTGCGGGAGAAAGCGGTCCGGAGCTTCGCATCGGGATGATCTCCTCCTCCGGCGGGCTGCTCATGCGCGGGGGCATGCGCCGCTTTATCGAGGAGAGCCCGGACGTCCGTTTTAAGATCTATGAGCAGAACACGTTCGGCGTCATGGAGCTGCTGCGTCAGGGGCTGGTCGACGTGGGCGTCGTGCGCACGCCGTTTGCGCGCGAGGGGCTTTCCGTCGTCGCCTTCGAGGAGGAGCCCATGATCGCCGCGTGGCTCGCCGCGGAGGATTTTGGCATCCCCGCGGGCGAGACGGTGACGCTGCTGGACGCACAGCGGTGGCCGCTCACGATCTACCGGCGGTTTGAGCGCCTGCTGGAGGAGACGAGCCGGGCGGAGGGCGCGCTGCTCAATGTGCGCTGCTACAGCGACGACGCGCGCACGGCCCTGCAATGGGCGCATGCGGGGCTGGGGGTGGCGGTCGTCCCGCGCTGCGCGCTTTCGCTGGTCGACAGCACGGATATCAAAAGCCGCCCGTTTGCGGAGGCGGCGCTCAGAACCCAGATTTGCGTGGTCTGGCCTCAGGAGCGCGCGCCTTCGCGCGTGGCGGCGGAATTTATCGCGGCGCTGACGCGGCCGCAGGGTCATGCGGCGGGGTAAAGCGCGCCGCAGAGCAGGAGCAGAAACAGGAGCAAGCCGAAGTTGACGGCGGAAAAGAACAGAAGGTAGCGCCCGGTCTGCCGTTCCGTCCTTCGCAGGTAGAATTTCAGGGAAATCAGGCTGGCGAGCGAGGCGATGGGCGTGCCGAGCCCGCCGATGTTGACACCGCGCAGCAGCGCCGCCGCGTCCTCGGTGAACGGAGCGAGCAGGATGGCGGCCGGTACGTTGCTGACGACCTGCGAGCAGAGCGCGGAAACGGTCGTCTCGCGCCCGGCCATGGCCCCGGAAAGCGCCTGCGACACGGCGGGCACGCGCCCCACGTTGCCCACGAACACGAAAAAGCAGACAAACGTCATCAGCAGCGCGTAATCCACCCCGAAAAGCGCCTGCCGGTCGAACAGCAGCGTCAGCAGGGCGACGGCGGCGAAACAGGCGGCTACCGGCAGGAGCTTGAGCACGCAGAGCAGACAGAGCGCGAAGAGGGCGCCGTGAAACAAAAGAAGCTTTCGGTTCAGAGGCGTCTCTTCCCCGCCCTGCGAAAACGACACGCGGCGGTCGGGCACGAGGAGACAGAGAAGAGCGCACGACAGCAGGCTCAAAAGGGCCAGCGGCAGCACGGTGCGGAAGAACTCGCTCGCGCGCAGGCTGTAACGCGTATAAAGAAAGAGGTTTTGCGGGTTGCCGATGGGCGTGGCCATGCTGCCCAGGTTCGCGGCGACCGTCTCCAGGACGACGGCGCGCAGCAGGCAGCGCTCACCGGAAAAGGAGAGCAAAAGCAGCGTCAGCGGCACGAATGTGATGAGCGCTACGTCGTTCGTGACCAGCATGCTGGAAAAGAAGCACGCAAGCACCAGCATCAGACAAAGGCCGCGCGTGCCGCGCGCGCGTTTCACGATGCGCCCGGCCAGGGCGCGGAACGCTCCGCAGCGCTGAAGGCCGGAGACGACGGTCATCAGGCAAAAGAGCATCATCAGGACGTTCAGATCGACGTAACCTGCGTAGAGCGCGTCCGGGGGCGTGATGAACAGGGAGAGCAGGGCGAGCGAGAGCGCGATCGCCAAGACTGCCTCGCGTCGAAAAAAAGCGGCGACTTTCTGCATGGACGATAAATCCCTCTTTTGCGTTGCGCCGGCGGCGCTATTTTTTTGCCATCGCGGCCTTATACCGTCCTGGCGGCATCTGCGTGTGCTTTTTGAAGCAGCGGATGAAGTTTGCATAGTCGTTGAAGCCCGAAAGCGTGCAGGCTTCCGATACGCTGCGCCCGTCGCACAGCAGCGATTTGGCCAGCGCGATGCGCTTTAAGATGATGTAGTTCTGCAAGGAACAGTGGGTTTCTTCCTTGAAACGGCGGCTGAGGTACGATTTGTTGAGAAAGAAGTGCCCCGCGATTTCGTCGAGCGTGAGCGCGCGGGTAAGGTTCTGATTGATGTACTGCATTACGCCCTGTGAGAGCTCCGGCATCGTGCTGCGCCCTTCGTAGGTGGAGGCGCTGAAGGCATGGTTGATGAGCACCAGCATCTGCACGAGGTAGGTGAACGCGAGCACGTCGCCGCCGTAGTCCGAGGAAGCGAGGGCGGTGTGCAGCTGGTCCGTGAGGGAGAGGTAGTCGTCCAGCGCGCGCCCTTTGAGGCAGAGGATGTTGCCCTCGGCGTTGAGGTCGCGCGAAAAGCAGGCGAGCAGGTCCGTTTCCTGCGTGCAGACGCTGCGCACCAACTCGGGCTGAAAGTGGGTAGCGACGCGCTCGTAAGGTTCGCCGCCGGAGACGACGTAGCGGTGGAGCTGAAAGCTGTTGAGCACGATCAGGTTGCCGCGGACGAGGTGAAACTTTCGATCCTCCACGTAAAAGTCGGCGTCTCCGCCGAGAAAGAGGTGACATTCGTAGACGTCGTGCATGTGGTAGGCGATGGACTGCCCGCCCGCCGTCAGCATGTGGTGGCTGCGGATGGGCTCCGTAAAGCGCTCCAGCTGCGGCGCGGACGCGCGGGCAGAGAGGGTGGCGCGGATATCCATGTGCAACCCTCCTTTGCTTTGCTCCATTATACCATGAAAAACAGACAAAGAAAGTAAAGAGATGCAATATTTCAATAAAACAATGCAAGGAATTCTGCGCGCTTTTGCGTTAAGATGAGGCTGTATCAGCCGAGCGCGCGCGGCCCGAGGCGCGCGCCGCAGCTTTCGCGCACGACGAGGGAAGCCTCCCGAATCTGCGAAAAGACGATGGGCTCGCCGCCCTGCGCACCGATCAGCTCCTGAATGGCGCTGCGGCCGTGGTCGGCGGGGTGCAGATCCACCGTGGTGAGCGGCGGATCGGTATAGGGCGTGAAGAACTGGTTGTCGCATCCGATGAGGGCCATGTCCTCCGGCACGCGAAGGCCCATGCGCCGAAGCTGGCGCAGCGCCCCCAGCGCGACCAGGTCGTTGATCGCGATCAGCGCGGTCGGCCACTGCTCCTTGGGCAGGCGGGAGAGCAGCTTGAGCACGCCCAGCTCGCCGTCTTCCGGGGCGTAGCCCGCCTCGTGGCGGTATTCGCTGACGACCGAAAGGCCCAGGCGCGCCATTTCGCAAAGAAAGCTTCGCTCGCGCTCGCCGGAGGAGCGCACCTCGTGCGAACCGCCCAGAAAGGCGATGCGCCGGTGGCCCAGGCCGTACAGGTGGCTCAGGCTCAGCCGCACGCTGGAGGAGAGGTCGCTGCTGATGGTGATACAGTGCAGCCCCTCGATGGGCGGACAGATTGTGACGATGGGCATGGCGCTTTGCAGGCGCGACAGCTCGCGCACGACGCCCTCGCTCGGCGCGCCCTCGACGATGCCGCCTACCAGCAGCGCGCCGTCGAGCCGCTGCTCGATCAGCCGGTCGACGAGGCCGTCCGGGATGCCTGCGCCCAGGGGCGTATAGTACGTTACCAGCGCGTAGCCGCCGCGCGAGGCCTCCTGCGTCGCCGCGTCGAACAGCTCCGCATAATAGGGATGGCCGACGCTGGGGATGACGATGCCCAGCAGGCGCGACTTGCGCTGATACAGCCCGCGGGCGATGGAACTGGGGCGGTAGTTTCGCCGTAACATGACCTCGGTCACGCGCTCCTTCGTTCTGGCGCTGACCCCCTTCGCCCCGCTCAGCACGCGGGAAACGGTAGCGATGGATACGCCCGCTTCCTGCGCGATGTCGTAAATGGTCGCCTGTTCGCCTGCCATAATGACCGCCTCCTTCTTGCGTGTACCCGTACCGAAAGGGCGGCGGATGCATCCTGCCCCTTCTCTTTTGTGGGGAAACCAATACGCTATATAGAGTATATCACAATCCGTAAGCGCTTACAATGGCGCGCTGAAAGTTTTGTCATTTTAAAAAACTTAGGCAACCGAAAAACAGAAAAATAGCCAGCTTTTAAAATTTTTTATAGAAATTGAGGAAAATTTGCAGCACATACTTGACATGGAATGGGACAATGCCTATAATTCTATCAGATCGAGAAACGATAATTGCTTTTGATAAAATAGTAAGGGCTTACAGAAATTCCGGATTTTGACGCAAATGGCAAAGGTTTTGCGCAGGAGGAACCAAGGCGCCTGCGGGCAGTGCGGAAAGCAAAAAAAACCGCTCGAAGGCGGTCTGAATGCGTGGCGAAGGCCTGTCATAAAACCTTTACGTTTTGTGCCCAACGGATGGGAGCATCCGTGAAATAATAATAGGAGGAACTCAACCATGAAAAAGCTTCTTGCTCTGCTCATGTCCCTGATGATGGTGGCATCTCTGGTGCCTTCCATGGTGCTGGCGGACGACACCGTCACCCTGAAGGTCACCTGCTGGGACGTGGCGACGACCCCGTACTACGAGGCGATCAAGACCGGCTATGAGGCCGCGAACCCGAACGTGAAGATCGAGTGGATCGACATCGCTTCGCAGGACTACAACACCAAGGTTTCCACGATGCTGTCCGGCGGCGACGATTCGGACATCATGATCGTCAAGGAACTGTCCGACCTGCAGAACTGGCTCAACGCCGGCTTCGCGGTCAACCTCGACGAGAAGATCGCTTCTACCGGCTACGACATGACCAAGTATGCCGGCATGGACAAGTGCTACACGGATCCGGCGACGGGCGCCTACTACGCGCTGCCGTTCCGCGCGGACTTCTGGGTCATGTTCTACAACAAGAACCTCTTCGACGAGGCTGGCGTCGCCTATCCCACCAACGACATGACGTGGGACGAGTACGCTGAGCTCGCCAAGAAGATGACCGACGCCGACAAGGGCAACTACGGCACGCACTACCACACCTGGCTTTCCGCGGTCGCGAACTGGGCGGTGTGCGACGGCGTGAACACGCTGGCCGACGGCGACTACGAAGACCTCAAGTACTTCTACAACCTGTACATGGATCTGGAAGACGCGGGCGCCTGCATGCCTTACGACGAAGTGAAGGCTGCCAACCTGCACTACTCCGGCGCCTTCGCCAAGGGCAACATCGCCATGCTGCCCATGGGCTACTGGTACGTCTCCACGCTGATCGGCTATCAGAAGGACGGCACCGCGAACTTTGACTTCGGCATCACCGCTGTTCCGCACCTGGACGGCGTGGCCGCCGGTTCTTCCTTCGGTTCCCCGACGGGCGTTGCCATCAACGCCAAGAGCGCGAACCAGGATGCCGCGTGGGACTTCATCTCCTGGCTGTGCTCTGAGGAAGGCGCGAAGGTCGTCGCCGCCACCGGCACCCGCCCCGCTTACGTGAGCGACGCGGTTGCGGAGGTCATGGCTTCCGCCGACGGCTTCCCGCAGGACGACGCCAGCAAGGCCGCGCTGCTGCCGACCAACATCGCGCTCGAGTGGCCGATCGGCGACGGCGTCAGCGAGATCAAGACGATCGTCAACGAAGAGCATACGCTCATCATGTCCCGTGAACTGTCCGTGGACGAGGGCATCCAGGAGATGGAAGACCGCGTCGCGGAAGTGCTGGGCGAGTAATCCGGCATGAAGGGGGAGGGCGAATGTCGTCCCTCCCCCTCTCTTTGCGTCCGTTCGCCTGAAAATGGGTACGCGCGGCGCGCCTATTTTGAGACGAACGGGCCGAAAGGCACCCGTCTTGAACATCCTATCAAAAAGGACAAGGAGGCAAACGAGATGGCACAGAGCGCAGCGCCCAAACAGCACAAGATGAGCAGGCTTGAAAAACGCAACACGTTGATCGCCTATTCATTCCTGGCGCCCAACTTCATCGGATTCCTGGTCTTCACGTTCATTCCGGTCATCTTCTCGATCATCCTCGCCTTCCTGAACTGGAACGGCGGCGCGGTGGATCAGATCACCTTCGCGGGGCTGGATAACTTCCGCACCATCTTCAAGAATTTCAGCTTCACGCGCTCGAACCTCGGCATCGCGCTCAAGAACACGGTGTGCTACACCCTCGCCACCGTGCCGCTGACCATCGCGTTTGCGCTGGGCCTCGCGCTGGTGCTCAACAAGGCGGTCAAGGGCGCGAACTTCTTCCGCGCGGCGTTCTTCTTCCCGTACGTCGCCTCCCTGGTCGCGATCTGCGTGTGCTGGAACTTCCTGCTCATGAAGACCGGCCCCGTCAACCAGATTCTCGGCGCGATCGGCATCAACGTCGGCAAGAGCTGGACGCAGAGCCGCGACCTGGCGATCTGGTCGATCATCATCGTCAGCGTCTGGCGCAACGCGGGCTACTACATGGTCATGTACCTGGCGGGCCTGCAGGGCGTGCCGGGCGAGCTGTACGAGGCCGCTACGATGGACGGCGCGAACGGCTGGCAGAAGTTCTGGAAGGTGACCATGCCGATGCTGACCCCGACCACGTTCTTCGTGTCCATCATGATGGTCATCTCCTGCTTCAAGATTTACGACGTCGTCGCTATCATGACCGAGGGCGGTCCTGGGCGTGCGACGAAGATGCTGGTCACCTACATCTACGAGCTCAGCTTCGGCGGGCCGAACATCGCGACCACCGCGCAGTACGGCGTCGCCAGCGCGGTCTCCATGGTGCTGCTGGCCATCGTGCTGCTGGTCACGTTCGTTCAGTTCCGGGCTGAGAAAAAATGGGTCAATTACATGTAAGAAAGGAGGAAGCTCACATGACTGCTGTAGCTGCCAAGAAAAAGTCTTCCGCTCCGCTGACGGCCGGAAAGGTCGTCGGCCGCATCGTGCTCTACGCGTTCCTGATCTTTTTCCTGATCGTCGCCCTGGTTCCGTTCGTGTGGATGATTTCCTCCTCGCTCAAGACGAGTACGGACGTGTTCACCATCCCCATGCACTGGATTCCCGAAACCTTCCGCTTCGAAAACTACGTGGAAATCTGGCAGAAGGTGCCGCTGCTCACGTACTTTAAGAACACCGCCGTCGTCGCGATTGTCGTCACCTTCATGCAGATTCTGACCTCCTCCTTCGCGGCGTACGCCTTTGCGAAGATGCAGTTCAAGGGACGCGACCTGCTGTTCATGTGCTACATCGGCACCATCGCGGTGCCGTGGCAGGTCTACATGGTGCCGCAGTTCATCATGATGCGCAACATCGGCCTGTACGACACGCTGTGGTCGCTGGTGGTGCTCCAGTCGTTTTCCGCGTTCGGCGTGTTCCTGATGCGCCAGTTCTACCTGGGCATTCCCAACGAGCTGAGCGAGGCGGCCCGTATCGACGGCCTGAGCGAGTACGGCATCTGGGCGCGCATCGTGCTGCCGCTGGCCAAGCCCGCCATCGCGACGCTGTGCATCTTTACGTTCGTCAACACCTGGAACGACTACATGGGCCCCCTGATCTACCTGACCAGCGATCTCAACAAGACCATCCAGGTCGGCCTGCGCCGCTTCATCCAGGCGTACACGGCCGATTACAACCTGATCATGGCCGCGTCGCTGTGCTCCCTGGTCCCGGTCACCGTCGTCTTCCTGTTCCTGCAGCGCTACTTCATCGAGGGTATCGCGACGACCGGCCTGAAGGGCTGATGCCATGTTTGACGAATATCTAAAACTTCATCCTCTGCATGCGCTCCTTGCCTCCCGGGGGGAGCGCATTTCCTTTCCCGCGGCCGCCGACCGGGCGGCGTGGGCGCGCGTCTCGCCGGCTGCGCGAGAAGAGATTCTCGCGGCGGCGGACGCGTTTCTGGGCGCGGGCTATCCGATGCTTACCGCCACGCAGTTCCTCGCCTTTGTGCGCGACGGTTCGCGTCAGGCGTACGAGCGCCCGTACTTCGAGCGCCGGCGCCACCTGCTCTGCTGCGCGCTGGCCGAGTGCCTGACGCGGGAGGGGCGCTACCTGGACGACGTGGTGGACGGCCTCTTCTGTATCTGCGAGGAGACGTTCTGGGGCATCAGCGCGCACAACGGCTCGGATCACCCGGGCATGCGCCCGCAGAAGGAGCGCCCCCTGCCGGACGCGAAGAACCCCTACATCGACCTGTTTGCCGCGCAGACGGCCTCCACGGTCGCGTGGGTCTGCTTTCTGCTTAGGGACGCGCTGGACGGCGTGTCGCCCCTGCTCGTCCGCCGCGCGCAGGACGAGACGGAGCGGCGCATCTTTGAGCCCTTTATGTATAGGGACGACTTCTGGTGGATGGGCATGATCCGCAGCGACGTGAACAACTGGACGCCGTGGATCGTTTCCAACGTCATGGATGCGATGCGCCTTTGGGAGACGGACGACCGTCGGCTGGCCGAGGGGCTTTCGCGCGGACTGCGCATGCTGGACAGCTACCTTCGCGTGATGCCGCCGGACGGCGGGTGCGACGAGGGCGCGGGCTATTGGAACATGGCGGGCGGGGCGCTGCTTTGCTGCCTGGAGCACGTGATGGACGCGACGGGCGGGCGCGTAAGCTTCTTTGACGACGCCCACATTCACGCCATCGGCGCGTTCCCGCTCAGGGCGCACATCGCCGGGCCGTACTACCTGAACTTCGCGGACTGCGACGCGCGGCCCATGCTGGACGGAGAGCGCGTCTACCGCTACGGCGAGTACACGAAGGACGAGGCGCTCAGGGCGCTGGGCGCCCAGATCGCCCATGAGGATCCGCGTGTGCTGCCCGTGGACACGCCGGAAACCTACCGCGTGCTGTGCAAGCTGTTCCGCCCTGTGGGGGAGGCGAAGCCCCCGGAGGCGGAGGCGGACGTGTGCCTGCCGGACCTTCAGGTCTGGGCCGGGCGGCGCGGCGGCCTGTTTGGCGCGATGAAGGGCGGCCACAACGCAGAAAACCACAACCACAACGACGTGGGCGCGTTCCTGCTCTACGTGGACGGAGAACCGGCGGTCGTGGACGTGGGCAACATGGTCTACACGGCGCAGACGTTCGGGCTGGAGCGCTACACGCTCTTCAACACGCGCAGCAAGAACCACAACCTGCCGCTGATCGGAGAATACGAGCAGGCGGCGGGCCGGACGCATTGCGCGCGGGACGTCCGCTTTTTGCAGGGCGGCATGGAGATGGACATCGCGGCCGCCTACCCGGAGGAGGCGGGGGCTTTGCGCCTGCATCGCCGTTGTACCCTTACGGAGGATGCGTTCACGCTGACCGACGCCATGGAGCTGTCGAGCGCGCAGGCCGTCACCTGGGTTTTCATGCTGCGCCAGGAGCCCAGGGTTTCAAAGGACGCCGTGGCCTTCGGAAAGCTCGCGCTCTCGGTTCCGTCGGGCTGCGACATACAATATGAAGAAATCCCCGTGACGGACGCGCGCATGGCGGGAAACTTCCCCGGAAGCTTTTACCGGCTGACCGTCCGTTCGGCGGCCGCGCCGCGTCACGAGGCGTCGTTCACTTTTTCGAGGAGGCCCTGAAGATGGACATTCAAAACAACCCGCTGATTACGCGTTCGGACTTTGAACGCGCTGCGCTTGACATGCTCGCCCCGCTCGAGCCGCTGCTGAGCGAGGGCTGCGCGCGGCTGAACCTGGGCGAGACGGGCGCCGTCTATCCCGCGGACATCGCGGAGATGGAGGCGTTCTCGCGCCCGCTTTGGGCGATCGTGCCCATGCTCGTTTCGAAAAGCCCGGCGGCTGAGCCGCTGTGGAAGCGGTGGCGCGAGGGGCTGAAGAACGGCACCGATCCCGCGCACCCAGAATACTGGGGCGACATCGGCCCCTTCGACCAGCGCATGGTCGAGATGGCGGTCATGGGCATGGCGCTCTGCCTCGTGCCGGAGCGCTTCCTGGGCGATCTGCCCCCGAAGGCGCAGGACGACGTCTGCCGCTGGCTTGGGCAGATCAACGCGCACGACATGCCGAAGAACAACTGGCGCTTCTTCCGCGTGCTGGTGAACTGCGGCTTCATGCTCTGCGGCAGGCCCTACGATCGGGCGCGGCTGGACGAGGACCTCGCCCTGGTGGAAAGCCATTACGAGGGACAGGGCTGGTACTACGATTACGAGACGCAGCGCGACTACTACACGCCCTGGGCGTTTCATTACTACGGGCTGATCTATGCCATCGCGATGAAGGATCGCGACCCCGAGCGCGCGGAGCGCTTTAAGGATCGCGCGCGCCTGTTCGCTCCGCAGTTTGCGGCCTGGTTTTCAGCCGACGGCGCGGCGCTGCCGTTCGGCCGCAGCCTGACCTACCGCTTCGCGCAAAGCGCATTCTTCGCGGCCATGGCCGCCGCGGGCGTGGAGGCGCCGGGGCTTGGTATGGGCGAGATCAAGCACATCCTGCTGCAAAATATGCGCTGGTGGCTGAAGCGGCCGATCTTCACGCGCGACGGCGTGCTGACCATCGGCTACGGTTACCCGAACCTCATCATGGGCGAGGGATACAACGCCTTCGGCTCGGCCTATTGGGCGATGAAGTCGTTCGCCCCGCTGATGCTGCCGGGGGATCATCCTTTCTGGAAAAGCGAGGAGCGGCCCTACACGCCGCCCCGGAAGCTTCTGGAGGAGATGGCGCGCATGCTGATCGTGCGCGACGAGCAAAACCTGCACGTGCAGGCGTTTACCGCGGGGCAGCACTGCAAGGAGCACGCGCACGACGAGGCCAAGTACGAGAAGTTCGTTTACTCCACGGCCTTCGCGTTCAGCGTGCCCAAGAGCGCCAAGCTCTACAAGTGCGGCGCGTTTGACAGCATGCTGGCGGTCAGCGAGGACGGCGTGAGCTACCACGCGCGCTACGGCTGCGATGCTTTCGAGCTGACGGAGACGGAGGTGCGCTCGACCTGGCGTCCGTTTGCGGGCGTCACGGTTTCCACGAGGGTGATCCCGATGGGCGACTGGCACGTGCGCGTGCAGCGCATCGTGACCGACCGGCCGCTGAAGGTGGCGGAGGGTGGCTTCGCCATTCGCCGCGAGGACGGCAGGGTGCGCCCGCAGGAAGAGACGGGGAAGGATTTTGCGGTCGTGAAGGCCCCCTGGGGCGTGAGCGGCGTGCGCGCGCTGCGCGGCTTTGGGGCGGCGCAGGTCACCCAGCCGGAGCCCAACACCAACCTGCTCTACCCGCGCACGCTGCTTCCTTCGCTTGCGGCGGACGTTCCGGCGGGGGAGACGGTGCTGGTGAGCGCCGTGCTCGGCGCGGTGGTCGATGGAGAACAAAAGTGGGCGGACATGCCACAGGAGGTTTTGACGTATGCAGCAGTGGATTGACGAGGCCTGGGAGAAGATCGTCGGAAAGTTTACGGCTTCCAGCGAGCTGGCGGCGCGCATGGAGCTGATCCCCTATAAGAGCGAAAACGGAACCTGGATCGCCTCGCCCTTTGACGGCGACAGCTGGTGGACGAACGGCTTCTGGCCCGCGCTCATGTGGCAGCTCTACGCGGGTACGAAGGACGAACGTTTCCTGCGGGAGGCGCGCCGGGTGGAAAAGCTGCTGCAGAAGGAGCTGATGAGCTTCGAGCTGCTCAACCACGACGTGGGCTTCATGTACTTGCTCTCGTCCGGCGCGGACTATAAGCTGACCGGCAGCGACGAGGCGCGGCGCGATACGCTGCACGCGGCGACGATTCTCGCCGGGCGCTTTAACCCCACGGGCTTTATCCGCGCCTGGGGGCAGAAGGGACGCGAGGGCTGGGCGATCGTGGACTGTATGATGAATTTGGCGCTGCTTTACTGGGCGCACGAGCAGACGGGCGATCCGCGTTTTCTCAAGATCGCGCGCACGCACGCCGACACGACCATGCGCTGCTTTGTGCGGCCCGACGGTTCGTGCAACCACATCGTCATCTTCGACCCGGAGACGGGCGAGATGCTCGACGCGCCGGGCGGCCAGGGCTACTGTGCGGGCTCCTCGTGGTCGCGTGGCCAGTCTTGGGCGCTTTACGGGTTCGTCATCAGCTACCTGCACACGGGAGACGCGCGCTATCTGGATACGGCCAAGCGCGTGGCGCACTACTTCATCTCCAACATCCGCGCGGACGGACTGATCGACTGCGATTTCCGTCAGCCCAAGGAACCGCAAAAGCTCGACAACATCGCCAGCGCCTGCGCTGCCTGCGGCCTGCTGGAGTTGGCGGACTGCGTAGGCGAACACGAGCAGGCGATGTACCGGGACGCCGCCGTGCGCATGCTCCGCGCGCTTTGCGAGAGCTGCGCCGACTGGTCGGATCGGTGCCAGGGCATCCTGACGCGCTGCACCGCCGCCTATCACGAGGACGGCGCGGGGCAGGAGACGAACATCACCTACGGCGATTACTTCTTCGTGGAGGCCATCGCCAAGCTGCGCGGCACCGACCCGATGCTGTGGAAGTAAAATAGCAAGGCCCGCCGCGAGCAAAAGCTCGCGGCGGGCCGCTTGCGTAATCGTGGATGCGAAAAGCGGGATTTCTTTAAGCGGCAAAACGGAAGGGCGATGCTTAGAGGAGGACGCCGTCCTGTACCGTGATGACGCGGCTGCTGCTCTTTGCGGCCTCCGGGGAATGCGTGACCATGAGGATCGTCTGGCCGCCGCTTTGATGAATTTCCCGCAGCAGGCGCATGATCTCAGCGCCGGTCCTGCTGTCTAGGTTTCCGGTGGGTTCGTCGGCAAAGAGGATTTCCGGCCCCGCGATCAGGGCGCGGGCGATGGCCACGCGTTGCTGCTGACCGCCGGATAGTTCGCGGGGCGTATGCTTTCGGCGATCGGACAGGCCGACGACCTCTAAAATGTCGTTGAGCCGCTTTTGGTATCCCCCCATCTTTTTGCCGTCCAACAGCAGCGGCAGCAGGACGTTTTCTTCGACGTTCAGATTCGGAATGAGATTGTAAAACTGAAAGACAAAACCGATCTTTTGGCGCCTGATACGGCTCATCCTTTCGTCGTCGAGCCGGGATATGTCCATTCCGTTTAGGAGGACGTGCCCGCAGGTGGGGACATCCAGCCCGCCGAGGATATAGAGCAGAGTGCTCTTTCCAGAACCGGATGGCCCCATGATCGAGACGAATTCCCCCTGCATGATTTTAAGCGAAATATCCTTGAGTACCTTTGTCGTAGCGCCGCCCAGATGAAAGTCCTTGACGATGTGTTTGGCCTCGACGGCGGCCGGACCGATTTCCTGTTTCATTTGAGCTCCTCCTCAATTTACGTCATTCAAACTTGATTTCCTCCGCCAGTTTCATACGGCGGCTCTTCATAATAGGAACCATTGAGCCGAGCAGCGTAACGAAGACGCCCATGACGCCCGCTTTTAGGAATACGGCCCCGTCAAGCTTTGGCACCATGGAAACTTTGGGGCCCGCCACGAGGAAAATCGTCTGAATCTCCATATACGAAACGAAGATGGCAAGAACTGCGCCGATCAGGCCCGACGAGAAGCCTTCGATCAGGCTGATCTTGATATTTTGCCGGTCGGAAAGGCCTACCGACTTGTACATGGCGATGCTGCGCCGCCTTTGCAGGTATTGGATAAGCAGGTTGTTGACGACGCCCACGGCCGCCAGAAGCAAAATGAAGTAGGTCATGCTGTGCATGGGTTGTAAAAACGCCCCTACGGTAGAAAGCGCGTCCGCGTTAAACTCCGCCACCGTCCGGCTCCAGTTTGAGGTGTCGCCAAACAAAGCGCGAATCTGTACCATGACCGCGTCCGCGTCTGCCGCGGTATAGGCAAGAAAGTCGTAAGCGCTTGCGCCGAAGTCGGAGACCGCGTAAGAGGCGGCGATCACCGCCTCTACGTCTGTAGCTCTCGACTTGAAGCTGCCTACGATCCGGTAGGCGTATTGTCCGCCGCCACAGGTCAGCGCCAGCGTATCTCCCACGGAGAATTGCATGCGCTTCATGCAATCCTCGCTTAACAGGAGGGCGCGCTCATTGGAAAAGGCCGCGATCGCCTCTTCTTTCATGTTCCTTTCCGTAAAGTTGAGCGCCAGCATAGAACAGTACGCGGCAAGGTTGTCGGTCGCCTCCAACCGGCTCAGGGTCTTCCCATTTGCCTGCATCTGGTTTTTATACACATGGAGGGGAAGCACCGTTTCAATTCCGTCTATCTCCTGAACCTGCTTTACAAAGTCCGGCTCCATGTGCCCGTCCGCAAAGCCCTGCAGTTCCGCGCCTTGAAACACGTCGGTGATATACGTGGTTACGAAGTTTCCCACCACGGTGATGGCGATCACGGCGGAAATGCTGATGAACAGCAGCGTAATGTTTTGGGCGGTGTTTTTGTTGTCGCGCATGTTTCGGGCGGCCAGCCGCCCCTCGTTTCCCAGAAGCGCGCCATAAAGCCTTTCCAACCCTTTGGAAGCCAGGTTTGTCAGGGAAGGAACGATGAACAGGGTGGCGGCGATCAGTCCGAGCAGGGAAAGACCGCCTGCCGGGTACAGCGCTTTTTCGGACGCCAGCTTCGGAAGCGCGATGGAAAGCCCGAAAAGCATCGCTCCGGCGCCGATGATAATAGGTCTGGGAACGGACCTTTCTTCAACATGGCCCAAAACAACGTCTTTTACCGGCAAGCGGCTCGCCCTGCGCACCGGCAGCCAGGCGGAAAGCAGGGATACGCTCACCGCGACGGTAACCGAGAGGGCTACCCCGAGCGGGGAGAGGATGATGGGAATTTCAATTCCCTGCGAGAGGGATTGTCCCATGCCTCGAAGGATCAGCTTTAAAGCCCATGCGCCCGCTGGAAGGCCAAGAAGGCTGCCCAGAATGCCGTAGAGCATGCTTTCCGACAGCAGAATACGGGTGACCGCCTTTTGCGTCGCGCCGACGCTTCGGAATGTGCCGATGGCCGGCAGACGGTCTAAGGTGATGACCTTGTAGCTGCTGTAAATGATAAAGACGCTCATGGTCAGCGAGAAAAAACTGATCAGGAAGAAGGGCATGGATTTTTGCCGGGCGTCTGAAGCGATCTGCGCTTCGTTTACCACCTCGGCTACGTGGTATGCGTAGGCCGGCAGCGCCGACGTCAACGTTTCCTTTAGCGCGGCGGTTGTGGTTCCTTTGGTGGGTTCGACCAGAATTTCCGTGTATCCTTCCGTTTCACCTGACAGCTCAAAGAGCGTGGAGAGAGGGATCAGAACCGTCGCGCCTCTTGTATGACGAAGGAAAACCGTATCATACGCGGCGATACCGGCAACCTCTAGGGATACGGGTTCTCCGCCGACTTGCAGGATAACGGTATCCCCCTGCTGAATGCCGTACTTGGACGCAAAGCGGTCGGGCAGGATCACCTGATAGCCGGAAAAATCTGTGATTTCTTCGCCGTTTGCCAGGCGGGGCGGGTTGATCCTGGCGAGCTGGGACAGGTCGCATGCGACCAGATCGATGGTTTCATAGTAGCCGTTTTCATGGTAGAGCGCGGATTCCTTCAGGATGCCGGCGCTGGTGTGAATCTGGGGCAATTCCGGGAGGACGCCGGCGTCGATCCGTCCTTCGGCGGCGGTGATGGAAAGCGTAGCGCTTCCGGCCATGCCGCGCGCCATTTTCCGCTGGGCGCTTTCGTACGACGCGCCAATGGAGAACGATACCAACAGCAGGGACGCCGAGAGGACGATAGACAGCAGCATCACGGCGGTTCTCGTCTTTTTTTCCCGAATGTTCGTAAAAATGTACTTGAAAAGGATTTTCAATCAGACACCTGCTTTCCGTCGTCGGGCCTTTCAGCCCCATGCAATGCGTTTTCGATTGCCTTTAGCACGGTGCGGCTGGTGAGCGTCGCGCCGGAGACCGAATCGACCTGAAGCGATTGCTTTGCGCGAACCGCTTCGGCTATTTGTTCGGCCTGCTTCCTGTACGATGCCTTATGCTCCATGACCTCAATGCCGGATATTTTGTGGTCGTGAATCTCGACTTGTACGACGGCGAAGAGAATTTTGTTTTGGCATACACCGATGTATTCGCCGTCGGCTGCCGTGCCCAGATCGGCGGTTCCAACCTGTAAAGGCTGCGGCCGCAGCAGAAACGCTACGAGAACAAATTCGAGTATGAACGCGGCCGCCGCTGCAATGAAGCAGGGGAGTGCCTTTTTTAACCTCGCTTTCATGGATATCACCTCCTCATATCAAAAAAAGGTCGACAGCTATCACGATGTTCATGATAGACTGTCGACCTTAATTCAGCTTTCAGGTAACCTTAATGAACCTTAACGCCTGGAAAATGGATCTCAAACGTAGTCCCGACCGCAGGCGTGCTGAAAACACAGAGCGTGCCGCCGTGAAGCTCGAGGATATCCCTGGCGATCGCCAACCCCAACCCGGTTCCTTCCGGCTTTTGCCGGGTGTCCGCGCCCCGATAGTAACGGTCAAAGAGATGGTCGAGGGTTTCGGCGTCGATGCCTTTTCCGTTGTCAGCGACCTGAAGGGTGAGCGCGGTTTCCGTTGCAGATACGCGCAGGATCACTTCTGTGGCCTCGTCTCCGTGTACAAAGGCATTGATGATTAAATTGCGGAAGGCTCTGGTCAAAAGCGTCTGGTCGAAAGAAAAGGGAATGTCCTCTGCGTTGCTTTCAAAGTGAATGGTGCGCTTTTCATAATCCGGGGAGTTCAATATGTCGATCGCCAGCTCCCTGAGAAAGCGCACGATATTTCTTTTTTCCCGATTCAGCGGAAGCATGCCGTTCTTCAGCTGATAGGTCAGCTTCAGGTCGTCGATCAGCCTTTCCATATAGGAAACGTTTTTCAGGACGATCTCCCCATAACGGATGCGCTGTTTCTGGTCTTCGCCGCCGTTTTCCTTTAGGATCTCCGCATACCCTTTGATCGGGGAGAGCGGCGTTTTCAGGTCGTGCGTTATGTTGGCGATCCATTCATTGCGCAGCTTTTCAGTCTGCTCCCGTAGATGTTCGCTGGCCCTGATTTTTTCGTCCAGCGCATTGAAGCTGCCGTACAGGTCCTGAAAGACACCGTGCCGCTGAACAGGCGTGTAGCGCCGGGAGGCGATGTCTTCAATGGCGCTCACCAGGCGCTTCATGGTCCCGGTTATAAAAAAGCCGTACAGGACGCCCGACAAAAGAACCGCTGCGACCAACACGGAAACGATGGGTAAAACAATGGCCTTTCCGCCGGAAAAACGGCTCTCGTTGACGTACATCGTGACGCCGGATACCCCTATGGGGAAAAACATCAGGTACACAAATTCCTTTTCCCCGGCGCAAACCGAACCGGAAAAGGCGGATAGCGGATCGCCGTTCAGCCGCCCATCCTTACAAAGCCGCAACAGCTCCGGGCCGGTATATGCGCTGGGGGCTCCCTCCGGCGTCTGGTAACGGAACACCTCGCTGCCGGAAGCGTCCAGAATCTGAATGCCGGCTTTAGAGGCTTGCAGCAGGTCTATTCCTTCCGGCTTAATCTGCGGCACCTCATCGACAAAGAGAATCTGTCCCTTAAAGTCCTCTGCGAACACCCTGGGCCAATCGCTCCGTACGACCCGACCATCGGGCAATTCCACCGCGAACGTTCCAAAGAGCAGCCAACCTGCCAGTAGGAGGACGCAGAGCGAGGACACAAAGAAGATCAGGTAGATGTGGAATATGCTCAGGTAGCCCGACCGCTTCATTTAATCAACCCGCCTTTTGAGCTTGTAACCCAGGCCCTTCACCGTGATAAGCTGCCGCGGGCTGGAGGGCGTGTCCTCGATTTTTTCCCGCAAATGCCGAATATGAACCATGATGGTGTTATCGCAGACGACGGCGTATTCGCCCCATACCTGCTCGTATATCCGCTCCTTGCTGATGATTTTGTCCGCGTTCTCCATGAGGTAGGAGAGCAGCAGGAACTCGCGTCCGGTCAGGGCGAGTTCTGCTCCGTCTTTATAGGCGCGGCAGCTATCCCGATCCACCGAAAGCGGCCCGGCGGTCAAAAGGGTTCGAGCCTCCCCGGAGGCGGCAGCCGGATATTGCTGACGGCGGAGCTGAGCCTTGATGCGGAATACAACCTCGCGCGGGCTGAAAGGTTTGGTGATGTAGTCGTCGCCGCCGCACGAAAGGCCCAGGATCTTATCTACATCGTCGTTTTTGGAGGAAAGGAATAAGATGGAGCAATAGGAAAAGGTGCGTATTTGCCTGCAAACTTCGAGCCCGTCGACGTCGGGCAGCATGATGTCCAGCACGACTACGTCCGGCTGAAACGTCCGGCAAGCAGCCAGAGCCTCCGCGCCGGTGAACGCCTTTTGAACGGAGCAGAAACCTTCTCTTCGCAGCACCTTTTCCAGCAGGTTCGCGATGTCCTTTTCATCGTCAACCAGCAGGATCCTGTTTTCCATTTTCATACCTACCTTTCCTTCCAACTGGGTTTTCTCCCTGAAACGCTTAGCGCGGGCCGGTGAATCGCCGGACAGTACCGGGATACCATGCGGCGGTGTCCTGCTCTGCGGGCGAAGAAGCCCCTTCCCGCAAAGGGACGATCGTGCTACAATGGGTTCAATCAAAAGACAGGGAGGAACCCACCATGAAAATCGTCGTTTTGGACGGCTACGCGGCCAACCCCGGCGACCTGAGCTGGGACGCCTTTACGTCCCAGGGGGAGCTGACGGTCTACGACGCCACCCCGCAGTCGGAGGCGCTCGCCCGCATCGGGGACGCGGAGGCGGTCTTTACCAATAAGGTGATCCTGGATCGCGAAATCATCTCGCAGGCGCCGAAGCTTCGGTTCATCGGCGTCATCGCGACGGGCTACAACGTCGTGGACGTTCAGGCCGCACGGGAGCGCGGCATCGACGTGTGCAACGTGCCCGCCTACAGCACGCAGTCGGTCGCGCAGTTTACGTTCGCGCTGCTGCTGGAGCTGTGCCATCACGTGGGCAGCCACAGCGACGCGGTGCACGCGGGGCGCTGGGTCAGAAGCGATTGCTTCACGTTCTGGGATACGCCGCTGATAGAGCTTGCGGGCAAGACGATGGGCATTGTCGGCTATGGCAGCATCGGCCGAGCCGTCGCAGGCATCGCCCGGGCGATGGGGATGGACGTGATCGCCTATACGCGCACGCCCCGGGAGCCTGAATGCGTGTCCTTTGAGGCGCTGCTTGAAAGGAGCGACGTGATTTCGCTGCACTGCCCGCTGTTTCCGGAGACGAAGGGAATCATCAATCGGGAGAGCATCGCGCGCATGAAGGACGGCGTGCTGCTGCTCAACACGGCGCGCGGGCCGCTCATCGTCGAGCAGGATTTGCGCGACGCGCTGGACAGCGGCAAGATGGCGGGCGCGGGGCTGGACGTGCTCTGCCGGGAGCCCATGGCGCCGGACTGTCCGCTGCTGGGCGCGCCGAACTGCGTCATCACGCCCCACTTCGCCTGGGCGCCGATCGAGGCGCGCCGCCGCCTCATGAACGTTTGCGCGGAAAACCTGCGCGCCTTTATCGCGGGCAGGCCGCAGAACGTGGTGAACGCATGAAGATTTGGATCGGTACGTACACGTCGGGCACCGCCTCGCAGGGCATTTACCAGGCGGCGCTCGATCCATCCACCGGCGCGCTCACCGGGCTGCGGGCGGCGGGGGCGGCGCCGGATCCCTCCTATCTGCTGCGCGCGCCCGATGGGGAAAGCCTTTACGCGGTCTGCGAATGCCCGACGTTTGCGGGCGTGCCGGGCGGCGGCGTGGCGCGCTTTTCCATTGACAAGAGCGGCCGCCTTCTCCGGCGGGAGGCGCTTCCCTCCGGCGGCGGCGCGCCCTGTCACCTCGCACGAAGCGAAGACGGGCGCTTCCTGGCCGTGGCCAATTATGGGGACGGCACGGTAAGCGTCTATGCGCTCGCGGTGGACGGCGCGCTGCATGCGCCCGTGGCGTCGCTGCGCTATGCGGCGAAGGGGCCGAACGAAGCGCGGCAGGAGTGCGCGCACGCGCATTTTTGCGCGTTTGACGGGGATGCGCTCTTTTGCTGCGACTTGGGGGCCGACCGGGTGCGCCGTTACGACGCGCGCACGTGGATCGAGCGCTCGCCCGTCCCGCTGCCCTCGGGCAGCGGCCCGCGTCATCTTCTGTTTCGCCCGGACGGCGGCTTGTTCGTGGTGAGCGAGCTGACGAGCGAGCTGTTCACGCTCCTGCCGGACGGCAGGGGCGGCTATTCGCTCGCGGATGCGCAGCCCTGCCTGCCAGAGGACGCGGGGGAGAGCTGGGCCGCCGCCCTGCGGCAGGGGCCGGATGGCCGGCTCTTCGTCTCCAATCGGGGTCACGACAGCGTATCCGTGTTTCGGCTCGACGCGCAGGGCTTGCCCGTGCGCGAAGGCGTCTATTCCTGCGGCGGCGCGTATCCCCGCGACCTGCTGGCGGTCGGCGAAGATTGCCTGCTCTGCGCTTGTCAGAGGTCAAACGAGGTGACCTGCCTGCGGCGGACGGCGGCGGGGTGGAGGGTCGCCTCCCGCCTCGCCGTGCCCGCGCCGGTCTGTCTGACGGCAAAATAAAGCGACCTATTCGCCGCGCTGCGCTTTGTCGTCACGCGCCATCGTTTCCTTGATGGCGCGAAGCAGAAAGCCGTTGATGGTTTCGCCGCGCTTTGCGACATGCTCCCGAAGCAGGAGCGTATCGCTTTTTTTGATCTTGCAGGTAAGCCGGTCATAGGTTTTCGCGTCATATTTTGCGTTGGCACGCTTACGGGCATCTGAAACTGGCATGGTGACTTCCTCCTAAAAATATAAACCTGTATAAAACGCACACGTAATACCGTTCATATTTCTAAAATAATGCACCGTTAAATGTACGGACTAACGTGTATGATGGTGACATGAAATTGAGGGGGATGCGAAATGTCGGACTATTACCGCTCCTTCGAGGATTATTTCAGGTCCTGCTGCCTGAACGCCTGTACCCGCATGGCGTATCGAAACAACCGCAAAAACCCCCCGCTATCTGCGCGCCCAACGCGAATGCGAGGAGCTTTACCGCAGGATCGGCCAAAGGCTGGGCGAGGACGCGCAGCTCATCGACCGCTACGACGCGGCCAAGGTGCACGTGATGACGTTCGACGACGAGCACATCTACCATCAGGGGTTTCTGGACTGTATCTACCTGCTGCGCTGGCTGGGGCTTTTGTGAGGATCAGCTCTTGGGCGAGATCGCCATCTTGTACATGAGCTTTGGAGGAAAGAGCTTTTGATAGACGGAGCGCATCTCCCGGGGAAGCGCCTCCTCCGGCTCTGCGTCCGGGCGCAGCGGCCGCGCCATCAGGTACATGGGAATCCCCCAGATGGTGTAATCGATCCCCTGCGCGAGCGAGAACCCCGCGCGCTCATAAAAGGCGATGCGCTTTTCGCGCTGCCGCCGGTCCTCCTCGCTCTCGGCAAGCTGGGGCTGTTCTACCTCCACGATGAGCGCGTCCGAGCCCTCGTAAAAGGCGCACAGGCGCGCAAGCACCGCGCTTCCCACGCCCATGGCGCGGCATTCGGGCTCCACCGCCAGAAACGAGCAGAGCACGCTGTCTTCGCCCCACGTGCATACGGCGTAGGCGACGCTCCTGCCCTCTTGCAGCACGTCGAACGCCTCCGCCGCGCCGGTCCTGAGGTAGCGGCGGAATGTGGAGAGCGGCGGACGCTCCGCGGGGATGGGAAAGTCGCGTGCAATGCGCGCGTAGAGGTCGCCGACGGCGGCGTAGGGGACGGTGCGCAGACGTAGGGAGAGCATGCTTTTTTCCTCCTGTTGTTTTCGATGCTGTCCTCCCTTCGACGCGCGGGATGAAAATTCCTTTTTCCTCCCGTCTTGTCGGCGGGTTAGAATATAGCGATGTATAAGGAAAGACGCTGTTTCCAATAATCACTGCACCAAGCAAAGGAGATGTTTTGAAATGGGTATTTTTGACGGCAAGGTCGCCATCATCACCGGCGGCGGCAAGGCGAAGTCCATCGGTTACGGCATCGCCGTGGCCTACGCCAAGGAGGGCGCGAACCTCACGCTCACCGGGCGCAACGAGCAGAAGCTGCTGGACGCCAAGGAGGAGCTCGAACGCCTGTATGACATCAAGGTGCTGGCGCTGCAGGCGGACGTCACCCCGGACGACGATTCCGAGGACAAGGTCAAGCAGGTGGTCAAGCAGACCGCCGAGACCTTCGGGCGGATCGACGTGCTCATCAACAACGCGCAGGCCTCCGCCTCTGGCATCCCGCTGGCGATCCAGTCGAAGGATCACTTCGACCTGGGCATCTATTCGGGCCTGTACGCGACCTTCTATTACATGCGGGAGTGCTACCCCTATCTCAAGGAGACGCAGGGCTCGGTCATCAACTTCGCGTCCGGCGCGGGCCTGTTCGGCAATCAGGGGCAGAGCTCCTATGCGGCGGCAAAGGAGGGCATCCGCGGCATGTCGCGCGTGGCGGCGACGGAGTGGGGAAAGGACAACATCAACGTCAACGTCGTCTGCCCGCTGGCCATGACCTCACAGCTCGAGAACTTCAGGGAGGCCTATCCCGAGGCCTATGAAAAGAACCTGAAGGCCGTGCCGATGGGGCGCTTCGGCGACCCGGAGAAGGACATCGGCCGCGTCTGCGTGCTGCTGGGATCACCGGATTTCAAGTACATGTCGGGCGAGACCCTGACGCTGGAGGGCGGCATGGGCCAGCGCCCGTAAGGCTGCGTGAGCAGGCTGTGATGGGAAGACGGCTGTTCGGAAGCGAATGCGGGCATTGCCCGCAAAAAAGGCTTGTCAACGGCCGGGGCGTATGGTATAATGACCGAGTGCTAAACGGGCGGTCCTCTGTTCGCCTGCTTTTTTGTGCGAACACGAACGTCTATGAGGAAAGGAGAACTGACAATGAGCGAAATCATCCGTTCGATTGAGCGTGAGCAGCTCCGTACCGATCGGCCTGACTTCCGCGTTGGCGACACCGTCCGCGTGTACGTCAAGGTCGTGGAAGGAAGCCGCGAGCGCCTTCAGGCGTTTGAAGGAACGGTCATGGCCAAGCGCAACGGCAGCGTCCGCGAGACCTTCACCGTCCGCCGCGTTTCTTACGGCATCGGCGTGGAGCGTACCTTCCCGCTGCATTCGCCGCGCGTCGACCGCATCGAGGTCATCCGCCGCGGCAAGGTTCGTCGTGCCAAGCTGTACTATCTGCGTGGTCTGTCCGGCAAGGCGGCGAAGATCAAGGAAAGATAAGACTCCGCATTCAAGGGGCTGCAGGCATGTGTGCTTGCGGCCTTTTGTGATTATTATGGGGATCGCCTCCAAAGCGGGGCGTGAAAGGAGGCAGACCCATGCCCATCAACTGGTATCCGGGGCACATGGCGCGCGCCCGGCGGCTGCTGAGCGAGCAACTGTCCCGCGTGGACGCGGTGGTGGAGCTGTGCGACGCGCGCATGCCGCACGCCAGCCGCAACCCGGATCTGGACGCGCTTTGCAGGAGCAAAAAGCGCATTCTGATACTGAATAAGTCCGATCTGGCGGAGCCGGGGCTCACCAGCGCCTGGCTTTCCTATTTTGCGCGACAGGGCGTAGAGGCCATGGCCTATTCCTCCGTGTCGGGCAGGGCTAAGGACGTATTTGCCCGCATCGAGCGCGCCGTGCGCCCGGAGGTCGAGCGCCAGGCGGCGCGCGGCGTCAAGAAGACGGTGCGCGTGATGGTCGTGGGCGTGCCCAACGTCGGCAAGTCCACGTTCATCAACCGCTTGCACGGCGGCGCCATCGCCAAGACGGGGGATCGCCCCGGCGTGACGAGGGCCAACCAGTGGGTTCGCGTTACGCCTTATCTGGAGTTGCTCGACACGCCCGGCCTGCTCTGGCCGCGTCTGGACGACCAGACGGCGGCGCGCAGGCTTTGCTACATCGGCACCATCCGCGACCAGGTGGTGGATCACCAGATGCTGGCGATCCACCTGCTGGAGGACCTGATGGACAGCGCGCCGGAGGCTGCGATGCAGCGCTTTCGCCTGAAGGAACCCTGCGAGGGCGGGCTCGCGCTGCTGGAAAACGCCTGCCGCGGGCGCGGCTGGCTGCTGCCGGGCGGCGTGCTGGATACGGACCGCGGCGCGTCGGTCATATTGGATGAGTTCCGCGCGGGCAAGCTCGGCCGCATGACGCTGGAGCGTCCGCCGCGCGCCAAGGCAGGCCCGACGGACCGTGCGAAAGAGCAGGCGAAGGAGGATACGGCGGATGCGAAAGGACCCGAAGGAACGCCTTCAGGAGATCACGCAGATTGACGCGCAGCTCTGGCAGGCAGGCCGCGCCTTCGCGGGCATCGACGAGGCTGGGCGCGGGCCGCTGGCCGGTCCGGTGGCGACGGCCTGCGTGGTGATGCCGGGGGCGCCCCTGCTGCTGGGCGTGGACGATTCCAAGAAGCTTTCGGAAAAAAAGCGCGAGGCGCTCTTTGAAAGCATTCGGGAGACGGCGCTCTTCGTCGGCGTAGGCATCGCTACGGCGGAGGAGATCGACGAAATGAACATCTTGCGGGCGACGAAGCGCGCGATGCAGCGCGCGGCGCAGGGAGCGCCGTGCGACCTGTTCCTGATCGACGCGGTGGATCAGATCGACCTTTCGGGCGAGGTGCGCGGCATCGTGCACGGAGACGCGCTGTGCTATTCCATCGCGGCGGCGTCGATCGTCGCCAAGGTGACGCGCGACCGTATGATGCGCGAGCTGGACGAGCGCTACCCGCAGTACGGATTTCAGAAGCACAAGGGCTATGGCACAAAGGCGCACATCGAGGCGCTGAAGGCGTTCGGCCCCTGTCCGGAGCACCGGCGCAGCTTTATCGGCCACTTCGTGGACGTCAGCCGCTGCGCGCGCGGGGAGGCGCAGGCATGAACCGCCGCGCGCAGGGAACGCTCGGCGAGGAACAGGCCCTCGCCTATCTCGTGGCGCACGGCATGACCGAGGTCGCGCGCAACGTACGTGCCGCTGGCGCGGAGATCGACCTCGTCATGCGCGACGGGCGCTACCTCGTCTTCGTGGAGGTCAAGCTGCGCACGGACGCGCACATGGGATTGGGGCGGGAGGCGGTGGACGCGCGAAAGCGCGCGCACATCTCGCGGGCCGCGCTTTCATACCTTGTCTCCAGGGGCAGCGTGGACGTGCCCGTGCGCTTCGACGTGGTGGAAATCCAGGCAGGAGCCGTCCATCACATCCCGGCGGCGTTCGATTTCGCGCCCTGATCGGGATGTTTTTGGGATTGCTTTGCGTTCATATACGGGTATAACCGCAGCATTGGGAGGTTGAACCATGCGAAAAGCGATAGACCGTCTCGGGGTGTTCTTCTTAACGTGCCTGCTCCTGCTTTGCATCGGGGCGGGCGCGCTCGCGGAAGACAACCTCCTTTCAAACGGCGGCTTTGAACAGATGAGCGGCGCGCTGCCCGCCGGGTGGATCAAAGGCATGTGGGTGACGAGCGCGGGCGCGACGTACATCGAGTCCTCTGCGGACGCGCATACGGGCGAGCGCTCTGCGTTGGTTGAAAACGTGCAGGCAAACGACGCCCGCCTGGAACAGACCGTGAAGGTGAAGCCGCAGACGTATTACAGGCTTTCCGCCTGGGTCAAGGCGGAGGAGTGCGGCGAGGGGCGTAAGGGCGCGAACGTGTCGTTTGCGGACGTGTACGGCACGTCGCCCGACGTCCACGACACGGATGGCGAATGGGTGCTGCTGGAACTGTACGCGCGCACGGGCAAGGGGCAAAAGGAAGTCACCGTCATGGCGCGCGTGGGCGGCTACGGCTCGGAAAACACGGGCCGGGCCTGGTTTGACGACGTCTCGCTGATCGAGGTAGACAGCGTGCCCGCCGGGGCCGGATACGTCGATTTGGCGACGCCTGAGCCCGAAACAGAGATAGAGGATTCGTCGGTACCGGCGGGCTTCATGATCGCCATGTTGTTTGTCGTTTCGCTCCTCTACGTCCTGGCGCTCGCCCTATCGATGCGCTCGCTTCGCAGAAAGCGTGGAGGGGGGCAGACGCTGAACGCGCTCGTCGTCCTGCTCGCGATGGCGGCCCTGATTCGGCTCGTGCTTTCGGGCCTGGTGCCCGGCTACGGCGTGGATATGGGCTGCTTTTCCGCGTGGTCGCTGCGCATGGCGGAGCTGGGTCCGGCAAACTTCTATTCGCCGGACTACTTCTGCGACTATCCGCCGGGATACCTGCTCGTGCTGCTCGTAAACGGCCTGCTGATGAAGGTGTTTCACCTGCCCTACAGCAGCGCGGCGACGGAAATGCTGCTCAAATTCGTGCCGGTCGCCTGCGACATCGCGGGCGCGGCGGTGCTCTACCGGCTGGCGCAGGGCGTCAAGACCGTCGTGCAGGTGGAGGGGGCGGATGGCCCCACGGCGACCTTCCGCGTGCGCCGCAGCGTGGACAGCCGCGCCGCGCTGATCCTCTCGGGCCTGTACGCCTTTAACCCTGCGACGGTGATCGTCAGCGCGTGCTGGGGACAGGTGGATTCCGTGCTGGCGCTGCTGCTGCTGCTCACGCTCTTCTTCGCGGCGGAGCGCAAGTGGCATGCGTCGCTGCCGGTCTATATCGCCGCCTGTCTCACCAAGCCGCAGGCGCTGATGCTGGCGCCTCTGGGCGTCGTGGTGATCGTAAAGGCGATCGCTGTCGCCTGCAAAGAGGGAGACCGGCGGACGCTGCGCTCTCTGGGCATGGGCGCGCTGCTTTCGCTCGTGTGCTTCGCGGCGATCGTCCTGCCGTTTTCCCTGAACCAGCCGGCGGACTGGCTGATTCAGAAGTACGCGGGGACGTTGGGCTCCTACAATTATGCGACGCTCTCCACGGGCAATCTGATGTTCCTGCTCGGCGGAAACTGGAAGGACGCGGCGGCGGCCTCGCCCCTGGGCCTGTCCTACAGCGCGCTGGGCTGGGCGCTGATGGCGTTCTCCATACTCTTATCCGTCTTTCTGTATCTCAAGGATCGGCGCGGCGACGGCTTGTTCGAGGTGAGCGCGCTGCTGCTCTCGGCGCTGTACGTGCTGGGGCCGAAGATGCACGAGCGCTACCTCATGCCGGTGCTGATTCTGCTGCTGATGGCCTACGCCCTGCGTCCCGACAAACGCACGCTGCTGGTGTTCGGCGCGTATTCCGCGGCGCTTGCGGTCAATGCCGGCATGGTGCTCGCCTTTGAGCACTTGATTGCCCCTAACGAGTGGGTGGGCTATCTGCTGGGCGCGGTCAATCTGGCGGCGCTGTGCGTGCAAGTATGGACAGCCTGGGATCACTGCGTGCGGGATCGGGCGATGGAACCCGCTCCTTTGGAGGATGCAGGGAAAGACGGCGAGCTGGAGGAGGGCGAGGAGCCTCCGGAGGAATCGCCCGAGGATGCGCGCATGCGGGACGCGCTGCTCAAGGCGCCCGACGCGAGGCTGCACATGCGCAGGCGTGACTGGGCGCTGATGCTCGGCGTCACGCTGGCCTACGCGGCGGTGGCCTTTGTGAACCTCGGCTCCACCAAAGCGCCGCAGACGATGTGGCGTTCCAGCGCGGCGGGCGAGCAGGTCGTCTTCGACCTGGGCGAAAGGCGTGAGGACTTTAACGTCTACGTCTACGTGGGCATCTCCGATCCGTCTTACACGATCAGCGTGAGCGAGGACGGCGAGAACTGGACGGACGAGGAACTCATGAACGAGGGCGAATGCTTCCTGTGGATCGCCCACTGCAAGCCCTACGTCAACTCGGAAGACGAGACGAAGTGGACGGGCGAGATGCAGACCTTTACGGGCCGATACGTACGGCTGACCCTGCAGGCGGCGGGCGCGGTGATGGGGGAGGTCGGATTCCTGAATGCTGCGGATCACGCGGTGCTGCCCGTGTCAGGCGTGAGCCACACCGGCGGGGTGGAGGGGCGCGCGCAGGACGCGGCCCTGCTCATCGACGAGCAGGATACCGTGCCGGATCTGCCCTCTTACCTGAACGGCACGTACTTCGACGAGATTTATCACGCGCGCACGGGCTACGAGCATCTGAACGGGCTGCATACGTTCGAATGGACGCATCCGCCGCTGGGCAAGCTGCTGATGGCGCTGTGCATCCATCTTTTCGGCATGACGCCCTTCGGCTGGCGCTTTGCGGGCACGGTGTCGGGCATCCTGATGCTGCCGGTGATGTACCTGCTGGGCAAGCAGCTCTTCCGGCGCACCGCCCCGGCGTTTTACGCGACGGCCCTTCTGGCGCTGGACTGCATGCACTTCACGCAGACGCGCATTGCGACCATCGACACCTTCGTGGTGCTGTTCATCATGGCGATGTACCTTTGCATGCTGCGCTGGACGCAGATGAGCTTTTACCATCAGCGGTTCACGCGCACGCTCATACCGCTGGGGCTTTCGGGCGTCTTCATGGCGCTGGCCGTCTCCAGCAAGTGGACCGGCATGTACGCGGCGGCAGGGCTGGCGCTGCTGTTCTTCATTCGGCTCTATCAGCTCTGGCGTCAGGCGCGGTGGGCGCGCGCGCATGAAAGGGAGGATGAGCGCCTGAAACAGGCGGCGGACGCCTTCCCGCGCTATGCGCTCATCACCGTCGCCCTGTGCTTCGTCTTCTTCATCGCGCTGCCGCTTTTGGTGTACTGCCTGTGCTACATCCCGCAGCTCTCTCCGGATGGCCCGGTGACCTTAAAGCGCATCTGGGATACGCAGGTGTCGATGTACAGCTACCACAGCAAGCTGGTGGACGACCACTTCTTCAAGTCCCCGTGGTGGCAGTGGCCGCTCATCATGAAGCCGATGTGGTACTACGACGCGCCCTTCAAGGCGCCGGGCACGGCCTCGGTCATCTACGCGATGGGCAACCCCGCCGTCTGGTGGGCGGGCCTGGCGGCGGTGCTGTTCGTGCTCGCGCGCACGTTCTTAAAGAAGGGCATCTCGCCGCTCATCGGCTACGGGGACGATCGCCCGGTGGATCGGGCGCTGCCCTTCCTCGCCGTCGGCTTTCTGTCGCAATACCTGCCTTGGGTGCTGGTGCCGCGCTCGACGTTCATCTACCATTACTTCCCGAGCGTGCCGTTCATCATCCTGTGTACCGCGCAGGTATGGCGGACGATAAAGTGGAAGCAAAAAGAGACGGGCTACGCGGTGATCGGTCTGCATCTGGCCCTCGCGGCGGCGCTGTTCGTGCTCTTCTACCCGGCGATTTCCGGCCTCACCGTTTCCCGTACCTGGATGGAGGCTGCCGCCTGGTTTAAAAACTGGCTCTGGTACTAAAAATGCACCCCCCTCGGCTTTGGCCGTGGGGGTGCTGCGCATGCAGGCGGCGGAGCGTTATTTACGATCGATCCACCAGTATACGACCTCAGCAGACTTCCTGCTATCCATACTTTTGAGATGTCTATTTAAACATAGTAAGAGGGGTGATAATTCTCAAGAGAGAAAAGATAGGTATGCTTTGGTTATACGATGAGAAAGGGTGAGTATAATGATCGGTAGAAAAAAGTATCCGTCGCGCGTTGAGGCTATAGAATTGGTCAAGTGGGCCAGTGCGTTGAACCCTGGTCGGTGGGTGCAGCATTGTAAAACTGTCGCTGCTGCAGCTGAACGAATTGCTATTGCTTGCAATATGGATTCTGACAAAGCATATGTGTGCGGTTTATTACATGATATAGGGCGATTTGAAGGTGTCCGCGCTCTCCATCATGCAGTAGCTGGATATAGTTTAATGATGGAAAAAGGATATGATGACATAGCGCGAATTTGTTTAACACATTCATATCCAATCAAAGAAGTAAAATCGTTTTCAGGAAAGCGAGACTGTACCGAGGAAGAGCTGGGCTTTATTGATTCATATCTAAAGACAGCTGAGTATGATCAATTTGATAAACTGATCCAACTGTGTGATGCAATTTCGCTACCTACAGGTGTAGTACTAATGGATATTCGTCTTGTTGACGTTGCATTGCGGCATGGTTTCAACGAATATACAGTGGATAAATGGAAAGCTTTCTACGCATTGAAGGAGTATTTTGACAAATTATATAATGGGAATATATATGAGTTATTCAAAGATGAATTGGTTCGCGGTATTCTCGATTCGTGCATATCACGCGAGCACATTGTGAAATATTAACTATCGAATCGTATATGGGTTCCACCACAGAGGTAGATATCAGCACTGTCCATTTCTTTTCATAGATTTGGCATCTTTAAAGATTATAGTTTTCTATCGCTGATTCATGCACTAACTGAGCGATTGAAAAAAGAACGGTAAATATATGGGAAATAAGCGAAAGGAGCTGTAAGATACGCCGAGGATTTCTTTCCCGAATGGCTGAGGAGTAAACGTTTTGCGTTTCGATAAGCGGGCAGGAGTGCGTTCCCCTTGCGGAAAGGCGCGGGCATGATGTACAATGTCCGAAGATGAAGACGTCCCGTCAGGGGCGGGGGGAGGGACGCGCGTGCTATCGCAAGTACAGAGCTTTGGTCTGAGCGGCATCGACGGCTTTCCCGTGACGGTGGAGGCCTACGTCGCGGACGGACTGCCAATGTTCGAGCTGGTCGGCCTGCCGGACGCCGCCGTGCGCGAGGCGCGGGAGCGCGTGCGCGCGGCGATGCAGCAGTCGGCTTTTACGTTCCCCGTCGCGCGCACGACGGTCAACCTGGCTCCGGCGGACGTGAAGAAGGAGGGGCCGGCTTATGATCTGTCCATCGCGCTTGCGCTGCTCGCCGCTTCCGGCCAGATCGACGGCGCGGGCCTTTCGGGGCGCGTGGTGCTGGGTGAGCTCGCGCTGGGCGGGCAGGTGACGCAGGTACGCGGCGTGCTGCCGATGGTGATCGGCGCGCGGGCCTTGGGTTACCGAGAGGCGATGATCCCCGCGCAGAACGCGCAGGAGGTCGCCTGCGTGGACGGCATCCGCATCGTCCCGGTGGAGTCGCTGCGTCAGGCGGTCGATCACGTGACGGACGCGAAGCGGATCGAGCCGATCGTGCCTGTGCCCTACGAGCGGCTGCTCACGGAGCGCAGGCCCGCGCAGGATCTGTCCGCCGTGCGCGGCCAGCGCAGCGCCAAGCGCGCCCTGGAAATCGCTGCGGCGGGCGGGCACAACGTGCTGATGGTCGGGCCGCCGGGCGCGGGCAAGACGATGCTCGCGCGCTGCCTGCCGGGCATTTTGCCGGACATGACGTTTGAAGAGGCGCTGGAGGCTACGCGCATCCATTCGGCCGCGGGCCAGCTTGCGCCGGGCGAGGGACTGCTGCGCGAGCGCCCGTTCCGCGCGCCGCATCACACCGCCTCCGCCGCCGCGCTGGTGGGCGGAGGCCCCAAGGCGCGCCCGGGCGAAATCAGCCTGGCCTCGGGCGGCGTGCTTTTTCTGGACGAGCTTCCGGAGTACAACCGCGCCGCGCTGGAGGCGATGCGTCAGCCGCTGGAGGACGGCTTTGTCTCCGTGGTGCGCGTGGCGGCCCAGGCGCGTTACCCAGCGCGGGTGATGCTGGTGGCGGCGATGAATCCCTGTCCCTGCGGGCACTACGGTTCGGAGGATCAGCAGTGCCGCTGCACGCAGCACGAGATTCGCAGGTATCTGGACCGCGTGTCCGGGCCGCTGCTGGATCGCATCGACATGCAGCTGGAGATCACCTCCGTGCCCGTATCGGACATCGCGGGCGGTGCGGCGGAGGAAAGCTCAGCCGCTGTGCGCGTGCGGGTGGAGGCGGCGAGAAAGCGGCAGGGCGAGCGGTATGCGGACGAGGGGATCGGCTGCAACGCGCAGCTGTCCGCCGGGCAGCTCGAACGTTACTGCCCGCTTAGCGCGGACGCAAAGGCACTCCTGCACAGCGCGGTGCAGAAGTACAAGCTGTCCATGCGCGCCTACAGCCGCGTGCTCAAGGTCGCGCGCACCATCGCGGACCTTGCGGGCACCGACATCGCCGCCTCGCACATCGCGGAGGCCGTGCGCTATCGCAGCATCGACGAAAAGTATTGGGGTGGATGACGCGCTTCATTCGCATGACCCCATGCATAACCTCCTTTAAAGTGCGTTCCGAGCGAATCGTTAAAACCCTTTCAACGCTTCATGGCTTGCGGCCATATTGCGAGGAAAGGGTTTTGTTTTTGTGTGGCAGCCCGGAGGGCCTCGCTGTACTAGGCCTCTTCGACCAGACAGATGCTTACGTTTCCATCCATATCCTTGCTGAACCCGTACCAGACGCCTGTTTCGGGCGTCAGGAATGATGTGCCGACGCTCTGCGCGTTGCAGATGTCGCTGAATTCGCTGGCAATGGCGTCTAATTCGTCGTAGGAGAAATGCTGTTGATGCTCTGGGATTGCGGTCCTGCACTTAACGGAGGCAATCCATTCGCCCATGTGTTTGCAGTTCGGATTTCGCCGGTCATAGTCAAAGCTCGCACCCGCAACCTGATACATGAAAAGGTCGGGATTGACGTCTTTATAGAAATAGGAACGAGATTCAAAGCCAAGGCCGTCCGCTTGCATTTCAGAGTTCCAGATCAGGATTGTGAAACCTTCGTCTGTGGTGATCTTCATGTTCATAATTTCGCGTTCATAAATCCAGCGATAGAGCTCATAAAAATCCATCGTACCGTCTTGCTTCAAATACTTTTCCGGTTCCAGCGTATCGGAAACCGGTTTTTTGCTGACATTGTGGTTGGAGCGACAAGTTTCCAGTGTGAAACCATTAAAAACAAACTTATCATGTGCGCCAGCTGCATCAAAGTAGTGGCCGGAGTAGTTGATTTTATTTTGGTGCGCCCAGATGATGGAGGGCAGGCCGTTCTCCGGCGCTACTACGTGTGCCTGCGGGTATTTTTCCAGGACAGACGGCAATTCTCCCGTGTGGTCGAAGTGACCATGAGTCAAAAGAACGTAATCTGCTCCGTGTACCCATTCACCGCCGGGCAAATGGGTTGGCGTGTACTTAAACTCGTTATGATCGTTGTCGGGATCGTCAAAGTACGGATCCATGACGATGGTCTTTCCGTTGGGTAAAACGAACTCATAAAAGTTTACGCCGCTCCAGCGGACTTTCATCTGCAGGTTGGGGTCGTTCCAGGACTTCTTTCCCAGCAGTTTGCGGTTTAAAACACCGGCTGTTCCGGGTACGGAAATTTTCTTGCTGGATTCATCGCCCGGAGTGACCGGGGATTCCGGAGCCGCCGCCTTGTCTTCGGCGGTGAGCGCTGTAGATGCGCCCAACGCCGCCATGCCCAGCGCCCCTGCTGCAGAAGCCTTTAAAAAAGTTCTTCTTGTCATTTTTTCGCTCATTTTGAAACCTCCTGTACTTCTTTTTGTGCCGTTTTTCAGGTTTCCTGTTTACAGGCATCTTACCATGCAGCGGCACAAAGAGCAAATATCAAAAAGACATTGCATCTATGCAAATTTGTTATAACTGTGCAAAATGGAACGGTGTATTTGTTATGGCGTGTATAAGGAAAAAGCAATGCCGGAAAGCGCATGGTTCGGGTTGACTTCACAAATTCTTTTTATTATCATAAAGGTAACGGTTTCATTTTGCGGTGTAAACTGGAGGGGATTCCCATTAGGCTTCGAGAGTATGAATATTTGCTTGCCATCGCGAAAGAAAAAAGCATCGTTCGAGCGGCGCAGAGCCTCTATATCTCTCAGCCAGCTCTCAGCCGTTTGCTGCAAAATGTCGAGATGGAGCTGGGCGTTACGCTTTTTGAACGCGGAGGGAAAGGTATGGTTCCCACTCCGGCAGGCGAATTGTATTTAGAAAATGCAAAAAGGCTTGTACGCATGAACGAAGATTTCTATAACACGCTGCATCGAAGCTCCGGGGCACAGGAAATTTTGTTGGCTTATCCGATGATTTATTCGGGTTTCGTGACAGGGCAGGTTGTACCGGAGCTCTCCAGGCGGGCTTATCCCATTTCGGTGATTTCACAGCCTACATCCCAACATAGCATTTTAAACGGGCTTCTCGATGAGCGCTGGCCCCTCGCGCTTGGTATCGTGACGGAAGAATACGCGTCATTGTTGGGGTATCGCGTTATTGGCAAACAGGAGATGGTACTGGCGGTGCCGAAGGGCCATTCGCTCGAACGCTTCGCCCAGACGAGAACGGACAGTACGTATCCGGTTATTTCGGCAAACTATCTCGCCGCGGAATGCTTTTTAATGCCGCGCAACACATCCTATAGCGGTAGATATGCGAAAAATTATTTTGCCGCAAACAGAATTCATCCGCCGGTTCTTTTGCACACACAGCTTACCAGCCCGCTGTATCAGGCCGTAGCGTCCGGCGCGGGCATCGCAATTTTGCCCTCTTTGCCTTTACGCCACATGAATCTGGAACAGGCGATTACTTACCTTTCCTTGGATACCAGCCAGACCGTACAGAAGGTTGGCGTTTTGTTTCGCCGTGATCACGCTATGAACCGTGCGGAAGAAAAGCTGATCGAGATTATGGCCGAAACGTTTACATAGTCTGGTTTCAGCCAGACGGCAAACGCAAGCGTTTCGGCCAGGAGCATTGCCTCGCGTGAGGCATAGTCCATAAAATAAAACGTTTACGATACCCCACGCAGAACAGCCTTCCGTCGGCCTTGTCTTTTAAAGGGACATATGATAATATGTTACGATCAATGAAAGCGGGTCAGCTTCGCAGGGCCGTGCGCTATCGCAGCATCGACGAAGAGTATTGGGGCGGATGATATGGAGCAGCGGGAAAAGGCATTTTGGGCTTGGATGGCGTGCGTGCCGGGCGTGACGCCCACGCGTTTTCGCAGGCTGCTCGCGCTGTACGGCAGCGCGGAGCGCGTATACGGCGAGTTCGACGAGAGAGCCCGCGGCATTTTGGGGGACCGCGCTTATCCCGAGATGGCCGCCGCGCGCAACCGCGCGTATTTTTCTGCAATGATGGAAAAAATGCAGCGTAGCGGCATGCAGATCGTGTGCCTGGGCGAGGCGGAATACCCGCCGCTGCTTTCGCACATCGGGGATCCGCCGCCGGTGCTCTTCGTGCGCGGCAGGGCCGACCTGTCCGACATGCGCACGGTCGCGGTCGTCGGTTCGCGCCGGGCCACGCGCTATGGCCTCCGGCAGGCGGAGCGTTTTGGCCGGGAGCTTTCGCAGGCGGGCGTCACGGTCGTATCCGGCATGGCGCGCGGCACGGACACGGCGGCGCACGTGGGCTGCCTTGCGGGCGGCGGGCGCACGATCGCAGTGCTCGGCTGCGGGGCGGACATCGTCTACCCGCCGGAGAACGCCGCGCTCTTTGCGCGCGTGATCGAGAACGGCGGGTCGATCGTCTCCGAGTTTGCGCCGGGTACGGAGCCGATCCCTCAGAATTTCCCGCGGCGCAACCGCATCATCAGCGGCATCAGCGCGGCGGTGCTGGTGACGGAGGCGGCGCGCGGGTCCGGCGCGATGATCACGGCGCACCTCGCGCTCGAACAGGGGCGAGATGTGTACGCGATGCCGGGGCCGGTGGACGCGCCGATGAGCGAGATGCCCCTGCAGATGCTGACGGAGGGCGCGTCGATGGCGCGCAGCGCGCAGGACATCCTCAGCCGCCAGCGCTGGGAGATGCCGGATACGCAGCTTTCCTTCCTCACCGATACCTTCGGCGGGAAGCTCACGCCTACGCTGGACGTGGACGAGCAGAAGGTCGTAGAGCTGCTCAAAAACGAGCCGCTTTCGTTCGACGAACTGCTCCTGCAGACCGGTTTTGCGCCGGATAAATTAAATATGCTCTTGACAACGATGGAAATAAAGGAAATAATGAAGCAGTTGCCGGGGTGCATGTACGCCCTGGACCGATAAATAACAATCCCACTGGAGGGTTCTCGATTTGAACTATAAACTCGTCATCGTCGAATCGCCCGCGAAGGCGCGCACCATCGGCAAGTTCCTGGGACGCACGTACAAGGTGGAGGCGTCCCAGGGCCACGTGCGCGACCTGCCCAAGTCGCAGATGGGCGTGGATGTGGAAAATGACTTCGAGCCCAAGTACATCACCATCCGCGGGCGCGGTGAAATTTTGGATAAAATCCGCAAGGAAGCGAAGAACGCGACTCGAATTTACCTCGCGACTGACCCTGACCGCGAGGGAGAAGCGATCTCGTGGCACCTTTCAAACGTGCTGGGCATCGATCCGTCCGAGCCCTGCCGCGTGGAATTTCATGAAATTACGGACAAGGCGGTCAAAAATGCCATGAAGTCCCCGAGGCCGATCAACATGGAGCTGGTGAACGCTCAGCAGGCGCGCCGCGTGCTGGATCGGCTGGTCGGCTACAAGATCAGCCCGCTCCTTTGGATGAAGATCAAAAAGGGACTTTCGGCGGGCCGCGTGCAGTCCGTTGCCACGCGCATGATCGTGGACCGCGAGCAGGAGATCGATTCGTTCATCCCCGAGGAATACTGGGACGTGAACGCGAAGGCTCAGCTCGGACGGCAGAAGTTTCACGTGCGTCTTACGTCGCTGGACGGCAAAAAGGCGGAGCTGCACAGCGAGCAGGAGGCCGCCGCCGCGAAGGCGCGCGTGGAGCATGCGCGCTTTGAGGTGAAGAGCGTCCGCGCCAGCGAGCGGCGCAAGAACCCCGCCGCGCCGTTCACCACCTCGAACCTGCAGCAGGAGGCCTCGCGCAAGCTGGGCTTCACCACCGCTAAGACCATGCAGATCGCCCAGCAGCTTTACGAGGGCGTAGACCTGGAGGGCGAAGGCACGCAGGGCCTTATTTCCTACATCCGTACGGATTCCGTGCGCGTGTCGGAGGAGGCCATCGCGGACGTCCGCGAGATGATCGCGGGCCGCTGGGGCGATACGTACCTGCCGGAGAAGCCCAACGTCTACAAGGGACGCGCGGGCGCTCAGGACGCGCACGAGGCCATCCGCCCGACGCTGGTCTCCCGCCATCCGGAGGAGGTCAAGGCCTCGCTTTCCAAGGATCAGTACAACCTGTACCGGCTCGTCTACCTGCGCTTCGTCGCCAGCCAGATGGCGCCCGCCGTCTATGAGACGCTGACGATGGAGATGGAAAGCGAGGGCGTGGGCCTGCGCTTTTACGGCGAGCACCTCAAGTTCGCTGGCTTTACCGCCGTCTATGAAGAGGGACAGGACGAGGCGCAGGAGGCTGTGGACAATACCCAGATCGCGGCCAGCGTGGGCGATCCGGTGGAGATCGTGGAGACGGACGCGGAGCAGCACTTCACGCAGCCGCCCGCGCGCTACACCGAAGCCTCGCTCGTGCGCGCACTGGAGGAAAAGGGCATCGGCCGTCCGTCGACCTACGCGCCGACGATCTCCACGATCATCGCCCGGGGCTACGTCACGCGCGAAAAAAAGCGATTGTACCCGACGGAGCTGGGCACGATGGTCACCGAGATGATGAAGGAATACTTTAAGGACATCGTGGACATCCAGTTCACCGCGGGTATGGAGGAACAGCTCGACGAGGTGGAGGAGGGCGAGATGCCCTGGAAAGAGGTCATCGAGCGCTTCTACGGCCCCTTTGAAAAGACGCTCGAAAACGCCGAGCAGAAGATCGAGAAGGTCAAGGTCAAGGACGAGGTTTCCGACGTCGTGTGCGACAAATGCGGCGCGATGATGGTCTATAAGCTCGGGCGCTACGGCAAGTTCCTCGCCTGCCCCAACTTCCCGGACTGCCGCAACACCAAAGCCCTTCAGATCGAGATCGAGGCGCCTTGTCCCAAGTGCGGCGGCAAGCTGCTGGAAAAGACATCGCGGCGGGGGCGCAAGTTCTACGGCTGCGAGCACTACCCGGAGTGCGACTTCGTCTCCTGGGATATGCCGGTCAAGGAGAAATGCCCGGTCTGCGGCAGCTATATGACGCTCAAGCGCGGACGCAAAGGCGAGATGTGGCACATCTGCGCGAGCGAGACCTGCCGCCACCGCGTCGAGGTGCAGGCGCCGGAAGAGGGGCAGGAGACGGACGAATGAGGGCAACGGTCGTAGGCGCGGGCCTGGCGGGCTGCGAGGCGGCCTGGCAGCTGCAAAAACGGGGCGTCGCGGTCACCCTCGTGGAGATGAAGCCCGAAAAGTACACGCCCGCCCACCACGCGGCGGGCTTTGCGGAGCTGGTGTGCTCCAACTCCCTGCGCGGCGACGCGCTCACCAACGCGGTGGGGCTGCTCAAGGAGGAAATGCGTCAGCTCGATTCCCTCATCCTGCGCGCGGCGGACGCCTCGCGCGTGCCTGCGGGCGGCGCGCTCGCGGTGGACCGCGAAGCCTTTTCCGGCTTCGTCACCAAGGCGCTCGCCGCATGCGAGCGGGTAGAGATCGTCTGCCGCGAGGTGACCGACATCCCGCAGCCGCCCTGTATCGTCGCCACGGGCCCGCTGACCTCGGACGCGCTCTCGGAAAAAATCGCCGCTTTGCCTGGACTTGAGACGCTCAACTTTTTTGACGCGGCCGCCCCCATCGTGATGCAGGAATCGCTCGACATGGACCGGATATACCGTGCCAGCCGGTACGGGCGCGGGGACGATTACCTCAACTGCCCCATGACGCGCGAGGAATACGACGCCTTTTACGAAGCGCTGATCGCCGCCGAGGGCGCCGACGTGCACGGGTTTGACGACGCCAAGGTGTTCGAGGGCTGCATGCCCATCGAGACGATGGCCCGACGCGGACGCATGGTGATGGCCTTCGGCCCGATGAAGCCCGTGGGCCTTCCAGACCCGCGCACGGGGCGGGAGCCCTTCGCGGTGGTGCAGCTGCGTCAGGACGACGCGGCGGCGACGCTGTACAACATCGTCGGTTTCCAGACGCGCCTCAAGTGGGGCGAGCAGCGCCGCGTCTTTTCGATGATTCCGGGGCTGGAGCACGCGGAATTCGCACGCTACGGCGTAATGCACCGCAACACCTTCCTGCACTCGCCGGGTTTTTTGGATGACCATTACGAAATGCTTCAAAGGCCCGGCGTCTACTTCGCGGGCCAGATGACCGGCGTGGAGGGCTACGTGGAGAGCGCGGCCTCGGGACTGGTTGCGGGCCTGTCGCTGGCGAGAAAGCTTCGGGGGGAGGCGCCCGTGGACTTCACGCGCCTGACCGCGATCGGGGCGATGGCGCATTATGTCTCCGCTGCTGGCGGCGGCTTTCAGCCGATGAACGCGAACTTCGGGCTGATCGACCCGCTGGAGCGGCGCGTGAAGGGCAAGCAGGAGCGCTACGCGCAGGTGGCCGTCCGCGCGCTGAACGTGATCGAGGCGCTGCGTTCCAACCCGCTGCGGGGCGATTTTTACGCAGAACCGTCCGGTCCGGTCTAAGGCTCAGGGCATCCAGATCAGGAAAAACGCGCCGGTCAGCCGCAAGCACATTGCGCTGACCGGCGCATTCCGTTATAATAAGGGAAGCGGCCCCGTACGGACCGCGACAGGAGGTTACGAAATTGGTAGAGATGAGAGGCACCACCATCTGCGCCGTCAAGAAGAACGGGCACATCGCCATCGCGGGCGACGGTCAGGTGACGATGGGCGAACATACGATTTTTAAGGCGACAGCGCATAAGGTGCGCCGTATCTTCGGCGGCAAGGTCGTCACGGGCTTTGCGGGCTCGGTGGCCGACGCTTTTTCGCTTTGCGAGCGCTTTGAGGAAAAGCTGACGCAGTTCGGCGGCAACCTGGAGCGCGCGGCGGTGGAGCTGGCGCAGGAGTGGCGCAGCGACAAGGCGATGCGAAAGCTGGACGCGATGCTGATCGTCGCGGGCGGGGACGACCTGATGATCGTTTCCGGCACGGGCGAGGTGATCGTGCCCGACGACGGCGTGGCGGCGGTCGGCTCCGGTGGAAACTTTGCGATGGCGGCGGCGCGCGCGCTGTGCGAGAACACGGAGCTTTCCGCGCACGACATCGCGGAAAAGGCGCTGCACATCGCGGCGGACATCTGCGTGTACACGAACCACAACGTCATCGTCGAGGACGTCTGACTTTATTTGAAACGTTGAAGCGGAGAGGCGCAGGGCTACGGCTTTTGCGCGGGGCGTGAGAGGCGGAGCGCCGCATCGCGCCTCGATCCCGCAGAGGAGGAGCATATGCAGCTTACACCCAAGGAGATCGTGCGCGAGCTCGATCGATTCATCATCGGCCAGGACGAGGCCAAGCGCGCCGTGGCGGTCGCGCTGCGCAACCGTTACCGCCGTGCGCAGCTCCCGGAGGAGATGCGCGAGGAGGTCACCCCTAAGAACATCCTGATGATCGGCCCGACGGGCGTAGGCAAGACCGAAATCGCCCGCCGCCTGGCCAAGCTGGTGGACGCGCCGTTCGTCAAGGTGGAGGCGACCAAATTCACCGAGGTGGGCTACGTGGGCCGCGACGTGGAATCCATCGTGCGCGACCTGGTGGAGGCGTCCATCCGCATCGTCAAGGATCAGGCGGCGGAGAAGGTGAAGACGCGGGCGACCGTTCTGGCGGAGGACCGCATTCTGAACATCATCCTCCACCCCAAGAAGAAGCCGACCAACCCCATCGACCTGCTGCTGGGCAACAAGCCGAAGGAGCCGGAAGTGCCTCCGGAGGAGCAGCAGCGCATCGCCACCCAGCGCGACGACCTGCGCGGGCAGCTCATGCGCGGCGAGCTGGAAAATCTCGAAATCGAGGTCGAGGTCGAGGACGCGCCGCAGAACGTGGAGATCAACGGCGCGAGCGTCAACATCGGGGATATGATGGGCGGCTTTATGCCCAAGAAGACCAAGATGCGCCGCATGAAGGTCTCCGAGGCGCGCCGCATTTTGACCGCCGAGGAGGAACAGAACCTCATCGACATGGATGCTGTCACCGAGGAAGCGCTGCGCCGTGCGGAGCAGGACGGCATCGTCTTCATCGATGAGATCGACAAGATCGCCGGACGCTCGGCGGGCGGGCACGGCCCGGACGTCTCGCGCGAGGGCGTGCAGCGCGACATTCTGCCCATCGTGGAGGGCTCCACCGTCAACACCAAATATGGGCCGGTCAAGACCGACTTCATGCTCTTCATCGCGGCGGGCGCGTTCCACGTGGCGAAGGTTACCGATCTCATCCCTGAGCTGCAGGGCCGCTTCCCCGTGCGCGTTTCGCTCAGGTCGCTTTCACAGGACGACATGAAGCGCATCCTGACACAGACGGACAACGCGCTCACCAAGCAGTACGAGGCGCTGCTCGCGGTCGATCACGTGCACCTGCACTTCGACGAGAGCGCGCTGGAGGCGCTGGCGCTGGCAGCCTTCGTCGCCAACGAGACGAACGAGGACATCGGCGCGCGCAGGCTGCATACGATCTTTGAGCAGCTGCTGGAGGACATCTCCTTCAACGCGGGCGGCGACATGCCGGACGTGGACGTCTACATCAACGGCGATTACGTGCGCGAACACCTGGGCGAAGCCGCGGTGGCGCAGGATTTGAAGCGCTACATCCTGTAAGCGCGGACGCCGTAAATCGAGATAAAAGATGGTATGGCCGAAAGACCGTACCGTCTTTGCTTTGTACCGTTTTGCATAAGGAGGGGAACATGGACGAGAAGCTCAAGGCGCGCTTTCGGGATGCATTCGCGATCGTTGAAGTGCAGCCGATCTTAAAAGGCTGGTCGAGCGACAGGAAATACCGCGCGAGCCGCGCCGACGGCACGCATGTTTTGCTCAAACTGTCGGATGGGGGACAGTTTGAGGCGAAAAGGAATGAATTTGAGCTGATGCAGCGGATCGCCGCGCTGGGGGTGCCCATGTGCCAGCCGATCGCCTTTGGGCGCTTCGGCGATGCCGTGTACTCCGTGCAAAGCTGGATCGACGGCGACGAGGCGGAAGAGACGATCCCGCGCCTTTCGCAGACGCAGCAGTACGCATACGGGCTGCAGGCGGGCGAAATATTGAGGATCATTCACACGATCCCAGCGCCGACAGGTCAGCCGGAATGGAGCCTCCGATTTAACCGGAAGATCGACCGGAAGATCGAGGGCTATTGGGCCTGCGGGCTGCGCATTGAGGGAGACGCACAGATGCTCGCGTACATCGAAGCCAATCGCCCGCTGCTATCGGGCAGGCCGCAGTGCTATCAGCACGGAGATTACCACATCGGCAACATGATGATCGACCGCCAGGGGCGGCTTCAAATCATCGACTTCAACCGTTCTGATTTCGGAGACCCATGGGAGGAATTCATCCGCATCGTCTGGTGCGCGCAGCGCAGCCCGCTCTTCGCCAGCGGCATGGTGGAGGGGTATTTTGGCGGGGAGCCGCCGGAGCTGTTTTGGCGGCTGCTCGCGCTTTACATCGCGAACAACACGCTTGGCTCCATCTATTGGGCGATCCCCTTCGGTCAGGGCGAGATCGACGTGATGCGGAGGCAGGCGCAGGATGTGCTGGGGTGGTACGATCACATGCGCAGGGTCGTGCCTGCGTGGTACATCCCCAAATGGAATCCGCAAGCTGCGGGCGGTATCCAGCACAGTGCGCGAAAGGACACGTGAGCGGGGCGCAAAATACGCCTGCCGCGCGTAATCCGCGCTTGACAGAGCCGCTGCGGTGGTGTACAATAGGCACCAATCCGATATTTTAAAGGCGATGAAGGAGACAAGGCGCGGCGAAAACGCTTCAGAGAGCCGGCGGGGCTGCGAGCCGGTGCGGAGGCTGCGCGCATAACTCACTCCCGAGCTGCCCGCGTGAACGAAGTAAGGCGGGACGAATGGCCGCGTGAAGGCGTCGAGGGTTTTACCAAACGGACGTGTTCCGCGCGATGAACCGAATCAGGGTGGTACCGTAAGCGATGACAATCCTTGCCCCTGCGCATGCAGAGGCAGGGATTTTTTGTTATCATCAATACACGAAGCAGGAGGCGATTTCCTCATGGGCATGACCATGACACAGAAAATCCTTGCGCGCGCCGCGGGCGTCGAGAGCTGCAAGGCGGGCGAGCTGCTGATGTGCAAGCTCGATCTCGTGCTCGGCAACGACATCACGGCGCCGGTCGCCATCAACGAATTTAAGAAGATGGGCGCCAAGAAGGTCTTTGACCCCGCGAAGATCGCGCTGGTGCCGGATCACTTCGCGCCGAACAAGGACATCAAGTCCGCCCAGATGGCGAAGGACATGCGCGCCTTTGCGCGCGAACAGCAGATCGTCCATTACTTCGAGGTCGGCAAGGCCGGCATCGAGCACGCGCTGCTGCCGGAGCAGGGCCTTTGCGCGCCGGGCGAGGTCATCATCGGCGCGGACAGCCATACCTGCACCTACGGCGCGCTGGGCTGCATGTCCACGGGCGTCGGCTCCACGGACATGGCGGCCGGCATGGCGACCGGCGAGGCATGGTTCAAGGTGCCGGAGGCCGTAAAGGTGACGCTCACCGGCAAGCTCAACCCCTACGTCAGCGGCAAGGATGTCATCCTCTACCTGATCGGCGAGATCGGCGTGGACGGCGCGCGCTACATGTCGCTGGAATTCGCCGGCGAGGGCGTGCACGAGATCTCCATGGAGGGCCGCCTCACCATTTCGAACATGGCGATCGAGGCGGGCGCGAAGAACGGCATCTTCCCGGTCGACGACCTGACGCGCGCCTATCTCCAGGACCGCGTGACGCGCACGTGGCACGCAGTAGAAGCGGACCCGGACGCGGAGTACGCGAAGGAGGTCGTCATCGACCTTTCGCAGGTGCCGCTGACCGTCGCGCTGCCGCACCTCCCCTCCAACACGAAGCCCGCTGCGGAATGCGCGGCGCTCATGATCGATCAGGCGGTCATCGGTTCCTGCACCAACGGCCGCATCGAGGATCTGCGCGTCGCCGCTTCCATCCTCAAGGGCCGGCAGGTTTCCGACCGCGTGCGCTGCATCGTGATTCCCGGCACGCAGCAGGTCGTCAAGCAGGCGATTGGGGAGGGGTTGGTCGACGTCTTCGTGGACGCGGGCGCGATCTTCACCATGCCGACCTGCGGCCCGTGTCTGGGCGGCCACTGCGGCGTGCTCGCGGATGGAGAGCGCTGCGTTTCCACGACGAACCGCAACTTCGTGGGCCGCATGGGACACACGGGCAGCGAGGTCATCCTCGCGTCGCCCGCCGTCGCCGCCGCTTCGGCCATCATGGGCCGCGTCGCCACGCCGGATGAAGTGAAGTAAGGAGGGGCTCAACATGAAAATGCAATCCGCCGTCATCAAGTACGGCGATCACGTCGATACCGACGTCATCATTCCCGCGCGCTACCTCAACACCACCGACCCCACGGAGCTGGCCAGGCACTGCATGGAGGACATCGACGCGGACTTCCATCAGAAAGCGAAGACGCGCAGGATTATGGTCGCGGGCCGGAATTTCGGCTGCGGCTCCTCGCGCGAGCACGCGCCGCTGGCGATCAAGGCGGCGGGCATTCAATGCGTCATCGCGGATTCCTTCGCGCGCATCTTCTACCGCAACGCGATCAACATCGGCCTTCCCATCGTCGAATGCCCGGAGGCTGCCGCGGCTATTGCCGACGGCAGCGAGGTGAGCGTAGACCTCGACACGGGCGTCATGACCGACGTCGCGAGCGGCCGGACGTTCACCGCCGCGCCCTTCCCGCCCTTCATGCAGGGCATCATCGAAGCGGGCGGCCTCGTGCCGTTCGTGCGCCGTCAGCTGGAGGAGAAGTAAAATGCAGGCAAAAATCGTGTTGCTCAAGGGCGACGGCATCGGACCGGAGATCGTGGATCAGGCCGTAAGCGTGCTGCAAGCCGTCGCGGCAAAGTATCACCACGGCTTTGTCTTCAATCCCCAGTTGTTGGGCGGCGCATCCATCGACGCGTGCGGCGTGCCGCTGACCGACGAGGCGCTCAGCGCCTGTAACACAGCGGATGCGGTGCTCATGGGCGCGGTCGGCGGCCCGAAGTGGGACGGCGTGGAGCCTGCCCGCAGGCCGGAAAAGGGCCTGCTCGCGCTGCGCAAGGGAATGGGCGTTTTCGCAAACCTGCGCCCCTGCACGATCCATCGCCAGCTTGCGGCCGCCTGCCCGCTCAGGCCCGACATCGTCAGCGAGCCGATCGACATCCTGATGCTGCGCGAGCTCACCGGCGACATCTACTTCGGCAAGCGCCACCGCTCGGAGGACAGGGCCTACGCGACGGATGAGATGGCCTATTCCAAGCAGGAAATCAGCCGCCTTGCGCGCATCGGATTTGAAAACGCCATGAAGCGCAAGCGCCGCCTTTGCAGCGTCGATAAGGCGAACGTGCTCGAGTGCTCCCGCCTGTGGCGCGAGACCGTGCAGGAGATGGCGAAGGAATATCCGCAGGTCGAGGTGACCTACATGTACGTGGACAATGCGGCGATGCAGCTGATATTGCGTCCCGCGCAGTTTGACGTGATGATAACGGGCAACCTGTTCGGCGACATCCTTTCCGACGAGAGCGCCGCCATCGCCGGCAGCCTGGGCATGATGCCCTCCGCCAGCCTGGGCGAGGGCACGCGCGGGCTGTACGAGCCCATTCACGGCTCCGCGCCCGACATTGCGGGCAAGGACATCGCCAACCCGCTGGGCACGATCCTCTCTGCGGCGATGCTGCTGCGCCATTCCCTCGGCCTGGAGGAAGAGGCGGCGGCGGTCGAGGCGGCGGTCGAAAAGGTGCTCGACGCGGGCTATCGCACCGGCGACATCTGGTCCGAGGGCTGCGAAAAGGTTGGCTGCAGGCGGATGGGCGAGCTGGTCGCGAGGGCGATTTAAAGCCGTCAAACAGAGCGGAAGAAAGATAAGGGCGCGGTTCTGATGAACGCCGATAAGGAAGTATCCGAAACAAATTAAACTGAACAACTGACAAACAGGTGTTGCTAAAAATGAAGGCGGTGTTGCAGATTAAAAAAAAACTGCGGCACCGCCTTCTTTGACAGACTGAACGGCTTTGAAGCCAAAGCCGCCATTTTAAAGTAGCGTAAGATATGGCTGCTGAACGGCGGCTTTTTTCTTTTACCGTCGTTCAGCAAATTTTTCAAAAAATATTAGATTATAGAATGGGCATGCACAATTCACAATAATGTTTATCTACAAGCCTTTTCTTATAGCGTTCCATTATGGGCCTGCCTTCATCCAACGAGTACCCCAGTTTCTCCAATTCAGAAAAACACATTTGCCACGCAGTTTGGACTATATCTGCTGTGTGGGGAATTAGAAAAATTAAATATTTGCCGCTTTCTAAATCTCTGCATTCGATTTGATTTTGTATAAAGGTTTGATTTTTGGGTTTGTTGATACAAACATCGTAACGGCAATGACAAGGCATTACTTTTTCAGGGTCGTCCATAGGTATTGCATAAATTACTGTATCTTCGTTGTATAAATTATTCTCTTGGACCCATTTCTTAAATGTGTCCATCAATTTATAATTCTCGATACCATACGCGCCGGTTCTTCTCATATAGATCACTTTTAAGGACAGTATGTTTTCTTGCGTTGTACTGATATAAAACTTCAAAATAGTATCTCCATTCGTATAAAGTACATCGATGCCTATACAAATGGTAACCCGAATTAAAATGATTTTCAAGAACTTTTTTAAAATCGAAGGCTCTCTTATTTTTTCGCTTTTTCAGAGAAATCTTGTGTCGAGCGGGCAGTTTCCATCCTTTCAAACGTATGATTAGCGAAGCCAAAAACAAGGATTTGGGAAGTCCCGACAAGCAAAAATCTCTGCTCCGGCAGGTCAAGATTCGTTTGAGGAATGGATAGATTTTGAAGATAGATTAAAAGCGAAATATAGAGACGAATATGTCCCTTCTGAAGTGTTTTTAGCTGTAAGACAGCACGATAGCCATGTTGCCGGTATAATTGATTTTCGCCACCCTTTATCTGACTTTCTTTTCAATATATGGGGGGAATATTGGGTATAGTGTCCGTCCATCAGAACGCCAGAAAGGGTATGCATCTGAAATGCTTAAATTGATTTTGCCTATCTGCCGTAAGTTTGGCGAAAACAGCATTTTATTAACCTGTGATAAAAATAATGAAGCGTCGCAAAAAACGATTATAAAGAATGGTGGCATATTGGAAAAAGAAATTACTGATACAGTAGGATTATTATTCAGCGGTACTGGATTGAATTATAAAGCAAGGCCGTGGGCGCTATCGCTCCGCGCCGACCGCCTTCAGAAACTGCCTGGCGATGTACATATGCCCCGTCTGGTTGGGATGGATGCGATCCCAGGCGATGGCGCAGGGATGCATGTGGGCAAAGAGCGCGTCCCAGGCGCTCTGCAGGTCGACGAAGACGAGCCCGTGCCGCTGCGCGAGACGCCGTACGATCTCGCCGTACGCGTCCATCCGCGCGCGCATGGGGTCGGCGCGGTTTGGCTCCATGAAGTAAGGCGTCATCAGGATCATGCCCTTGACGTGGGGCAGGGTGCGCTCGATCAGGCGTTCATAGGCGCGCTCGTATTCCTCGGGCGATACGTGCTCTTCCGCCTGCAGGGGGGAATCGAATTGACGCCAGACGTCGTTGATGCCGATGAGCACGCTGACCCAATCGGGCGCAAGGTCCAGCACATCCGTCTGCCATCTCGCCTCAAGGTCGCGCACCTGATTGCCGCTGACGCCCATGTTGACCACGCGAATATGCAGCTCCGGGTACATGCAGGTGAGCGTCGCGCCGACATCCGCCACGTAGCTGGTGCCCCAGGCGTTGAAGAGCCCCTCGCCGACAGGGCGCTTGCGGTCGAAGTCGGAGATGGAATCGCCGATGAAGACGATTTTGTCTCCCTTTTCAAAGAGCATGTAAAGACCTCCCGTTCTTTGTTATGTAAATCCCCTTGACAAGCATCGGCCTCGGGCAGAGAGCCATGGGATTTGCGGATCTTCGTCGATGATGCAACCGGCAGCATGCCGGTTTGTTTTGGTCATTGTACCGCAAATTTGCCCGCTTCGCAACAGTACGTCCTCGGGAAGAAAATCGAATTCAGATGCGGGTCGAATAAGCGGGGATGCTGCGCCTGAAGAGGGTCTTAGGGAGGTATAATACAGAAAATGGACTGTATCCCGATAAACGGACAATGAAATAAGAGACCTCCTGTTGTAGAATGTAAGAAGCAAACTACGACAGGAGGTTTATTGTATGAGGCAAAAATACACGAAGGTACAAGGCCTTATTGAAACAATACGCGAGCGGAAAATCACGGGCGAAACGAATCGTGAAATCGGAGCCAGCCTTGGGCTAACGAAGAAACAGGTTGAGCAACTAGTCAATCGAGAAAACCGTAGAGAACGATTAATCGCAAAGGGCGATGTACCTCGCCCTAAAGGCCGTCCGCGTAAAATGCCGGAGAACGAGGAAATCCAGCAGAATAATGAATTGGTAAAACTGCGTATGCAGGTGGAACTGCTGCGAAATTTTCTGTTAGAAGTTGGAAGAAGGTGAAATTGAAATATCGAGTTATAGAACGTTTTCGCAACATTTATCCTATCGTCACAATGTGTGAAGTATTTGAAGTTTCCCGAAGTGGGTATTATGCTTGGCGTAAAAAGCAAGAAAAGACGCCGAAAGATCAGTGGTTGGTCGATCTGATTGTGGAATGTCAACAGCAGTGCAACCAGACCTACGGCATCCGCCGTGTTCGTCTCTGGATCCAGCGGAAGAAAAGAAAAAATGTAAATCTTAAAGCACTTCTGCGCGTCATGCGCAAGACCAATCTGCTTGCACAGATTCGGCGGCAAAGAAGATATACTCAACATCAGCAAAACGTGTACAAATACCCAAACCTATTGCAGCGTGCCTTTGAACAGCAACGGCCCAATCGTTTCTGGTCAACAGATATCACCTATATCCCCACACCACAGGGAATGCTGTATATGTGTGCGGTGATTGACCTTTGTGGTCGAATGGTGTTGGCCTATCGCATTGGTGGCGACATGGCCGCATCGCTGGTTACTCAGACGATCCGAGACGCTATGATAACAGAGAAGGTCACTGATGGACTCGCGCTCCACAGTGACCAAGGGTCTCAATACACCTCCGAAGCATACTTCGACCTAAGCAAAGAATATCACTTTCAACCCTCTATGTCCAGTCCCGGTTGTCCATACGACAATGCTGCTATGGAGAATTTCTTCGGAACGCTTAAATCGGAATGCCTTTATCGTGCCCATTATTCTACTCGCGCAGAGGTAGAGGAGTTGGTTGCACAATATGTCCACTTCTACAACTTCGAACGCATTAACCTGAAATACGGCCTTACTCCCTATGAAATCAGGAGCAACGCCGCGTAAGGTTGCGTAATTCTACAATATCCTTTTATTTTCCTGTCCGTTCAACCGGATACAGTCCACTGCTTGCGCAGCAGCCCCATGGCGTGCTTTACGCGTTTTTCAGTTTTTCCAGCGAAGCGTCCAGCCGGCGCAGCGTTTCGTCCTTGCCTAGCAGATAGGCCATCTCGAACGCGCCGCCGGGGGTGGATTCGCGGCCCGTGATCGCGATGCGCAGCGGCCAGAGCACCTGGCCGTTCTTCATGCCGCTTTCGGGTATAGCGGCCATCACGGCGTCGTGCAGCGAGGCCTCGCTCCAATCAGAGATGCCTTCCAGCACAGGCTTTGCCAGCTCCAGCGCCTTCACGGCGACCTCGGGGTTGGTCTTCATCTTTTTGTGCGTGTAAAGGGCGACGTCGTAATCCGGCATCGCGGCGAGGAAATCCACCATCTCCGGCAGGCGGTTCAGCACCTCGGTGCGGCTCTGGAGCAGCTCTGCGAGGCGGCGCAGGTCGAACTTTTCGGGGTCGAGCGCCTTGCAGAGCCAGGGCAGCGCCTTTTCGTAGTACGTCTCAAAGGGGAGCTTTCGCATGTACTCGGCGTTGAACCAGGTGAGCTTGGTCATGTCGAAGATCGAGGGGCTCTTGTTGAGGCCGTGCTCGTCGAAGGCCTTCACCAACTCGTCCAGCGTGAAGAATTCGTTGTCCGTGTCCTTGGGGCTCCAGCCGAGCAGGGCGATGAAGTTGATGATCGCGTCCTTCAAATAGCCCATTTCAAGCAGATCCTCAAACGACGGGTCGCCGTAGCGCTTGGACAGCTTGCGCGAGGCGTCCTTCATGACGACGGGCAGGTGCACGTAAATCGGCGGCGTCCAGCCAAACGCCTCGTAAAGCAGGTTGTATTTGGGCGCGGAGGAGAGGTATTCCGTGCCGCGCATGACGTGCGTGATGTGCATCAGGTGATCGTCGATGACGTTGGCAAAGTTGTAGGTCGGCAGGCCGTCCGCCTTGATGAGCACGTTGTCGTCCAGCGTGTCGCAATCGACCTCCACGTGACCGTAGAGGATGTCGTCAAAGGAAGCCTTGCCGGTCGTGGGCACGTTCTGGCGAATGACATAGGGCTCGCCCGCCGCGATGCGGCGCTTGGCCTCCTCCAGCGGGATGTGCATGCAGCGCTTGTCGTACTTGTAGGTTTCCCCCTTGGCCTCGGCCTCCTTGCGTGCAGCGTCGATGTCTTCCCTGGTACAAAAGCACGGGTATGCGCCGCCGCGTTCGACCAGCTCCCAAGCGTACTTGGGGTAGAGGTCGCGCCGCTGGGTCTGGATATAGGGGCCGTAATCGCCGCCGACGTCCGGGCCCTCGTCGTAGTCAAGGCCCGCCGAGCGCAGGGACTTGTAAATGAGGTCGACCGCGCCGGGCACCTCGCGCTCCTGATCCGTATCCTCGATGCGCAGGATGAACTTGCCGCCGTACTTCTTGGCGAACAGGTAGGTGTAAAGCGCCGTGCGCAGGCCGCCCAGGTGCAGATAGCCCGTGGGGCTGGGCGCAAATCGCGTTCTGACTTCCATCGCAAAAAACCTCCTTGGGGGATACTGCCTCCCCAATCCCTCTGCGGTAGGGATACATCCCTTCAAAATCCCCTCTCCGCGCCGGGGCGCGGGGAAGGGATTTTGGAAGGGCAATGCCCTGAAACGCAGGAGTTTGGGCGCGCGCAGCCCCCAATATCATTTTGTAATTTTAAAGCTGTCCTTGAGGCCGACGACGCGGTTAAAGACCGGCATCTCGTCCGTGGAATCCTTGTCCTTGCAGAAGTAGCCGACGCGCAGGAACTGGAACGTGTCGCCGACTGCGGCGTCCTTCAGGGAAGGCTCCATGAAGCCGTTAAGCACCTCCAGCGAACGGGGATTCAGGCGGGAGATGAAGTCCTTCTTGTCCACCGCCGTATCCTCCGCGCCTTCTGCGTCCTCGCCGATGCCTTCCTCGCTGCTGAGCAGCGTGTCGTACAGCCGGGCCTCGAACGGGAGGCCCTTCGCCGCGCTGACCCAGTGCAGCGTGCCCTTGACCTTGCGGTTCGCGCCCTCGCAGCCGGAACGGCTGTCCATATCGACGGAGCAGTGCACGCAGGTGACGTTGCCTTCCGCGTCCTTTTCAAAGGACTCGCACTTCACGATGTAGGCCCCCTTGAGGCGCACCTCGCCGCCGGGGAAGAGGCGGAAGAACTTCTTGGGGGGATTTTCCATGAAGTCCTCCTGCTCGATGTACAGCTCGCGCGTGAAGTCCACCGTATGCGAACCCATCTCCGGGTGCTGCGGGTGATTTTCCATGGTCAGCGCGTCCACCCTGTCTTCGGGCCAGTTGTCGAGCACGACCTTCAGCGGGCGCACGACCGCCATCGCGCGGCGCGCGTGTTCGTTCAGGTCCTCGCGCACGCAGTGCTCGAGCAGCGCCACATCCACGGTGGAATCCGCCTTGCTCACGCCGACGCGGTCGATGAAGTCGCGCACCGCGCTGCGGGTGTAGCCGCGGCGGCGCATCGCGTGCAGGGTGGGCATGCGCGGGTCGTCCCAGCCGGAGACGTAGCCTTCCTCGACCAGCTTGCGCAGGTAGCGCTTGCTCATGACGGTATCCGTCAGGTTCAGGCGGGCAAACTCGATCTGACGCGGCGGATTCTTAAAGCCGCAGACGTTCACAACCCAGTCGTACAGCGGACGGTGGATTTCATATTCGAGCGAGCAGAGGGAGTGCGTGATGCCCTCCAGCGCGTCGCCGATGGGATGCGCGAAGTCGTACATCGGGTAGATGCACCATTCATTGCCCGTGCGGTGGTGCTTCTTGTACAGGATGCGATAGAGCGTCGGGTCGCGCATGATGATGTTGGGGGAGGCCATGTCGATCTTCGCGCGCAGCACGCGGGAGCCCTCCGGGAACTCGCCCGCCTTCATGCGCAGGAACAGGTCCATGTTCTCCTCGACGCTGCGGTCGCGGTACGGCGAATTTTTGCCTGGCTCGGTCAGCGTGCCGCGGTAGGCGCGCATCTCCTCCTGCGACAGATCGTCCACGTAGGCGATGCCGCGGCGGATGAGGTCGAGCGCGAGCTCGTAGATCTGCTGATACTGCTCGGAAGCGTAGTGCAGCTCGTCCCAATCGAAGCCGAGCCAGTGGATGTCGTCCATGATGGCGTCGACGTATTCGACGTCTTCCTTGGTGGGGTTGGTGTCGTCAAAGCGCAGGTTGCACTTGCCGCCGAAGCGCTCGGCCGTCATGAAGTCGACGCACAGCGCCTTCACGTGGCCGATATGCAGGTAGCCGTTCGGTTCAGGCGGGAAGCGCGTCTTCACGCGGCCGCCGTTTTTCCCGGCGGCGAGGTCTTCTTCGACCAGATCCCAGATAAAATTGGAGCGTTCCTTTGCTTCTTCCGGCATGGGGGTTCCTCCTCTAATCCGCGGATGGCGGGGCGATTGGCTTAAAATAATACATTATTATATCCTGAATACGGCATGAAAGCAAGATAAACGCCCAAAAACGGAAGGGGAATGATAAAAAAGGCACGAAAGCGCGGGGTGCTTCAGCGCTCGGGCGCCGCCTGGCGGGCGTGGCGCGTCGGCGGATAGCCCATGATCTCCAAAAAGGCTCGGTTGAAGCTGCGGATGTTCTGAAAGCCGCATTCCAGGGCGATCTGCGTGACGCTGTACGCGTTCTCCTCCAGAAGCTGGCAGGCGTACTGCACGCGGTACTGGTTGAGATAGCGGCGAAAGTGCATGCCGACCGCCGCGTGAAAGAAGCGGGAGAGGTAGTTGGGGCTGTAGCCGATGGCGGCGGCTGCGCTGCCCAGGGAGATGTCGTCCCGAAAGCGCTCCTCGACGTAGGCGAGCAGCTGGCAGAGCAGGCCGTCGTGGCGCCCGGCACCGGTTGCGAGGGGGACCTGCCTGAGGTACTGCGCACAGATGGCGTAAAAGGACGCTTTCAGGCTGAATTTGTCCGCCGCATTCGGCCCCAGATAGCATTCTTCCAGGAAGGCGCGAAGGCCGGGCGTGGTCTGAAACACGCTGCGCTCTCCCTGCTTGCCCGCGACCTCGCGCACAAAGGCCCCCACGTAGTCCCCGGAGAAGACGCATACCAGCGATCGGGAGCGCTCCGGCGTCGCGTAGGCGTGGATTTCGTTGGGGAAGATGAGCGCCAAATCGCCCGCAGCCGCCGTCTCCGTGCGCGCCCGCAGACACACGTCCAGCGTCCCCTCCAGGACGTAGACGAACTCGAAGTCCTTGTGCAGGTGCGGCACAAAGGAAAAATTATCGTACAGATCGACGCGCACGTGGCCGGGCGCGGTGGAATTGTCGAGCTGATACAGGGGCATGGGATCACCTCCGGTTCGGGATCAAAAGGGCATGTTTTGTCCGGTGCGCCGCGGATTTTTGCTTTCCTCCCGGCGGCCCGTGTCGTTATAATAAAGCCGACGATTTCAAGCGGAACGAAGGAGGAACATTATGAACCGCATCACGATTAATTTTAAGGAATCACGCGGAAAAATCAACAGAAATCTTTACGGACACTTTTCCGAGCACATCGGCGGCGTCTTTTACGACGGGCTCTGGGTCGGAGAGGACAGCGGCATAGAGAACGTACGCGGTTTTCGCAAGGCGCTCGTGGATAGCTTTAAGAAGCTCAACCCGCCGGTGCTGCGCTGGCCGGGCGGATGCTTCGCGGAAACCTACGACTGGCGCGACGGCGTCGGCCCGCGCGCGCAGCGTCCGCGGCGCGTGAACTGGTGGTATTACTGCGACAAACGGGTAGAGACGAATCAGGTGGGCACGCACGAATTCATGGACTTCTGCCGCCTGACGGGCGCGGAGCCCTACTTCGCGGCGAACATGACGTCCACCACGCCCCTACACATCCGCGACTGGATCGAATACTGCAATTTTCCCCAGGGAGAAACGACGCTCGCCGACGAACGCGCGCAAAACGGCGCGCCGGAGCCCTTCGACGTGCGCTTCTGGGGCATCGGCAACGAGAACTGGGGCGGCGGCGGGCAGATGACGCCGGAGATGTGCGCGCGGGAGTACATCCGCTACACCACGATCCTGCGCAGCCTGGGCACGGAGAACCTGCGCTTCATCCTCTGCGGCGCGAACGGACACGACGTGGAATGGACGCGCAGGCTCATGCGTGAGTGGAGCGCGCGGCGCTGGCACGAGGTGGAGACGTACGGCATGAGCATCCACTACTACACGAACCAGGGCAGCCGCACCGATCCGCTGCACTTTACGGAGGACGAGTGGTACGAGCAGCTTTTTAAAGCCGCGTTCATGCAGCAGATCATCGACGACCACCGGGCGGCGATGGACGAGTTCGACCCTGAGCGGAAGGTCAAGCTGGTCGTGGATGAGTGGGGAAGCTGGCACCGCGACGGCTCCGGGCCGAGCAGGGGCTACAACCTATTCGAGCAGCAGAGCACGATGCGCGACGCACTGGTGGCGGCCGTTACGCTCAACATTTTCAACAACCGCTGCGACGTGGTGGACATGGCGAACGTCGCGCAGCTTTGCAACAACCTGCATTCGCTTTATCTGGCGGGCGGGGAGCATTTCGTGGAGACGCCGAACTACCATGTGTTCGACCTTTTTAAGGATCACCAGGATGCGCGGCAGCTTTGTGTGCATACGGATCTGCCCTGCCTCGAGCGCGAGGGCTTCCGCCCGCTGGAAACGCTGTCCGTTTCCGCGTCTTTGAAGGACGGGTATCTCACGCTGACGCTGGCAAACCTCGACGTGGCGCGGTCGCAGCAGGTCAGCCTGCACGGCCTCTACGGCAGTGTCGCCGGAAGCGCAGACGTGAGCGTGCTTTCGGGCAGGACGCCCGCTTCCTGCAACACGTTTGAGGAGCCCGAGGCGGTCGTCCCGCGCACGGAGCGGATGGAGATCGCGGAGGGCACGGCGCTCACGCTCCCTGCGGCGAGCGTCGCGCGCGTGCGCATTCAGCTCAGCCGTTGATCAGCGCAACGCCCCGCCCGACCGGCAAAGCCGGTCGATACGATTCCATATGAAGGGGAAGTCTCCCCTTCATGCATCCTCTCTGATATTCCGTTATTTTGTCGATGCTCTGGGCGCCCCGGCAGGATCGGGGCGCTTTTTACGTGCCCGGTTCAGGGAAAGAAGTAGGCAGGCATCGTCAGCGTCGCGGTCGTGCCGCAGTCCTGCACGCTTTCAATCCGCATTTCATATCGCTCGCCGTAGATCAGGCGCAGGCGGTCGTCGACGTTGCGCAGGCCGTAGCCGTTCGTATGCCGGTCGAACAGCGCCTTCAACGTCTGCGAGTCCATGCCGATCCCGTTGTCCTCGACGATGAAGCAGAGCATGTCTTCCATGAGCGTAATGCGAAGCCTCAGCAGGCGGTCGTCCTTTGGGCTGTTGCGCAGGCCGTGGTCGATCGCGTTTTCCACGATGGGCTGTAAAATAAAGTTGGGAATTTTAAGGGTGAGCAGCACGTCGTCCACGTCGACCTGTGCCCTGAAAAAGCCGTTGGAGAGCATCTGCTGCAGGCTGATGTAGGAGCGGATGTTTTCCAGTTCGTTGCGCACGGTCGTCACCTCGCGCCCCTGGTTGAGCGCCGAACGGTAGAACTTGCCCAGCAGCATGGCCATCTCGCTGATTTCCCGCTGCTGCGCCATGATCGCCTTGCTGTTGATGAGCGAGAGCGAGTTGTACAGGAAGTGGGGATTGATCTGCGCGCGCAGCAACCGCTGCGCGTATTCCTTGTTCTCCAGCTCATTTTTGTACGTGATTTCCACCAACTGGCGGATACGGGCCATCATGTCGTTGAAGGAATGCACCAGCAGCCCGATCTCGTCCGTGCGCGTGGTCGATACGCTGATCTGCATGTTACCCTGGTCGATCTCGCGGATGGTCTGTGTCAGTTTTTCAATGGGGTTGAGCAGCGAGGAGATGAACGCGAGGGCCGCACACCCAAGGAAGATCATCAGTATCCACGTGACGAGGTACATCGTCCCCGTCGCGCTCGTGACCGTACGGAACAGCGCGTCGGAACCGCTGACGTAGTACAGCGTCCAGCCGGTCGCGTTCAGCGGGGCGCGGATGACGTCGCGCCCGTCGTCCGCGCCGCTCGCGAGCAGGGCGGAAGTGTCGTAGGAGAGCGACCCGTCCTGCGAGGGATGCGAAAAGAGCAGGCGGCCGTCTTCGTCCGCGATCAGGATGTCCGCGCCGTTTTGCAAAAGGTTGATGAGCGGTTCGAATGTGCGCTCATAGTCGACTTCCAGGTACAGATAGTTGACGTACTGGTAGCGTGAGGGCATGCCGATCCTGCGGATACAGACCAGCCGCGTCTGTGTGTCTTGTGTGAGCGTGATCCACTGCGGGGAATAGTCGACGGTAAGCGGCATGAACCAGCCGGCGCTTTCGAGCAGCGATTTATCGCGCACGTAGGTATTGTAGGGCAGGATGTCGCAGCTCGTGTAGATGGTGATGCGCTTCAGGTCGGGATAGAGGGCGGCGTGTGTGTTGAAGACGGGCGTGATGACATCGCGATAGCTTTCGTACATGGCGTAGTAGTCGTCCCCATAGGTTCGGTTGAGCGCGGAAAGCACGCTGGGCTCGTTGAACATGTAGTTGGACATGGTGTTGTACATCTCCAGCGTGGCGTCAACCGCCTGCACCGCCTGGTTGAGCGCGCTTTGGCGCACGCCGTATTCGCTGTCGATGATGAGGTGCCGCGTATGGCCGTACAGGAAGATCGTGAAGAGCGCGAAGGGCAGGAAGCCGACGGTGAGGTAGACGAGCAGGACCTTCCGCTTGATGCGCAGGCGGCGAAACCGGCGGCCGAGCGATTGAAAAAGGCGTTTCATGGTTCGTTTTTCCCTTCCTGTCCCCGTGCGTTTTGAAGGCGCAGGGCGTTTTGCCGGTAGAGCTCCGGGCTGACGCCGAAGCGGTCGCGGAAGCGCTGGCAAAAATACGAGGTGCTCTTATAGCCCACGGCGTGCGAGACGTGGCTGACCTTCATCTGTGAGCTTTCCAAAAGCTCCTGCGCCTTTTTCATGCGGTAGTCATGCAGAAACTTGCCGGGCGAGCAGCCCGTCTCCTGCTTAAAGAGACGGCAGAGGTAATTCGGGCTGAAATAAAAGGCGGAGGCCAGCGCGTCCAGGCTGATATCCTCGCAGAAGTGCTGATAGATGTAGCGTTTGATGGCCTCCACCTTCTGGTTGGAGAGCATGTCCGCGTTCGCCTCGGCCGTTCGCAGCGCGTCGTAGACGAGCGAGCGGAGCGTCTCCACGTCGGCGCAGGCAAAGACGCGCTCGACCAGCTCGCTCTCCCGAAAGCTGTCACCCTTTTGACGGTGCAGCTCCGTAATGAGCTGCGTCACACAGAACTTCGTGTACAGGTTCGAAGGGGCGTTTGCTCCGGAAAAACGGGAGAGGAACCCGTCGAACAGGTCTCGGAACAGCAGGATGTCGCCCTGACGGATGGATTCCAGCATTTGCTCCATGGGCAGCTCCGGGCTCGCGCTCTCCGGGGGCGCGGAAAGGCTGCGCTCCGTCCGCGCCTCCAGGCGCTGATAGGCGGGCAAAAAGTCGCCTGCGCCGTCTATGCGTTCACAGGCGGCGACGCACTCCCTGCCGTATGCCTCACGGACGAACCGCTTCGCGCGCTCGGCGAGCGCGTCCGTCCCCTGCGCGTCGGGTTCAGTCAGCGGACGGCGGAGGAGGATCAGCCCCTGCTCCGGATACAGGCTGATGAAGTCGCAGGGGGAGGAGAGAAAGCGGCCGAGCCTGGATTCAAAATTTTCGCCCTCGCCGCTAAAGAAGTCCGTGTCGAACTTAAGCATCAGCATGAGCCCGTACGGCTCGACGAAGGCGCGCTCCTGCGCGGGCGGCGGCGTTTCCGCGTCGCGGCTCAGGGCGAGGTAGAGCATGTGGCGGCGGACGAACAGCGCGTCGCGGCTGCGCGCGCGGGCGGAGGCAATCGTGTCGATCGTCGTCTGCAGGGTTCTGTTGAACTCCTCGGGGTCTACGGGCTTCATGAGGTACTCCGTCACCCCGATCGAGATCGCGTTTTTCGCGTCGATAAAGTCGTTGTACCCGCTGAAGAGGATGACGCGCAGGTCTGGATAGAGCTCCTTGGCCTTCCCGGAAAGCGAGATGCCGTCCATCAGCGGCATTTTGATGTCGGTAAACAGGATGTCGAAGTGCCGCCGGCGCAGCAGTGCGTAGGCCGTCTGCCCGTCCGACGCCGTCGCCGCTTCCAGCGGCAGGGCGTAGCGGCGGATGAGATAGAGAATGCATTCGATTTCGGCGGGGCAGTCATCTACGATCAGGATTGTATACATGCACGGCCTCCTCTCTTGCAGGTGGAATGGCGTGCTTTATTATAACCTATTTTCCAAAACGACGGCGGGATCCTATGCAAGGTGAATAAGAATGCGACACGAAGGTTAAGAACTTGATATTTAAAACGCGTCGGACGGCGGATACAATGAAAACATGGTACTCAAGCGCTGCGGCGGGCCCGCGCGGCGCTTGAACGCGAAAAGCGTCTTACGATCATCAAGGAGGAAAAGATATGAAAAAGGCATTGGCATGCTTCCTCTCCCTCGCGCTCCTGCTGTCTGCGGCGGCCTTCGGCACGGCGGAGACTCCGGTCGATCCTTATGGACCGGTGGCCGAGGGGGACCCGGTCGTCATCACCATTGGGCGTGAGGAAAGCGCGAACGTGGTTTACGACGCGGGCGAGAACTCAGAGGATAACTACATCGTGCGCTATCTGGAGAAGAACCTGAACGTCGATTATCAGTACGCCTTCTCCGTGGACACGTCCACCTACACGACGAAGGTGAACATGGCGATCGCCTCCGGCGACATCCCGGACGTGATGAACGTCTCCTACACCCAGCTCGTTCAGCTGGTGGAAGCGGATGCGCTCGAGGATATGACCGAGGCCTTCGCAACCTACGCCTCGCCGAGCCTTCGCAAGTGCTTCGATTCGACGAACGGACTGACCGAGGCGCTGGGCACCTTTGACGGGAAGCTCATGGGCATCGGCGATATCTGCCCCGGCATGGACGCGATTCCCGTCCTATGGGTTCGCGGAGACTGGCTGGAGGAGTGCGGCCTCTCCCAGCCGCAGACCTGGGATGACGTGGTGAACGTCGCCAAGACGTTCCGCGAGAAGAACCCCGGCGGCAACGTGACCACCGGCATCGCGGTGAGCTCGGATTACTATCAGCCGAACGGCGGCGCATGGCAGGTCAACGCGCTGTTCAATTACTTCGGCGCGTACCCCAAGCAGTGGATTAAGGATGAAGCGGGCAACGTCGTCTACGGCTCCGTTACGGACGCGTGCCGCGACGCGCTCGCCGCGATCAACGGGCTGGTTCAGGATGGCGTGCTCAACGCTTCCCTGGCCGTGACGGATGGCGACCAGTGCTATGAACTGATAGCGAACGGCCAGTGCGGCATGTTCTTCGGCGCCTGGTGGTGCGGCCAGTGGCCGGTCGTGAGCATTCTGGAGGGCATGCCCGATTCCGTCTCCCTCATCCCGATGCTGGCCCCGCTGAACGCGGAGGGCAAGCTGACGGTCTGCGACAAGAACCCGACGAACACCTACGTCGTCGTCAAAAAGGGCTGCTCGGAGGCTGTCAAGGAAGCCGTCGTCAAGACGATCAACTATCAGTACGACCTGGATCAGGCCCAGGCCGAGGGCGTGCGTCCGAACGGCATGGACTCCAATTTCTCCTGGCATTACTATCCGATCAACGTGCTGCACTGTGACTTCGACGCCAAGGAGAACCAGATCGCGGACGTGATGAAGGTCATCGCGGGCGAAATGGATTACGACGACCAGTGCGGCGACGGCAAGACCTGGTACAACGGCTACACGACGGTCATGGACAAGGGCCTGCGCGCCGCGTTTGAGACGAACCTCGCGACCGCGAACGCCTGGGGCTGGGCGACGGGCGCCTGGGAAGTGCAGCGCAACAGCGATATGATCGAACGCTTCCCGGAGGCGTGCTACGCGGATACGCCCTCGATGGAACGCCTGTGGACCGCGATGGAGACGCTGGAGGAGGAATACTTCCTCAAGGTCATGATCGGCGAGGCGAGCCTGGACGAATGGGATTCCTTCGTCAGCGAGTGGAAGAGCATCGGCGGCGACACGATCACGGCCGAGGTGGAGGAATACATCGCCTCCAAGTAAACGGAATTAGACGGAATGTCCGCGCCGCGCCCCGCGCCTTTCGGCGGGGCGCGGGCGGACCCATGCGCCCGGGGGACAACCTTGCCTGACAGGGGGACGTAGAATGCTGAATCTTCAACCAAGGCGCCGGAGGGTCACGCTGCGCGAAACGTGGCCGTATCACCTGCTCATCCTTCCGGGGCTGCTCGTCGTCGTCATCTATACGATTATTCCGTTTTTTGGAAACGTCATCGCTTTTCAGGATTTCAAGCCGATCCTCGGCTTTTCGCGCTCCAAGTGGATCGGGCTTGAAAATTTTCAGTACATGTTTAAGCTCAAGGATACCTATAAGATCTTCCGCAATTCTCTCATCATCGCTTCGCTCAAGCTGGTGCTTTCGCTCGCCGTTTCCATCTTCTTTGCGATCCTGCTGCACGAGGCGCGCGGCAATGGGATTAAAAAGGGCGTGCAGACGATCTGCTTTCTGCCGCACTTCCTGTCCTGGGTAATCCTGGCGACAATTTTTAAGAACATCTTCGGCGACAGCGGGCTCGTCAATACCGTGCTGATCAGGCTGGGCATCGCGTCCGAGAACGTCAATTTTCTGGGCTCCAACGCGTGGTTTCGCGCGCTGCTGATCGGCACGGACGTCTGGAAAGAATTCGGCTACGGCTCGATCATCTTCATCGCGGCGCTCGCCGGCATCAATCCCGAGCTGTACGAGGCGGCGGACATCGACGGGGCGAGCCGCCTGGCTAAGATATGGCACATCACGCTGCCCGGCATTCTGGTGACCATCGTGCTGGTGGCGACGCTGAACCTTTCCAATATCCTGAACGCAGGCTTTGATCAGGTCTATAACATGTACAGCCCGGTCGTCTACGAATCGGGCGACATTATCGATACGTACGTATACCGGATGAGCTTCATCAACGCGCAGTACTCGATGGCCACGGCGGTGGGCCTGCTCAAGTCCGCCGTAAGCTTCATCATGATTACGTTCTCCTACTTCATTGCGGACCGCGTGGCCGGGTACCGGCTGTTCTGACGCGGCGGCGAAAGGAATGGGCCTGAATGACGAGAAGGTATAAGTCGCTGGAAAATACGGTGTTCGATACGGCGGTGCTCCTGCTCATGGTGCTCATGGGGCTGCTGTGTCTTCTGCCGCTGCTGCACATCATCTCCCTGTCCCTGAGCAGCAAGACGGCCGCGCTGGCGGGGCGCGTCTACATCTGGCCGGTAGAGCTGACGGTCACGCCCTACAAGACGCTCCTTCAGGATGCGAAGTTCATGCAGGCCATGTGGATTTCCGTGCAGCGCGTGGTGCTGGGCGGCCTGATCAACTTCGCCCTGACGATCTGCTGTGCTTACCCGCTGTCGCTGGAGACGAAGCAGTTCCCGGCACGCCGCGTGTATATCTGGGTCTTTGTCTTTGCGATGCTCTTCGGGGCGGGCATCGTTCCCTGGTACTTTGTCATCAAGTCTACCGGCCTGATCGACAGCATTTGGGCGCTCGTCCTTCCCGGCGGGCTGCCCGTCTACAACATGATCCTGCTCATGAACTTCTTTAGAAACGAGCCGGCCGCCATCAAGGAGGCCGCGACGATCGACGGCGTGGGGCAGTTCCAAATGATGACGCGCATCTACGTGCCGCTGGCGATGCCCGCCATCGCGACCGTGACGGTGTTCAGCATCGTGGGCCATTGGAACAACTTTTTCGACGGCCTGCTGCTCATCAATTCCCCGAGCAAAATTCCGCTGCAGACCTACATACAGACGCTGACGAACACGAACATCGTCATCACCTCCTCCTCCATGACAGAGGAAGAGCTGGCGGCGCTGACCTCGCTGAAGACGTTCAACGCCGCGAAGATCGTCGTGGCCGCGCTGCCCATCGCGATCTTCTACCCCTTCATGCAGCGCTTCTTCGTGTCGGGCATTTCGCTGGGATCGGTCAAGGGATGACCCCGGCGCGAAATCGGGTTATAGTCTGGGTCGGGCCGCTTTGGCGGTCCGACTTTTTGCTTTGGCGGAGATCTTAAGAATGTGCACCAATTATTAGTTTTATGGCATAGAAAATGCGGGCGTATGTTGTTATAATGTGCAAAAAGGACGGGGGAATGAGAGATATGGTGGTGAAAGAGGCGGTACGCAGGAAATCGGGCTTCAAGCGCTTTTGCCGCCAATGGGAACTGCAGATCATGGCGATCCCGGCAATGCTGTTCCTGCTGCTCTTCTGCTATGTGCCGATTCTGGGCAACGTCATTGCCTTTCAGGATTACAAGATTCTCAAGGGCGTCTCGGGAAGCGCGTGGGTTGGGCTCAAGCACTTCCGCGAATTCTGGGCGGACGAGACGTTCTGGATGTCGCTCAAAAATACGCTGTGCATGAGCGGCTACAAGTTTGCCTTTACGTACTTCGCGCCGATCCTCTTCGCCATCCTGCTCAACGAATTGCCGTTCGCGCGCTTTAAGAAGCTGACGCAGACGGCGAGCTATCTGCCGCACTTTCTTTCCTACGTCATCGTCGCTTCCATGGCGCTGATCCTGCTGGGCCCCTCGGGCGTGGTCAACCGCGAGCTCGCCCTGCACAGCATGGAGCGAATCGGTTTTCTGGACAACCCGAAGCTGTTTTGGAGCGTCGCCGTCTGCCTGGACCTGTGGAAGGAGACGGGCTGGAACGCCATCATCTACCTGGCGGCGATTTCCGGCATCAACCCGGAGCTGTACGAGGCGGCGACGATCGACGGAGCTACGCGGCTGCAGCGCATCCTGCACATCACGTTTCCATCCATCTCCTGGACGATGCTGATGCTGTTCATCCTGAACTTCGGCAGCCTGCTTTCTGGCGGGCCGGTCGGCTCCAACTTCGACCAGTCCTACATGCTGGGCAACGGCTTTAACCACGAGACGAGCTACGTGCTCAACCACTACGTGCTCGACATGGGCATGAGCCTCATGCGCTTCTCGTTCTCGACCGCGATCAACATGTTTCAATCGCTGATTTCCGTCGTGCTGCTGGTGACGGCGAATACCGTCGTGGGCAAGCTCACGGATGCCAGCCTGTTCTGAGAGGGAGCGCGCCATGAAAAACAAGAATGCCATCCATAAAACCGCGGAAGATCACGTCATCAATACCGCCGCGCTGGTGGTGTGCGTCGTCGTGACGATCGTGTCGCTCTATCCGATCTACTACTGCCTGATCAACTCGCTCAATGACGGAAAGGATGCCATGAAGGGCGGCATTTATCTTTGGCCGCGCGTGTTCTCGCTGGAAAACTACAGGATCGTCTTTCGGGAGGATACCCTGCTGCGCGCCTTTTTCATGACGGTCGCCCGCACCCTCTGCGGCTCGGTTCTGCACGTGCTCTTCACCGCCATGACCGCCTACGCGCTTTCACGGCGCGAACTGATGTTTCGGAAATTGTACGTCGCGCTGGGCATCATCACCATGTACGTAGGCGGCGGCATCATTCCGACATACCTGCTTTACAAGAACCTGAAGCTGATCAACACGTTCTGGGTCTACATTCTGCCGGGCATGTTCTCGTTTTACAACATGATCCTGATGATGTCGTTTTTCAGGCAGCTGCCCGAATCGCTGGTGGAGTCGGCGCGCATCGACGGCGCCTCGCACTTCACGGTCTTTAGGAAGGTCATCCTTCCGCTTTCGCCGCCCATCATCGCCACCGTCGCGCTGTTCGTCGGCGTCAATTACTGGAACGACTGGTACGCGCCCGCCTATTACATCCTGGACGAGGAACTCATGACCATGCCCGCGACGCTGCTGCGGCTGATGAACGAGGCGGAGGCACAGCAGAAGCTGGCGCGGCTTTACAGCCAGCTGCAGGTGCGTCCCTCCGTCACGCTGGAATCCGTGCGTTATGCGACGCTGATCGTATCGGTCATGCCGATCACCATCCTCTACCCGTTTGTGCAGAAGTACTTCATTAAGGGCATGATGATCGGGTCGGTCAAGGAGTGAGCCAGCATCCTGCGGGCGGTGTGATGCCCGTGAAAATTGGACAAGGAGGAAAGAACTCATGAAGAAACTGCTGACCCTGGTGCTCGCGCTGGTCATGGCGCTTTCGGCCGCGACCCTTTGCGCCGCGGAACCGACGGACGAATGGCTTGAAAACGGGAACCCCAAGAGCTGGGAGGCCGACAGGTCCGCGACGGAGCTGGAAATCTTCGTCAACTACTCCTGGTACGGAAGCTCCTGGAACGACGACGCCGCGCGGCGCGTGACGGACGAAACCGGCGTCACGCTCAAGATCACCAAGCCTGTCGCGGACGACAACCAGAAGCTCATGCTGATGATCGCATCCGGCGACATTCCGGATTTCATCTGCATGGACATGAACTGCCCGCTGTACGACACGCTGATCGAGTCCGGCCTGGTGATCGATCTGGAGACGCTGGCCGAGCAGTACGCGCCGGAACTGATTGCGAACGCCGACGCGGAGGTGTTTACCAACTATCGCTGGCAGGACGGCAAGACCTACGCCTTTACGACCTCCATCGAGGGCGCGAAGTATCAGGAATGGGCGAAGGCATACAACGCGCTCGTCGGTTCCAACCAGCCGGTTTGGACGATCCGCAAGGACTACTACGAGGAGATCGGAAGCCCCGACATGACCACGCCGGAGGCGTTTATCGAAGCGCTGGAAAAAATTCAGGCGCTGCACCCGGACAAGATCGGCTTTTACGCGGGGGACTGCGGCCTGTCCAGCAGTTTAAGCGAGTCGCTCAGCGTGACGGGTTACCAGTTCGGCATCCCCAGCTACGTTGAAAATGAGGACGGCACGCTTTCGCACAAGCTGCGCTCGCCTCAGTTCCACGACGCGCTGATGTTCCTGCACGAGCTGGCCGCCAAAGGTCTGCTTACGCGCGATTCCTTCATCGATACCAAGGACGTGAACCAGACCAAGGTAGCCTCCGGCGATTGCGTCCTTTACACCTGGACGATCGGCGACGGCAAGAAGGTGCCCGACGACAACCCCGATACCGTCTACGAAATCCTGCCGCCCTTTGACTCCTATCAGCAGACGCGCACGGGCAACGGCTGGAACGCCACCTTTGTCTCCGCCGAGCCCAAGGGGCTGGCGCGCCGCGCGCAGTTCCTCTCCTACCTGGCCAGCTACGACGGACACGCCGCGCTCTTCTGGGGCAACAAGGCGGAGGACGGCGAGACCTACAGCGGAGATACGAGCAAGGGACCGCACTACTTCCTTGAGGAGAACGGAAAGCCCACCGCGTTCGCCGAGTACTACGCCGCCAAACAGGCGGACTGGGACGGCATTGAGAAGTCGAACGGCCTGAGCACCTATTGGTTCGCTGCGTCCGGCCTGTGGAACGGCATCAACTTCTGGATTCCCGGCGACGAGGAGTACGCGTCCTACAACGAAATGTACGCGGACCACATCGTCTACAAGCCGGAATTCGCCAGCATCACGCCGGCGGTGGATTCGGACGCGGGCGTCATCAAGAGCAAGCTCGACACGCTCTTCAAGACGAGCTGCGTGAAGATCGTCTTTGCGCAGGACGTCGAAGCCGCGGAGGCGGAGTACCAGGAATACGTCAAGAAGGCGGAAGAGCTTGGGCTTGCCACGTACGAGGCCGCGCTCACCGAGAAGTACCAGGCAAACCTGAAAAAGATGGGGAAGTAACGTACAATCGACGGCCGCCGCCCCCAAACGCCTCGGGGCGGCGGCTCTTTTGGAGGAAATGCCATGCGCTTTATCGAGAATGAGGAAGGGTTTGTGCTAAGGGGCGCCACGTACGGGGCGCGCATCGTCCGAGCCGCTGTGCCGGTAGCTGCGTTTTCGTTCGACGGACGCCCCATGGCGGAGCTGGCGATGGTGAGCACGCTCGACACGCCGCAGGTCAAGGAAAAGCTGTCGCGGGTGCGAATCTCTTCGCTGGAGCGGGAGGGCGGCGCGCTGCGCGTAGAACTCACGGCAGAAAGCAACGTCTGGAAGGCGCGGCGCTTTGTCTGGCGCTTTGAACCGGGGCGCGTCACCTATCATCACGAGGCGGAGGGGAACGAGGCGCTGGGGCGCTGCTACTTCTTTTCCAGCGGGCGGCCCGGTTTGTACGATGCCGGCGATTCCGACGGGTACCATACGAACGCCGCCTTCCTCGTGCCGCACTACCACACGTTCAATCCGAACCTCGCCAATGTTACGGAGTTTGACATTTCCCAGCCCGGCTTTGTGGGCGTAGGCCGCAGCGAAAATGTCGGCCACGCGGATTACGTCAACATCGAGCGGTATTACGGCCTGTTTTCGCCCGCGCCGCTGTGCTTTGCGTTTCACCAGGACGAAGCGGCGATGGGCCTGGGCATCGGCGCGAAGCCCGGCGCATACAGGTTTGGCGGCCTGGAATACTCGGGCTGCCTGAAGTTCGGCGCTTCCTTTCACGTGCAATACATGGGCTATACGCGCGCGGAGGGAACCTTTGCCTCGCCCGAGGCTGTGCTGGTCTTCGGTTACAGCCCCTTTGCCTGCCTGGAACGCTACGTCGGCTGGGTCGATGAGCGCGGCTACGGCACGGATTTCCGCTTCCCGGAGGCCCCCTGGCACAGGCGGCCGATCTTCTGCGGCTGGGCCGAGCAGACGGCGCTGTGTCCGGCGGGGGAGGAACCCTGCGATCGCGCGACGCAGGAAAATTATGAAGCCTGGGCAAAGGAGCTGGACGCGCGCGGCGTGCCGTACGGCACGATCGTGGTGGACGACAAGTGGCAGAAGGAATACGGTACGTTTGAGGTCGACAAAGAAAAATGGCCGGACATGCCCGGCTTCGTGCGCCGCCAGCACGAAAAGGGACGCCGCGTGCTGCTGTGGATCCCGGCTTATCAGGCGGAGGGCGTGCCGGAGGAGTTCTGCGCGAAGGACGCGGAGGGCAATTCCCTGTTCGCGGTGCCGGGCATCGAGGGGTACGACGCCTTCGTGCGCGAGGGCGTCATGCGGCTGGTGCGGGAGACGGACATCGACGGCTTCAAGGAGGACTGGATCGGGCGCACCGGCGACCGCCCCGGCATCGAAAACTACGGCGTCCTGCACGGCATCGAGCTGGTGCGCCGGTTTCAGTACGTCGTGCACGACGCGCTGCACGCCGTCAAGCCGGACGCGCTGCTGGAGACGCAGACGCCCAACCCGCTCTTCCGCGAGTCCTCCGACATGCTGCGGCTCAACGACATCTGGTTCGCGACGCGCGATCTGCCCGAAATGATGCGCGAGCGCGCCCGTATCGCCCGCATCGCGGGCTGGGAGCTGCTCGACTGCGACAACGCGTCGCCGACGGTCATCGACGAGTGGATCCGATACACGCAGCTGCAGCCGTACTTGGGGGTGCCCTCCCTGTACTTCCTCACGGAAACCGAATCGTCGCACGAGCGGATGACGCGCGCGCAGAGCGATTACCTGCGCTCCATTTGGCGCGAATATATCGTCCGAAACGCGCTGTAGGCGCAAATTGCATTGAACGCTCCTGCGTGCTATACTGAAGGCCATAGAAAATCGCATCCGTGACAGGAGGGGGAGCATGGCGCGGACACCGACGCTGGGCATTCGCTTTAAGCTATGCTGTTCGTACATGGCGCTCGTGCTGCTGCCCACCCTTCTGGCGGGCGTCCTCCTGTACACCTATACGGTCGGCAACATCCGCAGGCAGATCGACGACGAGCTGAACGACAGAATCGAGGAGCATGCGGCGCAGATTCGCCGGCGCGCGGCGCAGACGGAGGAGGCGGCCCGGAACTTTATCACGCTGAGCGAGATCACCCAGTACGTGAGCGGCCTGTACTTCGACGAAAGCGAATTGATCATCGCCTACAACCAGCGCGTGCAGGCCGCATTCTCCTGGTTTGACAACGCGTTTGCCAACCCCATGCGCATCAGCTTTTTCATCGGCAGCGAGGCGGTGACGGAGGACAGCCACTTTCACGCCAAACGGGCGTATGAGCAGGAGGAATGGTACCGGCAGGCCTGCGCGCGGCTTTCGGAGGCGTCAAGCTGTTGGGAAGGGGCGCACGCCGCGCGGGATTACCGGTATTCCAGGGGCAGGGAGGCCAGCGTATTTTCGCTGTTCCTCTCTTCGCCGCTCTTGAAGGACGCGGTCATGGAGCTCGAGGTCGACGCGCGTGACCTGTTGGGCGAGGAGGAACGCTTCATCTGCCTGCGTGCGGATACCCTTGAGCCGATCGACCTTGCCGGTGCGCCGCTTTCGGTAACGCCGGACGTCTTGCGGCTGCGGTCCGCGCAGGAAGGAACCGTCGAGACGCAGATCGGCGGTCAGGCGGTATTGCTGCGGGCGCTTGCGCTGGAAGAATTGGACGTGCTGATCCTGCGGTGGATGGACCGCACCGAGCTGACGGCGGAAAGCGGGGCGGCCCTGCGCATCTTTTTCGGCATTCTGGCGCCGCTGACCGTGTTGCTGTTCGCGCTCACTTGGGTGCTTTCGGGCAGCATGTCCAGGCGCGTGCGGCGCATCACGGAGGCGGTGGAAGCCATGTATCATGGCCGCTACGACATCGACCTGCCGGTGGATTCGCGCGACGAGCTGGGCGCGCTGGCGTGGCATATGAACGAAATGGCGGGGCGCATCGATACCCTGCTCAACAAGGTGCTGCTCGCGGAGATGGCGGAGAAGGACGCGGAGCTGAGCGCCTTGCAATCGCAGATCAATCCCCACTTCATCTACAATACGCTGGAGACGTTCTGCATGATGGCGGAGCTTGGCGACAACGAGCGGCTGAGCGAGGGGATCGCCGCGATGGGCGAGCTGATGCGCTACAACCTGTCCGGCAAGCACGAGACCACCCTGCAGGCGGAGCTGCACAACGTCCGGCTTTACGCGGAGCTGCAAAACCTCGTCAACAACGAGCGCATCCAGCTCACCGTCGATTCCGACCCCGAGCTGAACAGCATGCCCATGCCCAAGCTCCTTTTACAGCCGCTGGTGGAAAATGCGATCCTGCACGGGATGGATCCGAGGCGTCCGCTGCGCATCTACTTGGGCGTCCGCCGGGTGGAATGCGGGGTTTGCATCCGTGTGCGCAACGACGGAAAGCCTATCGCGCCATCGCGCCTGCGGGAGATCACGCAGACGCTTAGCCGGGATACGGCTGACCCGCTCGCTACCTTCGAGGACTGCCTCGCGCTGACGAACATCAGCCGGCGGCTCAAGCTGCTCTACGACGCCCGCGCGACGGTCAACGTCCTCTCCGGGCTGTACGGAACGGAAGTACTGATTGAGATACCCTACGGCGGGGAGGAATGACGCATGCGGGTGTTGATAGCGGAAGACCAAAACGTCATACGGCAGGGGCTTGCAAAGATCATCGGGGAGATTCCCGGCGTGGAGGTGGACGCGGCGGCGGACGGCGCGGCGGCCTGGGCGCAGTACCGTGTCTGCCCGGCGGATCTCATCGTCACGGACATCGTCATGCCGGACATGGACGGACTGGAGCTGATCGAACGCATCCGCGCGGTCGACGACGCCTGCGCCGCGGTGGTCATCAGCGGGTACGACCGGTTTGAATACGCGCGCCGGGCCATGGCGCAGGGCGTGCGCGATTATTTGCTCAAGCCCATGCGGCGCGACAAGATCCTGTCGGTGATAAGCGCGCGGAAGGCCGAGTACGACCAGCGCCGCGAACGCGACGACAAGCTCTTTTCGGCGGCTTGGAACGCGGGCCTTGCCGGAGAGTCAGAGAGGCTGCGCGACGAGCTCACCGGCATGAAGAGCCGGACGGAAGGCTGGCTGATCGTCGCCAGATCCGCCGCGGGCGCCTGCCCGCTCGCGGCGGAAACCGGCTACCTGCTTTGCAGAAGGCTCGCGGAGCTCAATGAGGATACGGCGCTCTTTGTGGCCTGCGGCGAATACGCGCAGGAGCGGCGCAGCGAAGGCGTCGTGACGGAGCAGGTGCGCGTCGAAAAGGGCGCGGAATTGTCGCACGCCCTGCTCGCGCTCGCGCAGCGCTGGCGGGAGCGTGAGGACGGCGGCCTGGACGGAGCGATCCGTCAGGCGCTGATGTACGTGAGCAGGCACTACGGCGAACCCATTTCGCTGCAAAGCGTCGCGGAGCAGGTGGAGCTGCATCCAAACTACCTGTCGGCCCTCTTTGCGCGCAATATGCAGTGCGGCTTTTCCCACTACCTGCAGCGGCTCAGGATCGAAAGAGCCAAGACGCTGCTGCACACGACCCGCCGCAAGGTCAGCGACATCGCCGCGGACGTCGGCTTTACGGACAGCAGGTACTTTGCCAAGGTCTTCAAGTCGCTGACTGGGGTGACGCCCCAGCAGTACCGCGCCGGGTAAACGAATACGACAGGTCTTGAGGAGGAAATGAGATGCTCGCAAAAACGCCGCCTATGGGCTGGAACTCGTGGAACACATTTGGCGAGGAGATCAGCGAGGAGCTGATCTGCAGGACCGCCGACATCCTGGTGGAGCAGGGATACCGCGCAGCCGGATATGAATACCTGGTCATCGACGACTGCTGGAGCCTGCGCGAACGGAGCGAACAAGGCCTGCTCGTGCCCGATCCGGCGAAGTTTCCGCACGGCATGAAGGCCGTGGCGGACTACGTGCACCAAAAGGGGCTGAAGTTCGGCATGTACTCCTGCGCGGGCGTGCGCACCTGCGCGGGCTATCCTTCCAGCTTTGACCATGAGTTCGTGGACGCGCGCACGTTCGCGCAGTGGGGCGTGGACTTCCTGAAGTACGACTTCTGCAACTTTCCGCAGAACGGCGATTGCAGGATGCGCTACCACACCATGAGCATGGCGCTCAAGGCCAGCGGGCGCGAAATCCTCTATTCCGCCTGCAACTGGGGTCAGCAGGAACCCTGGCGCTGGATGCGCTCCATCGGGGCGCACATGTACCGCTCCACGGGCGACATCATGGACAACTTCCGCTCCTTTACCGACATCGCGAAGTCGCAGATCGGGAACCTGTGCATGAGCGCTCCGGGCGGGTTTAACGACCTGGACATGCTCACCGTCGGCATGTACGGCAAGGGCAACGTCAGCCTGGGCGCTCCCTGTACCTTTGAGGAATACCGCATGCAGTTTTCGCTCTGGTGCCTCTTCGGCGTGCCGCTGATGATGGGGTGCGACCTGCGCACGCTCAGCGGCGAGTGCCGGGCGCTGCTGCAGAGCGAAGCGCTGATCGCCATCGATCAGGATGAGGAATGCCGCCCGCCGTATCTGGTGCGCTGTGGCGGGGTGACGCTGCCCAATCCCGATGCGAAGCCCGGCGAATATCCCTGGCGCAGCGAGGACGAGTGCACCTATACGTTTATCCGCCACCTGTCAAAGGGCGAGTTCGTGCTCGCGTTCTTCAATCTCTCCGAGCACGAGACCCGGCTGTCCTGTCTGCTTTCGGATATCGGCTTGCCCTATCCGTCGGGGATCGGCATCGTGCCGCGCGACGTCTTTACGGGCGAACGGCTCGGCGTGAAGCGCGACGAATTCAGCGTCCGCGTGCCGGGCCACGACTGCCGCCTCTATCGCTGTCGGCTTTCGCGCTGCGATGGATAGGTGCGCCGGCTGCGGGCGGTTGCTGACCCGGGACGAGGCTGCGCTCACCCGAAAGCTCGTCAACCGCGGCGCGCGCGTCTTTTACTGCCTCACGTGCCTTTCGGCGCGCTTTGACGTGAGCGAAGAGGTGCTGCGCGAAAAGATCGTCCAATTTCGGGAGATGGGCTGTACGCTCTTTGCGCCTGAAGATGAGGAGGCTCCGGACAGCCGCTAAACGACGAATTTAAAAACCAGGCCCTTGCGCGATGCTGGGACCTGGATTTTTATGTGTCAGGGACGATGACGTTCGGAGCCGGGAAAGGACGCCGCACGCCTTATTGCGCTGCGCGCACAGCGGACTCCTTGACGTCCCCGCAGGCCATCGCCATGCTGTTGATGGCGTCGGTCAGCTGCCTGGCTACGCGCACGCGCTCTTCGCTGAAGGGGGCGTCCGCTTGGAAGTAGATGGGCTCGCCCACGAACAGCTCCCCGCGCGCGGGGCTGCAATAGAGCGGCACGAAGGGCAGCGGTTTTCCCGTGCGCTTTCGGTACAGCGGAGCGAGCTGCAGGAAACCCTCGTACATTTCACGCATCAGGGGGCCGTCGTCCTCGTAGTGGACGTCCGGCGCGATCAGCACGCTTTCGCCTCGAAGCAGCGAATCGAGCGAGTCACGAAACGTATCGCGAAGGTGGGTAAGGCTGCGGTAGACGGGCACGGCACGGCAGCTCCTCACCAGCGCCGACACGAACAGGGAGAGCGGTATGGAGACGGCGCGTGCGAGCAGCCGGGGCCAGTGCAGGCGCTTTGAAAAGGTGTAGCCCGCGTATTGGCGATAGCATTCCGCGTACGAAAAAAACACGTGCAGCACCCAGGGGCGAGGCGGCACGGGCAACGAGCGCATCACCTGCACGGGGCCGCGCAGGTTCTGGTGGTGCACCACGTAGGCAGCGCAGGGCGGAAGGCTCTGCGCGCAGCGGAGTGTGAGCGGCCTTTTGACGGTATTTAAAAATGCGCGAACGAGCTTAAACAGGAATCCCACATAGTCCACCCTTTCGGTATCATCTTACTGTATGCAGGATACCCCTATTATATCAAATGAAAATCAACCTGGGCAGATCTTCCGCCCATTTTTTCAAAATAAAGAGAAGATTGTACGGGATTGACAAAAAGCCCCCGCATCGGACGGCCTGCGGCGTCCGGTGCGGGGCAAAAACGGGAGACGGTCAGATTAGGTGATACCGGTGCATGAGGTCCTCGACGGCCGTGCCGCTGACCTTGTGCAGCGCCGCCTTGCCCACCAGCTCCGTGAAAAAGGGCAGCTTCATGTCGGTCAGCTTTTTGCCGTCCATCATCTTGGCTGTGGAGTCGAGCAGCACGCGCACGTCGTAGCAGGAGTTGAAGACCTCCGGCACGCCGCGGTCTACGTTCAGCAGCGTGTAGACGGCCTCCATCGCCGTGCGCACGGAGTACTCGGTGGTGAAGACGGTGTCGCGCACGGTATCCGCGAACTGTCCGATGAAGGCGAAGTTCACGCAGCCTTCCGGCACGACCTTCGGGCGGTCGCCCTGAGTGCGGGGCATGAAGAACGCGGTGATATAAGGCATCATGCAGGGGATGCAGCGGGCGGAGCTTACGGCCATGTCGTGAATCTGGTCCTCCGGCACGCCGACATGGTAAAGCCACTCCTCGGTGATCTCCGTGCCCGTGCACTCGCGCATGGGCTTCCTGATATAATCGCCCGGACGGTCGGTGAACAGGCCGTAGACCCACACGACGAGCTGATCCTTGGGCTGCGCCTTGAAGTGCGGCTGGCGGTTGATCGTCCAGCTCATCAGCCAGGAGGAGTCCTTCGCCGTGACGATGCCGCCGGTGACGACCTTGCCGCTGAACGGATCGCGCTTACAGATTTTTTCGAGATAGGGCGGGATGCGGTCGTCCAGCGTTGTGACGGTGGCGGATTCCCAGTTGGTCGCCTCGATGTTCGTGCAGAACTTGTCGGGGTGGCCGAACGACGGATCCTGCGCGGCGATGTTGCGCCAGAGCTGCCAGCAGCCGCCTTCGCCGGGCTGCGTCTTCAGTTCTGGCGCGTGGTCGTTGTCGCCCAGCGAGGAGTTCTCCGTGCAGCTGCCGTTGGTCACGAAGACGAGGTCGTCGTCTGTGAGCGGAATGCGCATCTCCTTTCCGTTCCTTACGCAGACGATTTCCCGCGCGGCCTTCCGCCCCTGTGCGATGTCGAACCGGACGTTCGTTACCTGCGTGCCGTACTGGAAATCGACGTCGTGCGCCTCCAGATACTTCACCATCGGAAGGATCAGGGATTCGTACTGATTGTACTTGGTAAATTTGAGCGCGGAGAAGTCGGGCAAGCCCCCGATGTGATGGATGAAGCGCTGAATATAAAGCTTCATTTCCAGCGCGCTGTGCCACTCCTCGAAGGCGAACATCGTGCGCCAGTAGAGCCAGAAGTTGGAGGAGAAGAATTCTTCCGTGAACACGTCCTCGATCTTCTTGTCGTACAGGTCCTCGTCTTTGGTGAGGAAGAGACGGACGATTTCCATCGAAGCCTTTTCGCTCAGACCGAACTTGCCGTCGGTATGCGCGTCCTGTCCGCGCTTCACCGTCGCGCGCTGCAGGGAATAGTTCGGATCGTGTTTGTTGAGCCAGTAATACTCGTCCAGTACGGAGTTTTCAGGGTTCTCGATGGAAGGAATCGAGTGGAAGAGATCCCACAGGCATTCAAAGTGGTTTTCCATCTCGCGGCCGCCGCGGATGATGAAGCCTTTCTGCGGATCGTTGATGCCGTCGCAGGCGCCGCCGGGCAGGTCGAGCTCCTCCAGAATGTGGATGTGATCGCCCTTCATCTGGCCGTCGCGCACGAGGAAGCACGCCGCCGAGAGAGCGGCGAGGCCCGAACCGACGAGATAGGCGGACTTGTGATCCACGCCCTCCGGCTTCTCCGGACGAGCGAACGCTTCGTAGTTGCCATTGCTGTAATACATGATGTTTCCCTCCGTCTATGGTTTGAATCTTTGGTTGAAGTCCTTGTATGGCTGTATGATACAGCGTGCGGACGGCTTTCACCATAGACAGAAAATCGGCGGTGTTCAAACTTTAAACACCGGAGCGCGATTGTAAAAACTTTATACAGCGGCGTGCTTTTGTCGGATTGCCGCGGGGGGCAGCTCAAATTCGTCCGGATCAGGAGGACAGGAGGCTCTTGCGCACCGCATGCAGAAACAGCTCCGCTGCCTTGGTGAACACCTGATACTTTTTCCAGACGATGCAAAGCTCCGCCTGCAGGGCGGGGGTCAGCGGCCTGAAGCACAGATTGCTCCCTTGGGTGTTGAGGATTTTGTCCAGCGTGATGGCGTAGCCGATGCCCTCGTCCACCAGGATGGATCCGTTGTACAGCAGGCTGTACGTCGCCACGATGCGCAGGTCGGCCTCGTTTCTGTTCAGCCAGAGGGAAAGGGCGCTGCCCTCCCGGTGCTGACGGGAAAGGATGAGCGGCTTGTCCCATAGGTCCTCCGGCCGGATGGCATCCTTTTGGGCGAGCGGAGCATCCCGCCGCATGAGCACGCCCCAGACGTCCTTTTCCGGGATGCGCAGGTAGTCGTATTTGGACAGATCTTTGGGATCAAGGAGGATGCCGAAGTCGATCAGGCCCTTATCCAGCTCCTCGGTCACGTCGGCGGAATCGCCGCTTGCGATGTGGACGCGAATTTGCGGGTGCTCCCGCTGCAATGCGCCCGCGGCCCGCGCGAGGATGCGGATGGCGTCCGTTTCGCCCGCGCCGATGTAGATGTCGCCGGCGACCCTCTCGTCGTTCAGGGTGATCTCCCGTTCCGTCTTCCAAACCAGATCCATGATCTCCTCCGCCCGCTTGCGCAGGAGCATGCCCTCCTCCGTGAGCGTGATTTTCCGGTTTCCCCGAAGGAAGAGCTGCTTGCCGAGCTCGTCCTCCAGATTCTTGAGCTGGCGCGAGAGCGTCGGCTGGGAAAGGTGCAGATATGCCGCCGCCCCAGAAACGCTCTGTTCCCTCGCCACGGCGAGAAAGTATTGCAACACGCGCAGTTCCATCTCATCGCCTCCTGTTCAGACGAGTATAGCACGGGGAATTCATAACTGTAAAGCATAGATAGATATTTGCTATAAGTATTTGCTATCTAATGGCGGCGGCGCTATACTGAACCCGAGAAGCAAACAGGAGGTTTTACGAGATGAATGCACTGAAAAGAGTCGTAAAGCTTTTCGGCATCGCCGCGCTGCTGGTTTTTATGTGCGGCTGCGCTGAAAGCGATGGCGCCCGGCGTCCGTCGGCCGGCGCGGCGGAAATCCCCGAAAAGGAAGCCGAAAGGATAGATGCGGTTCCCATGAAGGTTCAGGTAAAAAAGGATGACACGGTGATCGTGTTTGCGCTGAACGACGGTCGTGCCGCGCGTGAGCTGTATGCGCAGCTGCCGGTGACGGTACAGGTGGAGGATTTCGGAACCAACGAAAAGATCTTTTATCCGCCGGAAGCGCTCTCCACCGAAGACACGCCGCAGGCGGAGGGGCAGGAGGGTACGCTGGCGTATTACGCGCCGTGGGGGGACGTGGTGATGTTCTACGGGCATTTCGAAAGGAACGCCGGTCTGTATGCGCTGGGCGAGGCCGTCAGCGGGATGGAGGAGATCATGACGCTCGACGGAGCCGTAGAAATTTCGGCAGTGGGGTGATTCGGAGCAGGACGCGGAAAGAGAAGGAGGAGAAAGAGACTTGAAGCGAATAGAGCATCAAAAATTTGACGGGGAGCGGGCGCTCTACGGCGAGCGGGAGCTTCACCTTATGCATTGCGCCTTTGACGGCCCGGCTGACGGCGAAAGCGCGCTGAAGGAGTGCACCGGCATTCGCGCGGAAGATTGCTATTGTAACCTGCGCTACCCCTTTTGGCACGACCGGGATCTTCACATCAGCGGCACGGAGCTGACACCTCTTTGTCGCGCCGCGCTGTGGTATTCCGAACGCGTGCGCATCGAGGGGAGCAGGCTGCATGGAATCAAGGCGCTGCGCGAATGCAGCGACGTCGCCATGGCGGACTGCGACATCCGCTCCGCCGAATTCGGCTGGTCGGTGCGGGGAATAGAAATGCGCCGCTGCACCGCGGAGAGCGAGTATTTCATGATGCGCGCGGAGGACATGCGCTTCGTTGACGTGCGTCTGCGCGGGAAGTACTCCTTTCAGTACGTTCAAAATGCGACCTTTGAAGACTGCGAACTGGACACGAAGGACGCATTCTGGCACGCGAAAAACGTGACGGTACGAAACAGCGTAGTCCGGGGAGAATACCTGGCTTGGTACTCCGACAGCCTCACCCTCGTCAACTGTAAGATCATCGGCACGCAGCCGTTTTGCTACTGCACGAATCTCAGGCTGATCGACTGCGAGATGGTAGATGCGGACCTTTGTTTTGAAAAGTCCGAGGTTTCAGCGACCCTCACGGCGCCGGTTCAGAGCGTCAAAAACCCGCTTTGCGGCACGATCTTCGCACCGGCGGTCGGTCAGGTCATCCTGGACGATCCAAACGCCCGCGGACAAGTCGTGCTCTGGAGCGAAATGGCTGCCAGGACGGAAGCGAGCCCGGTGTTTGAAGAAAGGAAGGAATTTTGCGGGTGAAAAGTCGGGTTCTCGTGATTACGACCAGCCCGCGCTGCGAGCGGCCTTTCGCATGGGCTGTGCAGCATGAGCGAAAGAGAGGGACGCGCATGGCGGAAGCTTCCGACATCCGGGAGAAGCTATATCAAAATCTGGTGGACGCAGGGTGTTGCCAGGAGACGGCCGCTCAGTGCATGGACCTGATCTGTGAGCGGCGGACGGCTGAACTGACGGCGCTTCTTTCAAGGCATCGGGCTGCGCTACTGGAGGCGGTGCATGAAAACCAGAGACGGATCGACTGCCTCGACTTTTTGATCCACCACCTTGGAAAAAGGGGATAGGGAGCCGGGACACACATTTTCCCCGCCCATCGGGCGGGGAATGCTGCTTTTCCATCTATTTTACCAGATCCTTCAGGTTTCCATAGCCGGCCGCGTCCATCTCTTCATAGGGGATGAACCGCAGGGCGGCGCTGTTGATGCAGAAACGCACGCCGCCCGGCGCCTCGCTTTCTCCCTTAAACACGTGGCCCAGATGGCTGCCGCCCGCGCGGCTTCGCACCTCGATCCGATGCATGCCGTGAGAACGGTCTTCCTTGTATCTGACGACGCCGGGATCGATGGGTGCGGAAAAGGCAGGCCAGCCGCAGGCGCTGTCGAACTTGTCCGTAGAGGAAAAGAGCGGCTCGCCCGTTGCTGCATCCACGTAGATCCCACGGGCATGATGCGACCAATAGGCGTTTTGATAGGGCGCTTCGGTAGCGCCCTGCTGCGTCACGGCGAATTGCTCGGGCGTGAGCTTTTTCTTCAGCGCCTCGCGGGGCGGGCGGACATACCGGCCGGGATCTACGCGGCTCTTTGACAGGGAGCTTATTTCGCCGGGAAGGATGTGGCAGTAACCGCTCGGGTTCTTTTCCAGATAACGCTGATGATATTCCTCCGCCGGATAGAAACGCGAGAGCGGTGCGATTTCCACGCAAAAGCTTTCATGGTTTTGCCTTTCGATCTCCACGATGCGCTCTACCGTCCTGTGGGAATCCTCGTCGGCGGTGTAAACGCCGGTCTGATACTGCGTGCCTATGTCGTTGCCCTGCCTGTTGGGGGTGGTTGGGTCGATCACGGAAAAGTAGGCAAAGAGGAGGGCGTCGAGGCTCGTCTTTTCCGGATCGTAAACCACGCGAACCGTTTCACGGTGCCCGGTCGTTCCGCCGCATACATCTTGATAAGTGGGGTTTTCCGTGTGGCCGTTTGCGTAGCCGCTTACGGCGTCTGTAACGCCCGGCAGGGAACGCATGAGCTTTTCAAGCCCCCAAAAGCATCCGCCGGCCAGATAGATTTCACGCGTTGCCAATTTTCTTCCTCGCTTTCTGCCTGCCATATCGATCAGGCATACTGTACCCGTAAGCGCGCCCCTTTTATCCTGCGCCGGCACGATTTTCCAAAACGGATAGGACAAAAAAGGCGACCCTGACGGATCGCCCTTTTCTTGGTGGGACACAGTGGACTCGAACCACCGACCTCTCGCTTATCAGGCGAGTGCTCTAACCAGCTGAGCTAGTGACCCATGCCATCGAACGGAAATTATTATAGCATTTTTTCCTTGCCATTGCAAGACCGTTTTTAATAGATGTGCGAAATCTGCCTGTAGGAGTACAATACATATTGGACAGTAGAAGAAAAAAAGGATGAAGGATATGGCCTCATCGGTTATAGTTGGAGTTGCGGACAACAACTATACGAGAGGGGGCCACATCCTTCATGAGCAAGAGTATAACACAGGACATGGCATATCGGCAATCCCTGATGAAGTATGCGGTGAAATACGGCGTGAGCCGGGCCAGCCGGAAATACAACAAGAGCCGGTCGTATATCTACTTCTGGAAAGCTCGCTGGGATGGGAGCATGGCCTCCCTGGCCTGCCAGTCCCGACGTCCCCACAGTCATCCCAACCAGCATACCGAAGCAGAGCTGAAGCTGATCCGGGATATGCGCCGCAGAGATCCCAAACTAGGTATGGTGGAACTGTGGCACCGCTTACGTCGGCGGGGATATACCCGCCGCCCGGAGAGCCTCTTCCGCGTAATGCGGAAACTAGGGTTATTCCCACAAGTAGAGAAGAAGCCGGCTTATAGGCCCAAGCCTTATGAGCAGATGACCTATCCTGGACAGCGCGTTCAGGTGGATGTGAAGGTGGTGCCCCGCCGCTGTATCGCGGACCCGGAGCTGCGCCTGTTTCAGTACACTGCCATGGATGAGTTTACCCGACTGCGCTTCCTGGCCGCTTACCCTGAGCAGTCCACCTATTCTTCCGCTGACTTTCTCAAAAGGCTGTTCAAGTGGTATGCCCGCCGGGGTATCCGGGTAGAGTGTGTCCAGACCGACAACGGCTTTGAATTCACCAACCGCTTTTCCAACAGCAAACGCAATCAGGTAACGCTGTTTGAGAAAACGGCTGCTGATCTGGGAATTCGGCATAAGCTCATAAAACCATACACACCTCGCCACAACGGTAAGGTTGAACGCAGTCACAGAGAAGACCAAAAGCTATTCTACAATACCCATTCTTTCTTCTCGCTCGATGACTTTGGTGGGCAGCTAGCTGCCCACCAAGCTCGCACCAACAACAGACCGATGCGCCCTCTCCTTTGGGCTTCGCCTAGAGAGTTCCTTCTTGCTTTCACTGTCCAAGATGTTTGACAAACCTACAGTTTTTAATAGATGTGCGAAATCTGCCACGGATGGACATAAAAACCATCGATTTATTATAATAGGAAACATCTAAAGGCGGAAAGAATAGGCAAAGGATAAGCGTGCTCGGCTAGCGCAAACTCTTTTTGCACGACCTATGGAAAAAATCCACATGCACGGACGTTTTTTTCCTGGCGGACGCCCTTTGAGCCTATTGTTCCAGAGCGCACGATGGCTGTCCTTGTGCTTGCGCCGCCGGCGTTGAGGTCGCGCTGCTGGCAGGGGACAGCCTGGGTGGAAAAAATGCGGAGGTCGGGGCGTAAAATACGGAGGCGCTGCATCAAAGTGGCACACATGTGAATTTGCCCTCCCGCGCAGACTGTGCGCGGGAGGGGTTTTCATGAACATAAAAAAAGCGCGCGAGCGCCTGCTCGTCTTCGGGGTGGGGGCCGCAGGATACAGCATGCTGGAAATTCTCTGGCGCGGGCATACGCACTGGTCGATGGCGCTTACGGGGGGCGTGTGCTTCAGCGTCATTTACGAAATCAACCGCAGGCTGCGCCACAGGCCGATGCTGCTGCGCTGCGCGCTGGGCGCGGCGGTGATTACCGGCATGGAACTGCTCGTGGGCCTGCTCGTGAACGAGCGCTGGCACATGAACGTCTGGGACTACTCGCGCCGCCGCTTTAACTATCGCGGGCAGATTTGTGCGCTGTACAGCATGCTCTGGTTCCTGCTGTGCATCCCGCTGGGGCCGTTCTGCGCGTGGCTGCGCAGGCGTGTGGCGAGGTAAAAGCAGGACTTTGGCCGGGATTTGGAGAACCTCAGTTCCATCGAAGGATTGGGGGGACGGGTATGGAGGAATTTCAGGGAAAGCACGCGGAGCTGACGATCGACCGGCCGGACGCGCTGTGCAGGATCGCGCACGCGCTCTCCTCGCCCGTGCGCCTGCAGATCATGCAGGCGCTGAGCAAGCGCAGCATGAACGTGGGGGAGCTGGCGGAATCCCTCGGCATTCCAATGTCCACCGCGGCGCTCGCGGTTAAGACGCTGGAGGAGGCCGGCATCGTCATGTCCGAGGTACAGCCGGGCGTTCGCGGGTCGATGAAGCTTTGCAGCCGCAGGCTGGACTCCATCTCCATCAACCTCGATCCCGTCGGGGAGCAGCACATCAGCGTCATCACCCTGCAAATGCCCATCGGCGGTTACAGCGTCGCGGGCGGCATCGTGCCGACCTGCGGGCTTGCGGGAGAGAAGACGCATATCGGGGAGATGGATAACCCCGCGTCGTTTTACCTTCCCGACCGTTTTGGGGCGCAGCTCATCTGGTTTCGTCAGGGATATCTGGAATACCGCTTTTCGGTGCTGGGCATCGGCGCCATGGACGTGGAGTGGATGGAGATCTCCTTTGAGGCCTGTTCGGAGGCTCCCATGTACCGCGACCCGTGGAAGTCGGACATCGCCGTCTCGATCAACGGACGGCGTCTGGGCGTCTGGACCTGCCCCTGCGACTGCGGAGGCCGCCACGGCAGGCTGACCCCCTCGTGGTGGTCGGAGCTGTCCACGCAATATGGGTTTCTCAAGACGTGGCGGGTGGACAAGGAAGGAAGCTACCTGGAAAACATACCTATAGGAAGCACTGCGCTGGAAGACCTGCGGATGAACGAGACAGACCACGTTTCTGTCCGTATAGAGGTGCCGAAGGACGCGCAAAACATTGGCGGAATGAATCTGTTCGGTGAACATTTTGGCGATTTTGAGCAGCCGATCGTCCTGCGCGTCGGTTATCGCATGCGCTCCATTGAAGACGAATAGAGCAAAAAAAACGAATGGAAATTGCGATTTGATACAAATTTAATGGAATAAATTAAACCTATTGACAAGCTGGGCGGGACGATGCTATGCTTTGTGCATGGAATCGACCTGCTTTTTTTAGAGCGATTTTGCCGATAAAGCATATTTGATGGCGATTTGTGAGCGAATCTATCATTTATTAACTTTGAAAATTATGGAGCAAAGACTTCGCTCTCCATAATCGATATGTGGGAGGAAAGCATCATGTCCTTAGAGCACAACCCCAATATCCCCCGCCCGGAGCATCCCAGGCCCGATTTCATGCGCGATACCTTTCTGAACCTGAACGGCGTCTGGCAGTTTGCGTTTGACGACGCCGACGAAGGCGTGCGCGCGGGCTGGCAGCAGCCCGGCACAAAGCTTGAGGGGGAAATCGTCGTTCCCTTCTGCTATCAGAGCAAGCTGAGCGGCATCGGCCCGACGGACGCGATTCATCCGATCCTCTGGTACCGGCGCGCGTTCACGGTTCCGCAAGACATGAAGGGACGCCGCGTGCTGCTGCGCTTCGGCGCCGTGGACTTTGAGGCGGCGGTATACGTAAACGGCCAGCAGGTCGGCGCGCATAAGGGCGGCTACACGCCGTTTGCCATCGACATCACGAACGCCCTGAAGGACGGAGAAAACGACCTGTGCGTGCGGGTCGAGGATGCCCCCGACTGCACGCAGCCGCGCGGCAAGCAGTATTGGCGCGAGGGGCTGATGGGCTGCTGGTATACCCCGGTGAGCGGCATCTGGCAGACGGTCTATCTGGAGGCGGTGGGCGAATACGCGCTGCGCCAGATTCATGTGACGCCGGATATCGACCAGCACATGATGACGGCCGAAATCGCGCTGGACAGGATTCCCGCCGGGGAGCTCGAGCTCGAGCTCACGATCTCCTTCGAGGGCAGCGTGTGCCGCGTCGTCCGGCTGAATACCAGCGACCGCATCACCCGCGTGCCGGTGGACATGATCGTGCGCGGCGACCTGGATCCCGTACACCTGTGGGCCCCGAATAGCCCTGCGCTGTACGACCTGAAGGTGCGCGTTTTGAAGGACGGCGAAGCGGTAGACTGCGTGGACACCTACTTCGGCATGCGTAAAATCGAGGTGCGGGACGGCAAGGTCTACCTCAACAACTGCCCCATCTATCAGCGGCTGATCCTCGATCAGGGCTACTGGCCGGATTCGCTGATTACCCCGCCCAGCGACGAGGCGATTCAGCAGGATCTTCGCTATACCAGGGAGTTCGGCTACAACGGCGCGCGCAAGCATCAAAAGCTGGAAGACCCGCGCTATTACTACTGGGCGGACAAGATGGGCGTGCTCGTCTGGGGCGAGGTGCCCAGCGCGTACGACTTCACGGATGAGACGGTGCACAACCTCGCGGACACGCTGCTCGATTTCATCGATCGCGACTTCAACCATCCCTCGATCATCGCGTGGGTTCCGCTCAACGAGAGCTGGGGCGTGCGCCTGATCTACAACGATAAGCGCCAGCAGGCCACGGCGCGCATGCTCTATCACATGACCAAGTCGGCCGACGGCACGCGCCTGTGCTCCTCCAACGACGGCTGGGAGCAGGTGGAAACCGACATCTGCGCGCTGCACGACTATGCGGCCGAAAAAGAGGTCATGGCCGATCACTTCGCGAACCGCGAGGAGGTCGAACGCCACGCCTGCGACTGGCGCCCCTGCTACGCGAAGGGCGAACAGCCCACCGGACGGGAAGCCTTCATGGTCACGGAGTACGGCGGCATCGCCTTTACGAACGTGGGCCTGCAGGGCGAGATGGGCGGAATGGAGACCTGGGGGTATCACGGCAAGGTGACGGACGAAGAGAAGTTCTTCGAGCGCTTCAAGGGCGTAACCGACGCCATCCGCGAGATTCCCTACTGCCAGGGCTACTGCTACACGCAGCTCACCGACGTCATGCAGGAGATCAACGGCCTGCTGACCCCGGATCGCAGGCCCAAGGTCGATGTGAAGCGCTTCGCTTCGCTCAACAGAAATCCGTTGGGCCGCACCAATCAGGTCATCTGAAGACCTAAAAAGTGTACGATTTGTGCCATCCAAAAGAAAAAGCCCGCCGGAAGCATCGGGCGCGTGGATGCGCCAGATGGTTCCGACAGGCGGTAGACATAAATCGTACACGTTGTGAAGCTCCCTGCCGCTCGGGTGAGCGGTGAAAATAAAAGGAGGTACCCCAAATGAAAAAGTCTTTGGCAATCGCACTGTCCATGATGCTGATGGTGCTCTGCCTGGCGCCCGTCGCGCAGGCGGCGCCCGTCGAAATCGACTACTGGTCCGTGTTCACAGGCGCTGACGGCGCGACGATGCAGGGCATGGTCGATGCGTTCAACGCTTCGCAGGACGAGGTGCACGTCAACCACACGCCGATGACGGCGGACGACCTGTATCAGAAGATCCCGATGACCGTGCAGACGGGCACCGGCGTGCCGGATGTGACCATCGTGCACATCGAGCGCATCCCGAACTTCGTGGAGCAGGAAATGCTCTACTCCTACGACCTGGACATGCTGGCTGAGAACGGCGTGAAGCAGGAGAACTACAACGCGGCGGCGTGGGCGCGCTCCGACATCGACGGCGAGCACTACGGCATCCCGCTCGACGTGCACTCCTACGTGACCTACTACAACAAGGACCTGTTCGACAAGTACGACCTCAACGAGTTCGTCGAGGACGGCTACCTGACCTTTGACGAGATCAAGGCGCTGGGCGACAAGGCCCGTGCGGCCGGCTGGGAAGGCGACATCTTCAACCTGGGCTGGATGCGTGCGCAGGTGCTGGGCTACTATGCGCAGCTCAACGGCAGCCTGACCGAGGACGGCGTCGCCCCCGCGATCAACAACGCCGACATGAAGAAGGTCTTTGAGACCATGAAGGATCTGTGGGAAGGCGGCTACACCACCGTCAAGAACACCGACTACTCCTCCAAGTTCTACGGCGGCGAGCTGCTGGTCTGGACCGAGGGCATCTGGATGAAGGCTGCGGCGGTCGATGCGGGCATCAACTTCGGCATGCTGCCGGGCGTCTGCTACGATCCGGCCAACGCGAAGAGCTGGACCTCCTCTCACAACTTCGTGCAGTTCGTCGACGAGAACCGCACCGAGGAAGAGGATGCGGCGGTTGCCAAGTTCATCAACTGGATGGGCGAGAACTCCCTGACCTGGGCGAAGGATGCCGGCCAGTGCCCGGCGCACCTGTCCATCAACGACGTTGCCGAGTTCAAGGATATGCCGCAGGCGTTCCTCGCGGATCCGGAGCGCGCCGATGAGCTGGCGATCTACTCCTACCAGTACTGGGGCCTGTTCGATACGGCGATCTCCCGCGTCGGCTGGGACTTCGTAGACGACACCATCTCCATCGACGACGCGCTTGCGCAGGTCGAGCAGGAGATCAACGACGCGATCGCGGCTCAGTAAAACCGATTTCAGGCTATAGCACGCGCAAGGCAGGGGTTTCGCCCCTGCCTTGCGCTGGTCAGAAAATGACGTGCCTGTTTGAACTCAGCAGAAAAGAGGTGTCGTGATGACACGTTCCAAGGTGGCGGCGCTGCTGGCGCTGGCTTTCATCGTGTTATTCTGTTTTTCCGGCGTGACGGCGACGACGACCGTCAAGGAAACGGCAGCTGCGGTCGAAATGTCGATGCCGAAGGTGCTCTTTTCCCTGTCGAGCGCGAGCATCCTTTTTATTCCGCTTTCCCTGTGCGCCATGATCGGCGCGTTGATCGCGCTGCTTCGCAAGCAGGACAACGTCGGAATGCTCTTCGCCGGAATTTCCTGTGTATGCTTTGCCCTTTTTATGGTCTTCTTTTCCCTGGAAAAGGTCAACCCTTCCCTCTACACGCCGATCAGTGAACAACTGAAAGAGCTGGGCGTCAAATTTAAAAAGCGCGAGGTCGAGCGCATCTTCGTGAACTTTCACCCGATGACGTACTTCGCGCTCGCCTGCGCGGCCCTGACCGCCATCGTGGCCAAGCCCTCCTACAAGACGGACAGCGCCCGCCGCGCGCTCAAGCGCGACCTGCTGCCCTACGCTTACATCGGGCCGCACCTGTTCTTCTTCGTCATCTTCTTCATCACCCCCGCAATCTACGGCGTATACGCCGCTTTTACCAAGTGGGATCTGTTCAACGAGCCGGTCTTCACGGGTCTTTCCAACTTCAGGACGCTGCTGTTTGACTCGGGCAACACCTACTACAAGCAGCTTCGCAACGGCCTTTGGAACACCATTAAGTTCGTCATTTACTGCGTGCCCTTCTGCATCCTCGTGCCGCTGTCGCTGGCTGTGGCGCTGCACACGCGCTGCCGGGGCAACAAGTTTTATCAGGCGATGTACTACCTGCCCAGCCTGATGTCCATTACGACCGTCACCCTGACTTGGCGGTACGTGTTCAACGTGGATTACGGCATCGTCAACAAGTTCCTTGGCTCCACCGCAAACTGGTTTACGCCGCCCTACACGTGGATCGTCCTCGTCGTGGTTACGGTGTGGTGGTGTACGGGCGGCACGATGGTCATCTATCAAAGCGCCCTGGCCTCCATCCCCACCGACCAGTACGAGGCGGCGGCGGTGGACGGTGCGAACGCATGGCAGAAGTTCGTGAACGTCACGCTGCCTGGCATGCGCTACCCGATGATGTACACCTTCGTCATGGCGGTCGTCGCGCAGTTCAATATTTACGGCCAGCCGCTCATCCTGACGGGCTTTAACAACCAGGAGGCGAACGCCGTGCTGCTGATGTACGTGTACGAAAACGCCGTCAAGAAGCAGGTCGCCGGCATGTCCGCAGCGATGGCGCTGATTCTGGGCGTGTGCATTATGGCGGTCTCCTTCGTACAGATGCGCGTCATGCGCGCGAACGCGCCGGAATAAGGGAGGGGAGAGAAAACCATGGCTGCAAACAAACTGGCAAAGCGGATCGCGTTTATCTTCCTGTTCCTGCTGGGCATCGTGTGGATCGTGCCGATCTTCTGGCTGATCATCAACTCCTTCAAGTACGATTCCGACTTCATTACCTCGTTTGCCAACGTCAAGGGGCCGGTCGATTACCTCACCCGCCTGTGGCCGAGGCAGTGGACCGTCGCCAACTACATCGAGATGTTCGTGGGCGGCGCGGGCACCAACACGACCGCGAACCTGCTGGCGATGTTCAAGAATTCGTTCATCGTCGCCATCGCGCAGACGGCGGGCGTGCTCATCATCACTTCGCTTTCGGCCTATGCGTACGAGCGCCTCAATTTTAAGGGCGGCAACGCCATCTTCTGGGCGCTGATGTACATGAGCATGTTCCCCAACGTCGTGAACCTGCTGCCGATGTTCCGTATCGCGAACGCGCTGGGCTGGGTGAACAACCTGAACGCGCTGATCTGGCCGGGACTTGCGGGCGTATTCAACATCTTCCTCATCCGCAACTTCATGAAGGGCATCCCCAAGGCTTTGGACGAGGCCGCCACCATCGACGGCGCGAACAGCCTTCAGGTCTATACAAAGATCATCCTGCCTTCCATCCTGCCGGTCATGATCGTCGTCGGCCTGTTCGCGTTCAACGGCGCGTGGAACGACTTCCTGTGGCCGACCATCGTCATGACGGACGTCAACAACCAGACGCTGACCGCCGGTCTTCGCCTGCTGATGGGCCAGTACGAGCAGAAGTGGGCGCACATGATCGCCTCCTGCCTGGTTTCGATGATGCCGCCGTTCCTGCTCTACCTCGTGGCGCAGAAGTACTTCCTGCAGGGCATTTCCGTGCAGGCGGGCGTCAAGGGCTGAACCCCGCCGGAACAGCGCGCGCCAATCGGGGGAGACAGGATGTTTCCCCCGGTTTTCCCTGCGGAGCGGACGCTCCGCGAAACCCATGGCGGCCTGCGGGCCGCTTTTTTAGAAGGACGGTGAATTCCGATGCCGAAGTCGCGTGCGGCGAAGACAGGTGCGTTCTGCTTTCTCCTTGTGCTGGGCGTCGTGTGGTGCGTTCCGCTGGTGTTCGCGCTTCTCAGCTCTTTCAAGACGGATGCGGGGTTTATCACCTCGTTTTCGAATCTCAAAGGGCCGTGGGATTATTTGACCCGCCTGTGGCCCAAGACGTGGACGACGGAGAACTACATCGAGCTTTTCACGGGTCAGGGGCATATCAATACGTATTCGGGCATTACCACGATGTTCAGGAACTCGTTCGTCGTCGCCATCGCGCAGACGGCGGGCGTGCTGATCGTCACCACGCTTTCCGCCTATGCGTACGAGCGCCTGCCCTTTAAGGGCGGCAACGCCATCTTCTGGACGCTGATGTACATGAGCATGTTCCCTAACGTCGTGTCGGTACTGCCGATGTTCCGCATCGCCAACGCGCTGGGCTGGGTGAACAACCTGCATGCGCTGATCTGGCCGGGACTTGCGGGCGTGTTCAACATCTTCCTCATCCGCAATTTCCTCAAGGGCGTGCCTAAGGACCTGGACGAGGCGGCGACCATCGACGGCGCGGGCAGCCTCAAGGTGTTTTTCCATGTGATCGTGCCTTCGATCGCGCCGGTGCTGATCGTGGTGGGCCTGTTCGCGTTCAACGGCGCGTGGAACGACTTCCTCTGGCCCTCGATCGTCATGACCGACGTGCGCAATCAGACGCTGACCGCCGGCCTTCGTCTGCTGCAGGGACAATACGACGGCTATTGGGCGCACATGATCGCCTCGTGCATCGTGTCGATGGTTCCGCCGCTGCTGCTCTACCTCGTGGCGCAGCGTTACTTCCTGCAGGGCATCTCCGTGCAGGCGGCGGTAAAGGGGTGAACGCATGCGCGAACGCTCCATCGACGTGGGGAGGGGACTGCTCGTTCTCCTGATGGTCTATTGCCACGTGCTGCAATTCTTTGCGGATACGCAGCTCTTTGCGCTGGCGTCCCGCCTGATCGACGCCGTCAACCTGCTGGCGTTCCCGTCGTTCGTCTTTTTCTTCGGGCGGACTGTCGCGCTGGCCTACCTCAAAAAGCCGTATTTAAAGGCCCTGCCCGGTATGCTGCGCACGTTCGCGCGCACGCTCTGCGCCTTTTACCTTTCCGGCATCGGCTACCGGGTGCTTCGCGAAAACAAGGCGTTTTCCGCGGGTACGGTGCGGCGCGTGCTGACGCTCTCGGATATCCCCGGCTGGTCTGAATTTCTGATTTCTTTTGCGCTCTTCATGCTGCTGACGGCGGTGCTCTTCGGCGGGCTGCGCGCCCTTGCGCGCCGGCCGCTCCTGGCGCTCGCGGCCGGCGCGGCTTGCGTGGCCTGCTGCCTGATTCCTTATGAACGCGTGACGAGCACGCAGGCGGCGCTCCTGATAGGCGGCACGCAGTTTTCGTTTTTCCCCGTGGTCCAGTACGCGCCGTACTTTCTGGCGGGCATCGTGTTTACGGGCGCCTCGCGCGCCGTACGGATGGCGCTGCTCGCGTTGTCGGCAGCGGCGAGCGCTGCGGGTGCGGCCTACGCGGCCATGCTGGGGGGGCTGCCCAGCCGGTTTCCACCGCATTGGGCTTGGATATTGCTTCCCGCGCTGGGGACAGCGGCGCTGTGCGCGCTTTCGTATGGGCTTTGCGCCCTGCGCGCGCCTGCGCTGTCGCGCGCGCTCGAGGTGCTGCGCGGCGCGCTTTCGGGCGTCGGCGGCCGCTCGCTTTATTACCTCGTTTCGAGCAACCTGGTGCTCTTCGCGATGGCGGGGCGGGGCATCGTGCCGCAGCTCTCCAGAAAGAGCGTGCTCCCTTTTACGCTGCCCATCCAGTCGCCCCTGGGCGCGCTGTGCTGGACGGCGGTGCTGCTGCTGGCGCTATCGTTCGTGGCGTCGCTCGCCGGGCGAGGCACAAAAAGGGGGCAGGGCGGAACGCACGGCCCTTCGGGCGTGGAGTAAGCGGAAGCTCTGCGCTTTGATCGGAAAAATTTAACGCATTGAAAAATTGTGGAAGGTGATGAACATGAACGTGAAACGAAACGCCTCGCTGCTAGCGCTTTCCCTCTGCCTGCTCGCACCGTCGGTCCGCGCGGAGGCGTATGAGCCGCTGCCCCTCAAGGACGTATCGGAGGCATCGGAGCGGTTTTATCAAAACCCGCTGCCCGTAAAGGACATCGGAGATCCATTCGTACTGCCCACGCAGGACGGATATTGCGTCTTTGCGACGGGCGGCGTGATGGGTTTTAACGTCTGGCGGAGCGAAGGCCTCAGGACGTTTGAGAAAGAAAAGGCGCTCAAAAAGCTCTCCTGGGCCGCGGGAGATTACTGGGCGCCGGAGGTTTATGCCTATGACGGCCGCTACGTGATGCTTTACACCGCGCGCTGGGCGGAAAACCAGAGCCTGCGCGTCGGCATTGCCTTCGCGGACGAGCCGCAGGGCCCTTATACCGACCCGCTGGAGCGGCCGCTCTTTGACTTCGGCTACGCGGCGATTGACGCCACGCTTATCGTGGACGACGCGGGCATACCCTACCTGATCTACTCGCGCGACTGTTCGGAAAATGTGGTGGAGGATCGCCACGAGAGCCACCTGTATGGCGTAGAGCTCGCCAAGGATCTGCTCTCTACCGTCGGCGAGCCGGTGGCGCTGACGGCGCCCGATGCACAGTGGGAGACGCAGTCCGGCGATTATCGCTGGAACGAGGGCCCGGCGGTCGTGCGCCGGGACGGAAGGTATTACCTCTATTACAGCGCCAACTACTTTGCGGGCAAGGAGTATTCCGTGGGCGTCGCGGTCGCGGATCATCCGCTGGGGCCGTATGTGAAGCAGGAAAACAACCCGATTCTGGACTATGTGGAGGAGGACGGTCGGGTGCTGGTCTCAGGCCCCGGCCATAACAGCTTCTTCGAGTCGGGAGATGAACTGTTTACAGCCTATCACACGCACACCTACCCACTTGCGCCTTCCGGCAACCGCCAGCTCTGCGTCGACCGCGCGGGCTTCCACGCGGACGGCACGGCTTTTATAAACGGCCCGACGCTCGCGCCGCAGCTGTTGCCGCTTTCGCAGCTGGGGCTCGTGAATCACGCGCCGCAGGCGAAGGGGGAGGACATCAGCCTGCTTATTGACGGCGATACCTGCGTCTCCGCCGCCTCGGCAGCCTATGCCTGGAAGGGCGCTGAGGCGGAACTCGTCTGGGATACGCCGGTCGACGCGGACATGATCGTGCTCTATCCGGCGGGCGGTGCGCTCAGCGGGCGCGTCGTCGTAAACGGCGCTTACGAAGCCCCCTTTACGCTGGGCGAGGACGTCCAGCCGGGGGAGAGCGCGGCGCTTTACTTTGAGAAGACCGCCGTACAGAGCCTGCGAATCGAACTGGACGCGCCGGGGGCGCTTGGCGAAGTTCTCGTGATCGGAACGCAAGGGGCGTCGTAAATCGAGCCGGGCGGGGCGTTTTCCTCCGAAAAATCCACAGAATTTTTCGGGAGAAAACAGATCCCGTCACATTCGCGCAAAAGGAGCTTTCATTCTGCATGAGGCCATCGCGAAAGCCGATGGCCGGGAGTCGGATGGTTTGATCCATCCGGCTTTTTGTATGCACAAAGCGGCAGCGTGCGCAAGCGTCGTGTGTTCGGAAATAGAATTGTTCGGTTACACTTGAGAACGGACTGCTTTTGATGTATACTGGTGTTAACAGGAAATGGAGCTGATTGCGATGTCGGGCGCCGTGGCGGAAGAGGCCGGGCAGGTGTTTTTATGCGTCCGGATAGCCCCCCGGCTTTTTTTAGTGCCTGTGGGCTCCATCGAATCCATCGTCTCCGCGCGGCGGCTCTTCGATGCGCCGGAAAAGGAAGGAATGCGCGTATACAGGCTGTGCGACCTGCTGGGCATACCGGCGAAGGCGGAGGAGGCATACGCGCTCATGCTGCGTTTGCCGCAGGGACGTTTCGGTGTGCTCGTCGAGGAGGCAATGAACCCCATGACGCTCCGCGCAGATGAAATGCTGCGCATGCCGCCGGAGGTAATCGGAGCGGAAAATACCTTTTTGACGGGAATCTGGCTTGCGGAGGATCGGCGGCCCGTCTTTTTGCTGGACATGGAAGTGCTGCTGCAAGGCGCCGTGTTACGACAGGAGGAGGGGGAAGGCATTGCGCATACGCGTTGAGCGTACCTGGTATCCGATCGACCTATCGCGTCTGGTCACGATCCTTCCGGATCCGGACGTGACCCCGGTGCCCAAAGCCCCGGCGGACGTCGCGGGCGTGCTGATCTACGAAGGCTTTCCGGTCGCCGCGCTTTGGCCGGGGGAGCGGACGGAAGAACCGTGCCGCTGCGCCGTGCTGGTCAAAAACCCGAAAGGCGGGCTCTGCGGTTATTTGGGGCAGGAAGTCGACATGGACGGCGAGGCGGAGGAAGAGGTGCTTGGTGCATTTCACTGATGGAGAATTTGATCGGCTCGTATCGTACGTGGAAACAAGGTACGGCATCGACCTGCGAAAAAAGCGTACGCTTGCCGAATGCCGCCTGGGTCTGGAGATGGCCAAGCAGGGCATCGATACGCTGAGCGCATTTCTGGACGGCATCGGGGCGGACAGAACCGACAGGCTGGAGGCGGCGCTGATGAACCGCCTGACGACGAATTATACGTTCTTCATGCGAGAGGACAGTCATTTTACGTTTCTAACAGACCAAATTCTCCCGGAGGTTTCGGGCGGGGCGGATTGCTTCCGCGCGTGGAGCGCGGGCTGCGCCAGCGGGGAAGAGGCTTATACCCTCGCCATGACGCTGCTGGATGCGGCGCAGAGGCAGCCGCTTCCGCGCTGCGAAATATTGGCGACGGACATCTCGGAAGCGGCGCTTGAGAAGGCGAAGGCCGCGAAGTACCCGATCAGAGCGCTGGAACGGCTGCCGGAACGTTGGCGGCAGAGCTATTGCAGGCAGGAGGGAGAGATGTTTTACCTCCGCGAACAGGTGAAGCGCCTCGTAACCTTTCAGAAGATGAACCTGATGACGCCTTGCGCAGGACAGGAGCGGTACGACCTGATTCTCTGCCGTAACGTCATGATCTACTTTGGAGAAGGGGCCCGCAGGCGTCTCGCCGAAAGGCTCTATGCCAGCCTGAAGCACGGCGGCTATCTCTTCGTGGGCCATACGGAGCTGCTCACGCGTGATGAGCAGCGTTTTGCGTACATCTGCCCTGCGATCTACAGAAAGGCCTGAAAAAGATGTCGGAGCTTAGATGTGCGCTGATTGCGGAATCGGCTGCGCTGGAAAGGGAGATCCGGGCTGCGCTCGCTCCGGAGCCCGGAATCGGGGAGCCGTTGCTTCGGCGCAGCGCGGAGGCCGCAGGCGCATTCGACGCCTGGATCTTCGCTGGGCGCGGGCAAGCCTTCTGGGCCGATCGGCGCGCAGAGGTTCAGCGCCTTGCACAGGCGGGAGCGCTGGTGGTCTGCACCTTTTCACAGGCGCCGGAATGGCTCGGCGAAGTCGCCTGCGAAGGACTTTCGCTGCCGGAAAAATCGGCGCACGACGCGGCGCTCTTTCGCAAGGCGCTGGTCATCCGCCTCAAGATGGGCTGCGGAAGGCCTGCGGAACGGCCGGGGATGGGCAGGCCTGAGCGCGCGAGCGGCAGGCTGGTGGGCATCGCGGCTTCGATGGGCGGGCCGGCGGCGTTGCTGTCGGTGCTGCACGGCCTTGGGCCGGACACTTGCGGCATTCTGGTGGTGCAGCATCTGACGCGCGGTTTTCCCGCGCGCTTTGCGGACTACCTGGATGGGCTGTGCGCCATGCGGGTGAAGGAAGCGCGGGACGCGGAAAAAATTGTAGACGGCACGATCTATCTTGCGCCGGACGAACGGCACACGACGGTCGAAAGGCGGCCGGACGGGTACTATGCGCGGTGCGCCCCGGGCCCGCGGATCAACGGCGTGTGCCCTGCGGCCGACTGCCTGTTCGCCTCCCTCGCCTCGCAGGCGGGGAAGGATGCGATGGGACTGGTGCTCACGGGCATGGGCCGAGACGGCGCTGCGGGGCTGCTTTTGCTTCGCCGGGCAGGCGGGATCGGATACGTACAGGAGGCGCGAAGCTGCCCAGCGCAGAGCATGCCCAGCGAGGCGCTGCGGGCCGGCGGCGCGCTCGGCGCTCTTGCGCCCGCGCAGATGACGCAGGCGATCCTTCATTTCTCCCGCACCGGCAGAGTGGAGATTTGACGCGCTCGCCCTCCCGTCAGAGATGCGGAAAACGGAATCATAATTGAAGGAGATTGTGGCAATGAAGCGGGAATGGATGAAAAACATGAAGATCGGGAAGAAGCTGCTGACTTCTTTTCTTGCGATCGTCGTGCTGTATGTGCTTACGGTTTCGGCCGCGCTCTGGGGCATTCATCAGATTTGGCAATCGATGGATACCTTTTATCAGCATTCGTATCAGTCGACCAGCTCCGCGCAGGGAATGCGGGCCGCTATTCAGGGAATTGGCCGGGATATCCTGAGCATTTCTTCGGCGGTCTATATTCAGGACGAACAGGCGTATTTGGAAGAGGCGAAAGAATACGCGGAGCTGATCGACAGCGGCGTGAAAAATCTCCAACGGACATTTTCCAACGAGGAGGTTTTGAATCAGGCGATTGCTTCGCTGGAAGCGGTCGTTCCGGTGCGCGATAAGCTGCTGAATCTTTTGGCGGACGGAAAGAAGGACGAAGCGATCGTCCTGTACGGCAAGGAGTACGAGCCGCTCGCGAAGACCGCGCGCACGGCGCTCAAGGCGGTGGAGGACTATGCAAAGGAGTCGGCCGCGAAATACTGGGAAAACAGCCGGGCGTCCACCTATCGGACTACCGGCCTGATGGTGGCGCTTGCGCTCCTGGTCGTTGCGGCGACGACGCTGCTTTGGTATACGCTGACCCGCATGATCACGAAGCCGATCCGCGAGCTCAAGGCGGCGTCCAAGGAAATGGAAAACGGAAACCTCGAGGTCGACATCTCCTACGAATCCCAGGACGAGCTGGGCGATTTGGCAGACAGCCTCAGAAAGACCGCCGCGACGCTGAAGCAGTACACCTCCGCGGTCACAGAGGGGATGCTGGCGCTGGGCAGCGGCAAGCTGACATACCGCTACCGTGGCGAGTTCAAGGGGGATTTCCGCATCCTGGGCGAATCGCTCGAGCGCATTTCCTCGCTTCTTGGCAGCGCCATCGAGCAGATCGCGAGCAGCGCGGATCAGGTGGCGAGCGGCGCGGACCAGGTGGCGAGCGGCGCGCAGGTGCTCTCGCAGGGGGCTGTGGAGCAGGCGAGCTCCGTCGAAGAGCTGGCGGCAAGCATCAACGAAATCTCGGCTGGCGTGCGTGCCAACGCGGATGACGCCGTGAACGCGAGCAAGAAGGCGGACGGCGTCGGCGTACGGGTAGGCGAAAGCGACGAACAGATGGAGCATATGAACGTCATCATAGGGCGCATCAAGACGGACTCCAACAGGATCACGGAAATCGTCAGAGAGATCGAGGACATCGCCTTCCAGACGAACATCCTCGCGCTCAACGCGGCTGTGGAGGCGGCGCGCGCGGGCGATGCGGGACGCGGGTTCGCCGTCGTGGCGAGCGAGGTGCGTCACCTCGCCTCCAAGACGACGGAGGCTTCCAAGATGACGACAGAGCTGGCCATGGAGACGACGCGCACGGTCGACGAGGGCGCGCAGGCGGCGGCGCGGACCACCGAATCGCTCAAAAAGGTCGTGGAGGGCGTACGGGATATGAACGCGATGCTCGAACGCATCTCCGACGCCTCGATACATCAGGCGGACTCGATCATCCAGATTCGCAGGAGCATCGAACTGATCTCCGAGATCGTGCAGGGAAATTCCGCGACGAGCGAGGAAAGCGCCGCTGCGAGCGAGGAGCTTTCCGCGCAGGCGCAGCTGTTGAAGAAATTGGTGGAGGAGTTTGAACGATGAAAAACGATACCGTCATGATCGTAGACGACGCCCTTTTCATGCGCTCGATGCTCCGAAGGGCGCTTGAGGGCGCCCAGGACCTGGACGTGATCGAGGCGGCAAGCGGGGCGGAGGCCGTCGAGAAATACCGGGAAGGGCGGCCCGGCCTGGTTCTGATGGACATCTCGATGCCGGGCATGAACGGCATTGAGGCGCTCAAGGAGATACGCGGGATCGACGAGGACGCCTGCGTGGTGATGTGCTCCGCCATCGGACAGGAGAACATGATCGCGGAGGCCGTCGCCGCAGGGGCGGTGAGCTTCATCGTCAAGCCCTTCAAGCCGGATCAGATTTTGAAGGCGGTAGAAATGGCGTTCCCTCATCGCAGAAGCGGGGGTGCGTCATGAACGCGTGGGCGCTCGGTGCCGCTGCGCTGGACGCGCTGGCGGAAATCGGCAACATCGGAACCGGCAACGCCATGACCGCCCTATCCGCGATGACCGGCAAGCGGATCGATACGGACGTTCCGTCCATTCAAATTCTTCCCTTTCACGACATCCCCCCGTTGCTGGGCGGCGCGGAGACGGTACAGGCGGGCATCCTGCTCGAAATCGAAGGCGACTTAAACGGGGTCTTCATGTTCCTGCTGAGCGAGGAATTTACCCGCCTGATGCTGAAGAGCGTTTTGGGCGATGCGCCGGAGGACGTGATGCACCTGAGCGAGATGGAGCGTTCGGCCGTATGCGAAATCGGCAACATCATGTGCTGCGCGTACATCAACGCGCTTTCCGGGATGATGAACGTCAAGGTGAACGTTTCTGTGCCGGACATGTGCAGCGACATGGCGGGGGCGCTCCTCAGCGTGCCTATGATTCGCTTCGCGGCGCTCAGCGATGAACTGCTGTTCATCGAAAACCGGTTTCGCATGGGGGCGCATTCCATCGTCAGCCACGTGCTCTTCCTGCCGGACGTCGATTCGGTTCGGTTCATCTTAAAGGCGCTCGGGGTGGAAGATGGACGCTGAAATCATACCGGTAGGCATCGCGCAGGCGGCCGTGGCGGGGCCGCCGCAAAGCCTCGCCGCCTATGCGCTCGGCTCATGCGTGGCGATTTGCCTGTACGACGCCAGGAAGCGGATTGCCGGCATGGCGCACGTCCTGCTGCCTGCGAGCGGAAAGGCGAAAAGCTGCGAGAATCCCTTTAAATTTGCAGATAGTGGCCTGGCTGCGCTGGTCGAGCGGATGGAGCGCGGCGGCGCGATGCGGGGCCGGCTGCAGGCCAAGCTCGCCGGCGGCGCGGAGATGTTCGGCACGCTTTACGCAAAGGGCGAAGGCATTGGGAAGAAAAATAGCGACGCCGCCCTGGCGGAGCTGCTGCGGCTGAACATCCCGGTGGTGGCGGTGGATATCGGCGCGGACTACGGTAGAACCATATTTTTTTCTGCTGAAACAGGACTCTTGAAGGTCAAGGCCGCGCGCCATGGCGAGCGGATCATTTAATGCCGGCGGGAAGAAGGAGCAGTTTGAAGCATGGACAAAGACGGCAAGCGGACGATTTTGGCGGTGGACGACAGCCTGCTGATCTGTCAGCAGATTGAGACGGCGCTCCGTGGAGAAAAGAGCGTCGTCGTCCATACGTCCCATACGGGCCGGGAGGCGCTGGACATGATGAAGCGCTGCGAGCCCGACTTGATCCTGCTGGACATCATCCTGCCCGACATGGAAGGGTATGAGCTGTTCGAGCGGATCAAAGAGCTGGATCACAACAACGCCTCGATCGTCTTTATTACCTCCAAGGACAGCGAGACGGACGTCATTCGGGGATTTTCCATGGGCGCGTGCGACTACATCAAGAAGCCTTTTCGGCCGGAGGAGATGAAGTCCCGCGTTCTGGCGCATCTGGACACCAAGAAGCAGAAGGATGAGCTCAAGCTGCTCAACGAGGAGCTCCGCGCGACGATGGAGCGGCTCAATTCCATGGTGTTCCGCGACGAACTGACGGGGCTTTACAACCGCCACTATGTCGTGGAAAAGCTGGAAAATGAGCTGCACGAGAGCACCCGCCGGGACGCGCTCATCATGGTCGACGTAGACGACTTCAAGCAGATCAACGATACGTATGGGCATGAAGCGGGGGACACCGTGCTGGTATGCATCGCCAGCATCATGGAAAGCATCTGCCGAAAGCACAAGGTCGTCCGCTGGGGCGGCGAGGAGTTCCTCATCGTGCTGCTCGATGCCGATCGGGCGGAGGCCATGCGCATCGCGGAACGGATTCGCGGCGAAATTCGGGAATTCCCCTTTTCCCATCACGACGTGACGTTCTTTTGCACGGTCACGCTCGGGGTCAGCGAGTACCGGAAGGGCGAAAGCCTCCGCCAGAACGTCGAGGATACGGACCGCGCGCTTTACCGGGGAAAGCGCGGCGGAAAGAACTGCTGCATCTTTTACGAACCGGAGAAAGCATGAGGAGGCGGTGGACCGGACATGGCGTTTTTTGACGAAGAGATGGGCGCGATGCTGGAGGTCTATCTGCTGGAGACCAGCCAGCTTTTAGAGCAGCTGGACAACATCCTGATGGCGGCGGAGAAAAAGGGCCGCTTTTCCAGGGAGGAGATCAACAGCATATTTCGGGTCATGCATACGACGAAAAGCTCGTCGGCCATGATGGGGCTTACGGAGCTGTCGGAATTGACGCACAGGCTGGAAGACCTCTTCTCGATCTTCCGCGAGGATGAAAAACGCTTGCAGGGGGTAGAAAGGGAGACGTTCGCCCTGCTCTTTGACGCGAGCGACTTCATCAAGGCCGAGCTTGCGCGCATGCCGGAGGCGGATTACCGTCCCAGGGAGGGGGATGCACTGCGCGCGCGCATCGCATCCCTGCTGGAAAAGGTAAACAGCGGCGAGCGGATCACCGTACGCCTGCGCTTTGAAAAGGACTGCAAGATGGAGAACGTCCGCGCGTTCATGGCGGCGCGGCAGATTCGCCAGCTTTGCACGGACATACAGACCTACCCTTCGGACGTAGAGAAAAACACGGCGACGGCGGACTTTATCCGGCGCGAGGGGTTTTATATCCGTTTTGTCTCCGCGAACCGGGATGCGGTGATTCGTCAGCTTCAGGGCGCGCTCTTCGTGGAGTCGTGCGAGGCGGTCGCGGACTTTCCGGAGGAGGCGCGTGCGCGCGCGGCGGAGCCCGGGCTCGCGCAGCCCACGGGAAATTTCATCAGCGTGCGCGTGGAAAAACTGGACGCGCTGCAAAACCTGACCGAGGAGCTGATGATCCTCGCGTCCGCGCTCACGGACGAGGGGGACAACCGCGACGGCACCTTTAAGACGGACGGAAACACCCTGTACGCGGAGCGCATCCTCAAGGAGCTTGAACGGGTGGTCATTTCGATTCGGATGGTCGCCTTCGGCACGTTGGAGGGGAAGCTGCGGCGAGTTGTTCGGGATATGTGCAAGAAGGAAAAGAAGGAGCTTTCCTTCAGCATCGAGGGGCAGCAGGCTGAGGTCGATAAAAAGGTCATCGACGGCTTGTTTGAACCGTTGATGCATCTCCTGCGCAACGCGATCGACCACGGGATCGAGTCCCCGCTGGAACGCGAGGCGGCGGGAAAGGCACGTGCGGGCAGTGTGAGCGTCCGGCTGAAGAACGACTCCGGAAAAATTCTCATCGAGGTGAGTGACGACGGGCGCGGCATGGACGAGGAAAGAATCCTCCAAAAGGCGCGCAAAAAGGGCCTGCTCACCCGGCCGGAGGACGAGTACACACACGAGCAGATTCTCGAGTTTTGCTTCCTTCCCGGATTTTCCACGCAGGAAAACCCCACGGAATATTCCGGCCGGGGCGTGGGGCTGGACATCGTCCGCCGAAGCATAGAGGCCTTGGGCGGTCACCTGCGCGTGCAGAGCGAGGCGGGCAGGGGCACGCGCTTTACGATCCACATGCCGCTTTGCCTGACCATCCTCGAGAGCTTTCTGTTCACCGTGGGCCCCTGCGTATTTGCGCTGCCCGCCTATCAGGTGGATCGGTTTTACGCATACGACCCGGAAGACGGCCGTCTCGACGTACGGGGGAAGCGAAAGCTGTGGTTAACGGACGGCAAATGCCTGCCGGTCGTCGAGGCGGCTGCGTTTTACGGCCTGCCCGCCGGGGAGAAGGAGAACATTCTGATCGCGATGCGGGGCGCGTCGCGCGAGGCATGTCTGCTGGTGGACCGCGTGATCGGCAAGCAACGCATCGTCGGCAAGCCGCTGCCCAGGCTCTTCGGGCCGCGTTTTCGGCAGCAGCAGGGCATCGTGAGCGGGAGCGTGCTGGGCGACGGTACGATCTGCATGCTGATGGACGCGGAGGACCTGATTCGCGCGGCAATGGAAAGGGGAGAAGCATGACGGAGAGCTTGAAAAAGACGGGACTGCTCTGCCTGCCGTTTGACGGCGTGCTCTACGGCGTTGAGCTTCCCTACGTCATCGAGAGCGTCAGAAACGTGCGCATCGCATCGCTGCCCTTTTTGCCGGAATATTATTGCGGGGTGTGCAATCGCATGGGCAGCATCACGCCCGTCGTGTCGCTCGCGCGGCTGTGCGGCGGGGAGGAAAAGCCGGAGCACGGGGTGACCGTGATGCTTCGCTGCGGGGCGTATGATTGCGGCGTGCTCACCCAGCGGGAACCCCTGATTTTGGAGGTGGACGAAGGCATGCGTCTGAAAGGGCAGGGTGCGGACGTCTCCTACCCCCACTGGCGCATCAAGGCGCTTTACGCTTGCGGGGAACGGAAAATCTGGCAGGTCGACGTACAAAAGAGCCTGGAAAGCATGGTCGTCTGCCGGAGTGAGCAGGAGGTATAGCGCGCATAAAGGCCGGGCGGCCCGCACCCTCGTGCGGGCCGCCCGGCCTTTAAATGCGGAGTATAAATCAGCCCTGCGCCTCGCCCAGCACGCGCACGAGGGTCGCCGCGCTCTGCGGGGGAATCGAACGGGTGGAGGCGGCGCTGTGGAAGACCTGAACGAGCGCGCCCTCGGTCAGGAGCGGCAGTCCGTCTACGAGGACGCCGTCATCCCCGAAGACGAAGGCGTGCGGGCCATCTTCGGTTTCGACCAGCATGCGCCCCGCTTCGTCGTAGCCCGTGAAGACGCCTTCGGTGTACACGACCTCGACGGCCAGCGCGTTTACCTGCCCCGGCAGGCTCATCGTCATGACGCCGTTCGTCTGCACGACGACGGAGAGGCCGGGATAGAGCTTGTCCACGGGCAGGACACCCTCTTCGAAGCGAACGAGCACTTCGCCGTGCGCCTCGGTCAGGATCAGAAATTCGCCGTTTCCCGCGTCGAAGGAGACGACGGAGCCGGTCAGCTCGGTTTCCGGAACCTCGGCCCCCTCGGAAACGGGCGCGGTCTGCTGCGTCTGCAGGGGCGGCGCGGCGGGTTCGTCGGCGGCCAGGCTGAGCGCGGGCACGACGAGCAGGGAAAGAACGGCGAGCTTTGCAAGAAACTTTTTCATTAGGGGTTACCTCCTGATGTCTTTTTGAATTGAGCGGGATTTTTGTCCCGGTATTCTTTTTGACGTACCGTGTCGCGTTTTGTTCCCGATCCGGCGAAAAAAATTTGTCGGCTGTTTTATCGCCACTGGGTCGTGTATAATAAGGAGACGAGGGCCCGCGGGACGAATGCGGCAGGCTACAGCGTTCTTTGAAAAAGGGCGCGAGGAATTTCCGCGCGGCTCGCGAATGAGGTGATCGATTGCGAAAAAGGGCATTTTTTCTCTTAGCTGTGGCGCTGGCGGCGGCCGGCTGCGTGGCGGGCGTCCTGATCGGAAAAAGCATGGTGCGCTCCAAGACTGAGCTTGCGGCACCGGAGGCGTCGCAGGCGCTGCTGCAGGCCTCCCGCGGCTTGGACGTTTACGAGGTAGAGGCCGTCTACGACGAAAAGGCGAGGACGCTTCTTTGCACGCAGCGCATCGTGTACCAAAACCGCTCGCAGGACGATTTGGACAGCGTTTATTTTCACCTGTACCCAAACGCGTTTAAACGCGAAGAGACCTCCCCGGCGGTGCTCTCCGGCGGAAAGGACGAATTTGAACCCGGTGAAATCTTTATCGAGGACGTACAGGTAAACGGCGCGGCCTGTGCGTGGGCCGTGGCGGGCGAGGATGAGAGCGCGCTGCGCGTGCCGGCGGCGCTCGCTCCGGGCGGGCAGGCTCAGATTGAACTGCAATATCGCGTCGAAATTCCGAAGCTCGCCTATCGCTGGGGAGAGGCGAACGGCGTCGTCAGCGTCGCGAACGCTTTCCCCATCGCGGCGATTTACGAACGCGGCGCCTGGCGGCTGGACGAGTACGGGCCCGTCGGCGACCCCTTTTACAGCGCGTGCGCGAACTGGACGCTAAGCCTTACCGTGCCCGAGGGCTTTGTGGTATCGGCCGGCGGGGCGGTGCGCGAGGCGGAGACGAAGGACGGGCAGACGCGGGTTCTGGCGGAGGCGCTTGCGGCGCGCGACATGGCGTTTTCCATGAGCAGGCGTTACGCCCTGGCGCAGCAGAGGGTGGGGGACGTGCTGATCTCCTCGTATGCCCTGCGGCCTAAGGATGCGGAAGCGGCGCTCGAATACGCGATATCGGCGCTCGAACAGCTTCAGGCGATGCTGGGCGCGTATCCCTTCCCGACGCTGACCCTTGCTCAGAAGGACATCGGCGGCTACGGCGGCATGGAATATTCGGGCTTTATGCTGCTGGACGATTCACTGTACAGCGGAGACCGGCAGCTTCTGGAGCGTGTGGTGGCGCACGAGACGGCGCATCAGTACTTCGGTATGCTCGTCGGCTCGGACCAGGTCGAGGAGCCCTGGATGGACGAGGCATTTTGCGAGTACATGACGCTGATGTATTACGACAAGGAGTACGGGAGGCAGGCTTTCGACGCGCTCTACGCGCAGCGCATCGAGCCTGCGCTGCGCATTACACATCCCATCGGCGTCACCGCAGGCAGCGCGATCACGAGCTTCACCTCGGGCGCGGAGTACGTACAGCTGGTCTATCAGAAGGGGGCGGGCATGCTGCACGGCATCCGCGAGGCGCTTGGCGAAGCGCGCTTTTTGGAGGCGCTGCGCACGTATATCGACAAGTACGCATTCGGCATCGCCACGCGCGAGGACTTCACGGTCACGATGCAGGAAGCGACCGGGGCGAGCTGGCGCGGATTCATCGACGATTATCTGGACGAATGAAGAGAGGCGGATTGATCCTATGGAAAAGCACCGCATCACGGTCGTGGGGCTGGGCCCCGGCGGCGCCGGGCTGATAACCCTTGCCGCATGGGAGGCGCTCACGGGCGGACAGCGCGTAGTTCTGCGCACGGCGCGCCACGGCGTGGCGGAGGCGCTTCGGCAAAAGGACGTAGCCTTTGAGACGCTCGATGCGCTGTACGAGGAATGCGAGGATTTCGACGAGCTGTGCGCGCGGGCGGCGGCCAGATTGGCGGACGCGGTGCGCGAAAGCGGCCGTCTCGTCTACGGCGTGAGCGACCCCATCAGCGATCAGACGGTGCGCGCGCTCGCGCAGGCCTGCAAGGGCGACATCGCCGTTGAGATCGTCCCGGGGGTGACGCTGGCGTCTTATGCGGCGGCCTCCTGCGCGGCGCTGGGCGCGCAGACGGAAAACCTCTGCGTGGCGACGGCGCTTTCCATCGAGACGTTGGAGCCGGATCCGGAACGTCCCCTGATGGTGACCGAGATCGATGGACGCGTGCTTGCCAGCGAGGTCAAACTCTGGCTGATGGAGCTGTACGAGGCGGAGCAGAGGATTTTCTTTGCGCAGCCCGGCGAGGAGAATACGGCGCGCATAAGCGTCATTCCGCTTTGCGAGCTGGACCGGCAGGCGGCTTACGACCATACCTGCGTGTTGCTGGTGCCGCCCGTACCCTATGCCGAACGATCGCGGCATACGGTGCGCGATCTTGAGCAGGTGATGTGCCGCCTGCGCGCGCCCGACGGCTGTCCGTGGGATCGCGCGCAGACCCATGAGAGCCTGCGCCAATACCTGATCGAGGAGGCCTACGAGGCGGTGGACGCGATCGACGGCGGCGACCCTGACCGCGTCTCAGACGAGCTGGGAGACGTCCTGCTGCAGGTCGTCTTTCACGCGCAGATCGCCTCGGAGCACGCGGAATTCGGCCTCGGCGACGTGGCGACCGCCATCTGCAATAAGATGATTTCGCGCCATGAACGGCTGTTTGGAAAGGGTGGAGAGGACGCTTCAGGCGACGCGGGCTGGGAGGCCGTCAAGCGGCGCGAAAAAGGACAGCAGACGCTGACCGACAGCCTGCGCGACGTGCCCGGATATCTGCCTGCCCTGATGCACGCCTATAAGGTGCTCAGAAAGGCCGCCAGCGCGGGCGTAGACCCGCTCAGCGGTGCGGAGGCAATTCGGGCCCTGCGCGGGGCACTGGAGGATGCGCAGGAGGCGCTTGACGAGGGCAAGGACGCTTCCGAGGCGCTTGGCAGGCTGCTCTTTGCGGCGGCCGGGGCGGCGCGCGGATGCGTAAGCCAGCCGGAACTGCTCCTGCGCGCGGAAACGGAGCGCTTTATTGCGCGTTTTGAGCGGATGGAGCGGGAGGCGCAGACGGAAGGGATCAGGCTGGAGGAGCTCTCAAGGGGCGAGCTGCACAGACGCTGGATGCAGGAAAGCGAAAAGTGAGATTTTTTGGCCCGAAAACGTGATATTTCCTCGAAAAAAGAAGGAAAGCTGGAAGGGATTTCTGAATTTTCGGAGAATATAGTAACGTTTGCTCTCGAAACCTAAACCCCAATCAACGATTCGCATTTTAAGGAGGATTTTGTTGTATGAATAAGACGGAACTGTGCGCGGCTGTCGCGGCCAAGGCCGGCATGACCCGCAAGGATGCGGAAGCTGCTGTGAGCGCTGTGATCGACGTGATCGGCGAGACGCTGAAGGACGGCGAGAAGGTAGCCATCGTCGGCTTTGGCTCTTTTGAAGTCAAGGAGCGTCCGGCCCGCAAGGCGCGCAACCCGCGCACCGGCGAGGAAATTGAGATCGCGGCCTCTAAGGCGCCGGCTTTCAAGGCGGGCAAAGCGCTCAAGGATATCGTCAGCATGTAAACAAAACCGTGAGCCGGGCGACCGGCAGGGGCTGCCAGACCGGCAGCCCCTTTTTTAAGGGCCGCGCATTGCGTGGGAAAAGGAGGAAACCCTATGCGCCTGGATAAGTTTTTAAAGGTTTCGCGCATCATCAAGCGCCGCTCCGTCGCGAAGGAAGCGGGCGATGGCGGGCGCGTCACGATCAACGGAAAACCCGCCAAGCCCTCCTCGGAGGTCAAGGTCGGGGACGTGCTGGAGGTGCGCTTCGGCGACAAGCTGGGGCGGTATGAGGTGCTGGCCGTCAGCGAGCACGCGCTCAAGGCTGAGGCGGGCGGCATGTACAAAATCCTTTCGGAGTGATGGCGTATGAATGAAGCGATCATCGTCGCGGCGGGCAAGGGCGTCCGCATGGGCCTTGGGCGCAACAAGGTGCTGGCGCCGCTTTTCGGCGTGCCGGTGCTCGTGCGCACGGTGCGCGCGTTTGCCGACTGCCCGCAAATCGGGCGCATCGGCATCGTGGCGGCGGAGGAAGACCTGGCGAGCGTCCATCGCCTGCTTTCTGCGTTTTCCCTAGAGGAACGCGTCGCGTACGTGACGGCGGGCGGGATGGATCGACAGGAATCCGTGCGCCGCGGACTCGAATGGGCGCAGGGAGAGATCGTGCTCATCCACGACGGCGCGCGCCCGTTTGTGACGCCGGATGTAATTGAAAGGACGATCAGGAGCGCCAGGGAGTGCGGCAGCGGCGTTGCCGCCGTGATGCTCAAGGATACGGTCAAGCGCGTGGACAATTCGGGCTGCGTGTTGGAGACGCCGCCGCGGGAGGACCTTCGCGCGGTGCAGACGCCGCAGACGTTTCCGCTTGCGGACATCCGAGCGGCGCACGAGGCCGCCCGCTCGCGGGGAATCCGCGCGACGGACGACGCGGCGCTGCTGGAAAAGATGGGAAAGGCGGTGCATCTGGTGGAGGGCGATGTGGAGAACATCAAGCTCACGACCCCGGAAGACATGCATGTGGGCGAGGCCATCCTGCGCAGGCGGGGCGAAGGAACGCTGCCGGTGCGCGTAGGGCAGGGATACGACGTGCACCGGCTCGTGGAGGGGCGCAGGCTCATCCTGTGCGGCGTGGAGGTACCCTACGAGCGCGGTTTGCTGGGCCACAGCGACGCGGACGTGGCGGCGCATGCCTTGATGGACGCGCTGCTGGGCGCGGCGGCGTTGGGCGACATCGGCCGTCACTTTCCGGATACAGACCCCGCCTACGCAGGCGCGGATTCGATGAAGCTGCTCTCGCACGTGGTGCGCCTTGTGGGGGAGCGCGGCTACCGTCCCGGTAATGTAGACGTCACGATCGTCGCGCAGCGCCCTAAGCTCAAGGACTTCATCCCGCAGATGCGTTTGCGCCTTTCGCAGGTGCTTGGCGTCGGGGAGGACGCGGTCAACGTCAAGGCGACTACGACTGAGCGCCTCGGGTTCGAGGGCGAGGGGCTGGGCATCAGCGCGCAGGCGGTCGCGACGATCGTCGCGGGATAAAGAATTCGAGGGATTGGCGCGCCCTGATTGCGGAAGGGCGCGCTTCTTGATTCCAGTTCAAGTCAAAAGGGGTATGGATATTTGAAAATTCCATGCGCATATGGTATAATTATAAAATATATATGAAATCGGGAATGAAGGCAGCGATATGACGGTACGGACGGATGCGGGCAAGGCTGTGCGCCGCTATGAACTCAAATATCTCGTGTCCCCGGCGGACGCGCTCGTGCTGGAGGCGAGATTATCCGGCCTGTTGGCATATGACACGCATACACGGGACGGAAGCTATGAGGTGCGAAGTATTTATTTCGACGATGCGGGCGATACACACCTGAAAGAAGTGCAGGATGGGCTCAGTGATCGTAGCAAATGGCGCATCCGGTTTTACAACCGAAGCGATCGCTATATTTCCCTTGAAAGAAAGCGCAAACGAAACGCGATGACATTAAAGGAAAGCTGTGCAATCAGCAGGGCGGACTTGGAAGCCCTGATGGAAGGACGCAGTCCGCGTGGTGGAGATGCGCTGCTCCGCTCGTTTTCAGCCGCACAGGCGGCGCGTGGCTACAGGCCACGCGTGATCATCGATTATCAGCGGGTTCCATTCATCTACCCTGCCGGAAACGTGCGCATTACCCTCGACCGGCAGATTCGCTGCGGAAATGGCTTCGAAGCCCCTTTTGATTGTGACGGGCTTTCCATTCCTGTAGAGGGGTCTCTCCTGGAAGTTAAATATGCTGACTTTATGCCTGATTTTATCCGGCTTGCCCTTCAAGTTAATCACCTTGCGCCTGCATCCTTTTCCAAGTATGCCGTGGGCAGGCAGACTCTTCATTACATGAGCATCAATTATCCGACGGGGATGGAAGATTATAACGGTTATTGGCCTTTTGCAGCACAAAGCATTAAACGCATGCTGGATAAGCTCTATCTCGAAGAAGGCGACGTGAGCGACATGTGGGATGTGCAAAATGCGGCAGATATGTGGCTTTTTAATCAATTGTTGTATTCGAAAGATACGTCAGAGCATGCAAAAAATGTTTACTATTCAAAACGAAACTGGAAGGATGTCGATGAACGGCTCTGGATGACGCCTTGGGATATTGACCTGACGATGCAGCTAAACTTCTGCGTACATGATTCCGGGATGCTTCAGCAGGATCACCGTTATGACGGCAAGGTTTGCACAGTGGATGTGACGCCGGACATGATTCTTCCCATGGGCCTTTTAGATTATCTAACGGAGCCGGAGTGCCCGGAGGGCAGGGAAATGCTTAAGTCGCGTTGGCGTCAGTTGCGCTTAGGCGCGTGGTCGAATGATTCGATCATGGGCTATATTGAAGAGAAAAGAGCGTTGCTCGATGAAAGCGGCGCGGGCATTCGGGATGCGGAGCGCTGGTCGCACGAGAAACCTTTTTTTCATATCGAACGGATTGAATCATGGCTTTCGCAGCGTTTGATCGCGCTAGACGCGTATATCGCCTCGCTTTAACGCTTGACATTCCCGCTTTCGGGCATTATAATGACGATACATCATATGTCCCGTCGAAGAAGAGGAGTACGCGCAGAGGCCCCGAAGAGAGAGCGGTTCACCGGCTGCAAGACCGCTTGGGGATGCGAACGCAGAAGGTCGCTTCCGAGGGCTGTGGGGTGAAGAAAAGTAACCTTGCACGGGTCTGCCCGATACAGCTTTGAGGCGGCGTGTGCCGCGAAATAAGGTGGTACCACGGAGTCCCTCCGTCCTTTGGACGCAGGGACTTTTTTGATGCCTGAAAGGGGGATGCATATGCGCTTTGGCAGACGGTCTGCCCGGGCTACGGTCGCTTCCCGCAGACAGGGAAACACGAAATGAAATAAAAAGGAGCAATCTCTATGGAGACGGAAAAGAAAATCGAAATGGACAAGGTGTTCAGCCCGCAGGAGATCGAGGGCAGGCTCTATCAGGAGTGGGAGGAAAACGGCTGCTTTACCGCGCACAGAAATCCGGATAAAAAGCCGTTTACGATCGTCATGCCCCCGCCCAACATCACCGGCCAGCTGCACATGGGCCACGCCATGGACGGCGTGATGCAGGATACGCTGACCCGCTACCATCGCATGCTGGGCGACGCGACGCTGTGGCTGCCCGGCACCGACCATGCCTCCATCGCGACCGAGGTGAAGGTGGTTGAAAAGCTGCGTAAGCAGGGCATCAGCAAGGAAGAACTGGGGCGGGAGAAGTTCCTGGAGCAGGTGTGGGATTGGAAGCGCGAGTACGGCGGACGCATTGCCCGCCAGACCCGCCGGTTGGGCGCGTCGTGCGACTGGTCGCGCGAGCGCTTTACCATGGACGAGGGCTGCAACCGCGCCGTGGTGGAGGTGTTCAACCGCCTGTACGAAAAGGGACTCATCTACCGCGGGGAGCGCATCATCAACTGGTGCCCGGTGTGTAGAACCGCGCTTTCGGACGCGGAGGTGGAGTTTGAGGAACAGGCGTCGCACATCTGGCACATCCGCTATCCGGGCGCGAGCGGTGACGTGGTCGTGGCGACGACCCGTCCGGAAACCATGTTGGGCGATACCGGCGTGGCCGTGAACCCAAGCGACCCCCGCTATACGCACATGGTGGGCAAGACCGTGACGCTTCCCCTCGTGAACCGCGAAATTCCGATCGTGGCGGACGAATACGTAGATTTGGAATTCGGAACCGGCGCCGTCAAGATGACCCCGGCGCACGACCCGAACGACTTTGAGGTGGCGCAGCGCCACAACCTGCAGATTCTTCGCGTGATGAACGACGACGGCACCATGAACGAGAACGCTGGCAAGTATCAGGGCATGAAGGCGCTGGACTGCCGCAAGGCCGTGGTGGAAGAGCTGAAGGCGCTGGGGCTGCTCGTCAAGGTCGAGGATTACAGCCACAACGTGGGTACCTGTTACCGCTGCCACACGACGGTGGAGCCGCTGGTGAGCCGCCAGTGGTTCGTGAAGATGAAGCCACTCGCAGAGCCCGCCATCGCCGCCGTGCGCGAGGGAAAGACGAAATTCGTGCCTGAGCGGTTTGATAAGACCTACTTCAACTGGATGGAAAACATCCGCGACTGGTGCATTTCGCGTCAGCTTTGGTGGGGACACCGCATCCCAGCCTGGTACTGCGATGAATGCGGCGAAACCATCGTGGCGCGTGAGACGCCCACAGTCTGCCCCAAGTGCGGCTGCACGCACCTTCATCAGGACGAGGACGTGCTCGACACCTGGTTTTCCTCGGCGCTGTGGCCGTTTTCCACGCTCGGCTGGCCGGATGAGACGGAAGATCTCAAGTACTTCTATCCGACGGACGTGCTGGTGACGGGCTATGACATCATCTTCTTCTGGGTGGCGCGCATGATCTTCTCCGGCATCGAGCAAATGGGGGAGACGCCGTTCCACACGGTGCTGATTCACGGGCTGGTTCGAGACGCGCAGGGCCGCAAGATGTCAAAGTCTCTGGGCAACGGCGTGGATCCGCTGGAGGTCATCGACCAATACGGCGCGGACGCGCTGCGCTTTTCACTGGTGATGGGCGTGTCGCCCGGAAACGACATGCGCTTTTCCACGGACAAGGTGGAAAGCGCGCGCAATTTCGCCAATAAGATCTGGAACGCCTCGCGCTTCGTGATGATGAACCTGGACGGTTACGAATCGCTTTCCGGCAAGGCGTTGGAGCTCCCCGACAAGTGGATTCTCACGCGTTTTGACGAAACCGTGAAGGAAGTAACGGCGCACCTGAACGATTACGACCTGGGACTTGCGGCGCAGAAAATCTACGACTTCGCCTGGGCGGAGTTCTGCGACTGGTACATCGAATTGGCGAAGGCGCGGCTGCAGGGCGAGGGTAAGCAGACGGCCTGCGCGGTGCTGATTCACGTGCTGACAGGCATTTTGAAGCTGCTGCATCCCTTTATGCCGTTCTTGACGGACGCGGTATATCGCTATCTGCCGGGTACCGAGGGGACGATCATGCTCTCCGACTGGCCCAAGCCCGAGGAGAAGACCTATCCTGAAGAGGCCGCGCAGATGGAGGGCATCATGGATATCATCCGCGCGGTGCGCAACCTGCGCGCAGAGATGAACGTGGCCGTCGGTCGCCGCGCACATCTCATCCTCAGCCCGCGCGAGGGCTGGCGAGAAGCGCTGCGGGACGCGGAGCCGTACTTCAAGCGCCTGGCCTGGGTGAGCGAGCTGTCGCTCCTGGAGGCGGGCGGGTCCGCGCCGGAAAAGACCGTATCGGCAGTCAGCGCGGCGGCAGAGCTGTACATCCCGCTGGGCGATCTGGTGGACATCGAAAAAGAAATCGCCCGCTTGGAAAAGGAGCTCAAGGGCCTGGAGGGCGAGATCGCCCGCGCGCAGGGCAAGCTGCAAAACCCCGGCTTCGTAAGCAAGGCGCCCGCAGCGCTCGTGGAACAGGAAAAGGCCAAGCTCGAGGTAAATCTGGGCATGCTCGAATCGCTCAAGGAGCGCATCGAGGGGCTCAGGAACATGTGAGGTGAATGGTGTGGAAGTGCACGATCTACCGCATGCCAGAAGGAGCAAATTGCTCCTTCTGGCATTACTCGGTGCATGCTTGTTGCTCGCTTTCTTCGTGCCTTATGTTCATGATGACTGGGATTGGGGATCGAGCGGCGGCGCAGAGCGGTTTTTGACCTTTTTCAAGGAATACAACGGACGCTATGCAGGTAACCTGCTGGTATTGGCACTCACTCGGAGCGTGCTTTTAAAAACACTCGTAATAGGAGGCGTGTTATTTGCGACTTTCATGCTCTTAGGAGGGGAGACGTATTTGGCGATTATTTCCGCGCTTCTTTTTTTCCTTATGCCACAGGCCATGGCGGAGCAATCCATCGGTTGGGTTAGCGCTTTTTGCAATTATGGCACAGGTGCGTTGGTTTTACTTGTGTTGATAAACCGGATATTTCTTTGCTTGAGGGAGGAACAGAAAAACACACGATATGCACATTTAGCATATGCTCTTTGTGGGGTCGCTGGGGCACTTCTGGTGGAAAATATTACAATTGCACTATGCATGCTTTCCTTTATAGCGTGTATTTATACAAAAGCAAAGTTCCGTCATGTAGACGGGAGTCTTTTATGCTTTTTTGTAGGAAGCACGATTGGCGCGGTGCTCATGTTTTTGAATGGAGCATACGCGAAGGTTGCAGGGAATCAAGATTTTTATCGGACCACAATATTTGGGATTTCATCTGGATGGAGTAAGGTTTTCTATCAAGTAAGATGGATTTATCATGATTATCACCTGCGTTTTTTGGTGGATGAAAATGCGCCCTTGCTCTTCGTGTTAGCGATTATTGTAGATATGAGCATACGCCGCAGCTATACCTCTATGACGGTAGCGCATAGATGGGTGAGCAAGTCTATTTTGCTCATTCTTTTTGCCTATCCGGCATACCTAATGGTGCGTGCGAGATACCCGGAGTGGGAGCCATTTCTTTCTTATACGCTGCTGGTACAGGACTGGATGGGGTCGTTGTGCTTAATCGTGATTTTCCTATTGCCCTTTGTGCTGCCAGTAGACCGCGTACATAAATTACGTATGGGGGTGATTTTGCTTGCAATCGCTAGCTTGAGCGCACCGTTATTTTTTGTTTCACCGATTGGAGCGCGATGTTTTTACCCCATGCTTGTCTTAGAAGTCGCCTTTGTTTTGGAAATCATGCGTGCTAGCGAATTGGATCATCAGTGTAGGCATTTCGCACTGCCGGTGGTGGCCGTTGCAGGTGTGTTATGTTTTTTCTGGCTTTCACTCTATGGTCGCAATGCGATGATTTCAAAGGAGCGCGTGGAATTTATACGCCAAGAGCTCGCGCAAGGAGAAAAGACGATAAGGTACCCAGAATTGCCCTATCCGACCTATGATTGGGCATCGACACCTGATCATTTCTCGCACGTATGGTTTAGAAATTTCTACGACCTGCCTTCGGACGTGGTGCTTGAGCCGATCCCATATGACGACTGGTACAAGGAACAAAAGCGATGAAAAATGAGGATGTGTGCATGGAAGATGCCGTCGCATATATTCACAGTCTCTCTATGCATTCGAGAAAGCAGGGACTTTCTAACATGGACCTGCTGCTTGCGAGAATAGGGCCTCCTCAAAATAAATTAAAAATGGTGCACGTCGCGGGTACCAACGGCAAGGGCTCGACCTGCGCGACGCTCGAAGCCATTCTGCGCGCGGCGGGTTACAGGACGGGACTTTACACCTCGCCCTATCTGCAGACGTACAACGAGCGCATCCGCCTGAGCGGCATGCCCATCGGGGAGGCTGCGCTGACCGACCTCGTCCGGCGTACCGCGCCCGTGGTGGAGCAGCTTGCGTGCGAAGGCGTGCATGTCACCGAGTTTGAATACGGCACGGCGTTGGCGCTGTGCGCGTTTGCGCAGGCGCGCGTGGACATCGCGGTGATCGAGGTTGGACTCGGCGGCAGGCTCGACCCTACGAACGTCATCACGCCGCTGCTCTGCGCGATTACCGCCATCGGCATGGATCACATGCAGTACCTGGGGGACACGCTGGAGGCGATCGCCGGCGAAAAGGCGGGTATCCTCAAGCCCGGCGTGCCGGTCGTCGTTTCTCATATGGAGGAATCCGCGCGGCGGGTCATCGCGGCGACTGCGGAGAGGGTGGGCGCTCCCGCGCTGTTTCTCGACGGAAAGGAAGCCGTTTGCCTGCTGGAGAGCGCGCACGGGCAGCGCATCCGCTTTGCGCTGGGAGACTTCTGTCTGAACGGTGCGGAATTCGCTTTGCCGGGCGCGCACCAGTTGGACAACGCCGCCTGCGCGCTCTCGTGTGCGCTGAAGCTACGGACGCTTGGATTTGATCTTTCTGAAGCGGCTATGCGCGCGGGGCTGGCCTGCGTGCGCTGGCCCGGCAGGCTGGAGTGGATCGGAAACGTGCTGCTCGACGGCGCTCACAATCCGCAGGGCGTGGGCGTGCTGTGCGCGTACCTGCGACGCCATCTCGACCCTGCGCACACGGTGCTGCTGACGGGGATGCTGGCGGACAAGGACGTAAGCGGCATGTGCGCCCTGCTCAGAGATCGCGCCCGCGCGGTGGTGACCGCGCCGCCGCCCGTGCCGCGCGCCATGCCGCCGCAGGAACTGGCCGATTGCTTTGCAAAGGCAGGCGCACGGGAAGTAACCGCTTGCACGGACGCTGAAACCGCACTGAAAAGCGCTCGAAGCCTTGCGGGGCCGGACGACGTGATCGTCTGCGCCGGCTCGCTTTACCTGATCGGAACGCTGCGCACGCTGCTGTGCGGGGAGGAAAAACATGGCCTTTGAACACGTGAGCGTCCTGCTCGACGAGACGCTCGAATGGCTTTCGCCCCGGGACGGCGGCGTATACGTGGATGGAACGCTGGGCGGCGGCGGGCACTCGCGGCACATCCTTGCCGCCTGCGCTCCGAACGGGCATCTATACGGCATCGACAGGGACGCGGACGCCATCGCCGCGGCGACGGAGCGTTTGGGCGCGTCGCCCTGTTTTACGGCGATTCGCGGAAACTTCCACGACGTGAAAGCACTGCTCGAGGAGCGGGGCGTCGGAGGAATCGACGGCATGCTGCTGGATCTCGGCGTGAGCAGCTATCAGCTGGACACGGCGGAGCGCGGATTCTCATACCACGAGAATGCGCCGCTGGACATGCGCATGGACAGAAGCCAGCAACTCACCGCGCGGGACATCGTGAACTCCTGCACGGAGCAGGAGCTGTCCCGCATCATCTCGGACTACGGCGAGGAGAAATGGGCGGCGCGCATCGCAAAGATCATCTGTGAGCACCGCGCGCAGGCGCAGATTGAAACCACCGCCGATCTGGTGCGCTGCGTGGATGCGGCTATTCCCAAGAAGGTTCGCATGCAGGACGAGGGACACAGCGCCAGGCGCACCTTTCAGGCGCTGCGCATCGCGGTGAACGACGAGCTCGCCCCGTTGGAACGGGTGATCGAGGACGCCGTCTCGCTGCTCGTACCCGGCGGGCGGCTTTGCGTCATCACCTTTCACTCGCTTGAGGACCGCATCGTCAAGCACACGATGCGCAGGCTGCAGAATCCCTGCATCTGCCCGCCTAAGGCGCCGATCTGTACCTGCGGAAAGAAGCCGCTGGTGCGCGTGTTGGCGGGCGGCGGCATAAAACCCTCGCCGGAGGAAGTGGCGCGCAATCCGCGCGCACGCAGCGCGAAGCTGCGCGTGTGCGAAAAACTGTAGGGATTCGCCTGATCTGAAGGGGGAGTGAGCCGTGCTGCGGGATTGGAAGACGGCGCTGTTCTCCCTTCTGTTTCCGATGGAGACGCGCTGCATCGCCTGCGGAAATCCGATCGAGCGGGGTGAAATGTGCCCGCTCTGCGCGCATGCGTGGGAGGCGGCGCTTCCTGCGGCGCAGGCCCCGCAGGTCGAGGGCGCCGACTGGACGGCGTGCGGGCTTCCCTATGAACCGGTTGTGCGCGGCGCGATTCATCGCTACAAGTTTGAATGCGTGCGCGCGGCTTCGGTGGCGCTGGCCGACCCGATGATCCGGCTGCTGCCGGGGGATGTGGATGGGCTTGTGCCCGTACCGCTGCATAAGCGGCGGGAACGCTGGCGCGGCTTTAATCAGGCGCGGCTGCTCTGCGAGCGCATCGCGCAGTCGCGCGGTGTACAGGTGGTGGACGCCCTGGAGCGAAAACGCAGCACGCACGAACAGGCCAAATTGGACGCCAGCGAGCGCGCTGAAAACGTAAGGGGCAGCATTCGTGCCTGTATGGACGTCACGGGTCTGCGGCTGGTTGTCGTGGACGACGTGGTGACGACGGGATCGACAGCTGCGGAGTGCGTGCGCGCGCTCAAGACGGCTGGTGCGGCGTGGGTGGGCGTGCTGTGCGCAGCGCACCCGAGGCAGGCGGACTAGAAGCCCGGCGGTTATAGCCGGGGGCCCGTAACCCACTTTTTTAAAATTTAAGACGAGCAGCGTGATGGTAGATACTGTCACGCTGCTTTTCGCTGCCGTTCCACGATTTCGTGGGAGGTGGCAAGCTCGCCCACGCGGGTGAGTAGATTACCCCATCACGGCTCTCATTTACAGTTTGTTCATAATTACATTACCTATCAATATCTATCACTCATATTTGATTTAGAAAGCATCTATTTTATGTCGAACTTTCCAATTCCAAATTGCTTCTGTATTGCTTCTAGAAAAAGAGAGGCCACTGGCGAAAAAACCTGATATTTTTTCCAGATAATGTGCATTGGAGATTCCAGAGGTGGTTCCAATGGCCTAAAGCAAAGGGTGCTGTCCTTGCCTGTGTAAATCAGGTTGCTAAATCCCAGAACATACCCCAATCCCTCTCTTGCCATGACGGATGCATTAAACAACAAGTCATAGGTGGCTACGATATTGAGCTTATCCAAATCCTCCCCCAACCACTTTGGCATTTCTTCCGTCAGGCTTTGCCGGGAGCAGATGAGAGGTTTGCCGATCAGATCGTCTAGCCGGATATGTGCTCTTTCCGCCATAGGATCATCTTTCCTCATTAGAACACCCCATATATCATTAGACGGAACGGAAAGATAGTTGTATTTTGACAGATCCACGCTTTGCACAATGATTGCAAAATCTAAAAGTCCCCGTTCCAGACGATCAGTCACGCTGTCAGTGGCGCTACTATACAGATGATAACGAATATTTGGGTATTTCGCGTTTAAAGACTTCGCCGCGTAGACGAAGTATTTGAAGTTCTCAGATTCCGCACAGCCAATCCGAATATCGCCCCCTGTGATTTCGTCTAGAGACTTAAATTCATCGGTCGTTTTATCGACCATATCCAAAATATCCTCTGCGCGTTTGCGAAGCAGCATCCCCTCATCCGTGAGCCTGATACTGTAATTGCTTCGCACAAAGAGCTTTTTTCCCAACTCATCCTCCAAATCCTTAAGCTGACGGGAAAGGGTCGGCTGTGAAATGTGAAGGAATGCGGCTGCTTTTGTAATATTACCTTCTCTTGCAACTTCTAAAAAATAACGTAATACGCGAATTTCCATGTTTGTATGACACCTCCAAGCAGCAGTATATCACACGAAGATATTTGATACAAGAATAACTAGAAATCAAATCTAAGTATTTTACATTTCTCTTCGTTCATTGTAAGCTAGAACTGGAGGTGAAAATATGGTAGAAGCATCGGACAAACGAGGTATTTCGCTCCAAAATCTGTGAGCTGCTGAATGTAGCGACGAGACGACATGATAGCAAATTGCATGAAATTTATCGAGCAGAAAGAAACCGATAAACTGTTGCAGGCGCTTTGGATACACAAAGGCAGTCTTTTGAAGAAGTGGTCATAAGGAGAGAGAGCCTGTCTTGATTGCGTGATTTATACCTTAAAGAAGCAATAGGAGATGGATATATGATTTATAAACAGTTTCAAGAAAAGCGTCTTTCCGCCTTGGGTTTGGGGGCTATGCGATTGCCAGTTATTAACGAGGATGAGGCCGTGATTGACGAGACGGCCGCCGGTGAGATGGTCGCTTACGCGATGGAGCAGGGTATCAACTATTACGACACCGCATGGAGTTACCACGATGGGAACTCCGAAACTGTTATGGGAAAGCTCCTTGGAAAATATCCAAGAGAATCGTTTTACCTCGCGACTAAATTCCCCGGATATGACCTTTCCAACATGGACAAAGTGGAATCAATCTTTGAAAAGCAGTTGGAAAAATGTTGCGTTTCGTGCTTTGACTTCTACCTATTACACAATGTCTGTGAAATGAACATCGATGCCTATTTGAATCCCCGGCATGAAATCATGGAGTATTTACTACGGCAGAAAGAAAATGGACGCATCCGGCACCTGGGCTTTTCCGCACACGGCAGCACCGCAGTCATCCAAAGATTTTTAAAACAGTATGGAGCACACATGGAGTTTGGGCAACTGCAACTGAACTATTTGGACTGGAATTTTCAAGGGGCAAAAGAAAAGGCCGAACTGCTAAATACGCACCACATTCCCATATGGGTCATGGAGCCGTTGCGTGGCGGAAAACTGGCTGCACTGGATGCTCAGGCCGAAGCAATTCTCAAGACCCTGCGCCCGCAAGAGTGCATTCCCGCCTGGGCTTTTCGTTTCCTGCAATCCATTCCCGGCGTAACTATGGTTCTTTCGGGTATGTCGGACTTTGCGCAGGTCCAGCAGAACGTTCAGACCTTTGCCGCGGAGAAGCCCCTGAACGAATCCGAGATGGCTGCGCTGCTCTCCATTGCCAAAGATCTGACACGAAAGATTGTACTTCCTTGCACCGCCTGCCATTACTGTGTGAGCCATTGTCCAAAAGGGCTGGATATACCGTCGTTGCTGGGACTATACAATGAACATTGCTTTACCGGCGGCGGCTTTATCGCGCCGATGGCGCTTATGGCGGTGCCGGAAGAAAAGCGCCCCGCTGCATGTATCGGTTGTCGGAGTTGTGAGGCTGTATGCCCGCAGCAAATCAAAATCTCGGACGCTATGAAAGACTTTTGCGAAAAGTTGAGATAAACTGATCTGGGAGGTTATTCACGATGAAAGTGAGAACGCTCCGTAGGTGGGGGAAGTTGACATGAATCTTCAAACCTTTTTGGACTATATGAACAGCGGACGGGCTGCCGTCGCCAACTCAGATGTGCCAGCGTTCTCAAGAGACCCTGCGGCTCACCGCCGAGTTGAATAACAGTTACCGAACTCCCGCTGAAATACGAGACATCATGGCTCGGCTGACCGGCAGGCCGATCGATCCCGGCTTCAGCCTGTTCCCGTCATTTTATACGGATTGCGGCAAGAACCCTTTTATAGGAAAGAACGTGTTTTTCAATTCAGGCTGCCGCTTTCAAGATCAGGGTGGAATCGTCATTGGTTATGGCGTTTTGATCGGACATAATGTGGTGCTGGCTACCATCAATCACGATCTTGACCCCGCCCGGCGGGGCAACAACTTCCCGGCGCCCATTCGCATTGGGAAAAACGTTTGGATTGGGGCTGGAGCCGTCGTCCTCCCCGGTGTGACGATTGGGGACGGAGCAGTGGTGGCTGCCGGGGCGGTGGCGACGAAGAACGTGCCGGAAATGACTGTTGTGGGAGGCGTTCCAGCGCAGGTACTTAAACAAATCCACTGTAAGGAGGAGTATTCTTGAAACGATTATGGACTATCCTGCTGGCAATCGTGCTGGCGACAACCATCGCTTGCGGAGCTGCATCAGAAACGGAACCGCAGGATAATTCGGCGGTCAAACTTGCTGCAACATCAAGTGCCGGCGGCAAGGCTGAATTTTCCGATGTGACAGATGATGCTGGGTATGCGCAGGCCATTGCATACTGCTGTAAACACGGTATCATGGGCGGCACGTCTGACACCACATTTTCTCCGGATTCTCCAATGACACGGGCAATGCTGGCTGTCGTTCTTTATCGCATGGCGGACAGCCCAGAAATTGGAAGTGCTCCCGGCTTTACCGACACTGCCGCCGACACCTGGTACAGCGATGCCGTGGTATGGGCATCTGAAAGTGGCATTATCTCTGGCTATGACAACGGTGTTTTTGGTGTGAACGATGCGGTCACGCGGGAACAGATGGCGACGATCCTATGGCGGTATGAAAACTCACCATCCACGATCAAAAAGACAGTGGAATTTTCTGATGCCAACACGATTTCGGAGTGGGCGCAGGAAGCGGTAAGCTGGGCCGGAGCATCCGGCATCATTCGTGGAAAATCCGGAAATCGCTTTGACCCCAAGACAAACGTGACCCGTGCGGAGGCGGCTATGATGTTATATCGCTGGCTGGACGGTGATGTTTCCAGCAAATCCCGTGTGTTGGTGGCTTACTTTTCTGCCACCGGCACCACCCGGCCCTTGGCAAAGTATGCCGCAGAGGCTTTGAACTCAGACCTCTATGAGATCGTGCCGGAAATCCCTTATACGGACGCTGACTTGGCATATTACACCAATGGACGTGCAGACCAAGAGCAAGAGGACTCAGCGGCCCGTCCCGCGATTGCTGGCGGTGTCGAGGATATGGAGCAATACGATGTCGTGCTGCTGGGCTATCCGATTTGGCATGGGCAAGCCCCCAAAATCATCAGCACTTTTTTGGAAAGCTATGATTTCTCTGGGAAAACCATTGTGCCATTCTGCACTTCCCATTCCAGTGGAATCGGTTCCAGCGATACCAATCTCCACGGCTTGGCCTCCGATGCAAATTGGCTCTCCGGCAGACGATTTGCGGGCGGTACTTCGCGTAGTATGATAGAGGAATGGATCGGAGGGCTTGACTTGCCAAAAGCAGAAGCGGGTGCGGAAAATATCCGTACGTTTGACTTCAGCACAAAAACAGTGACGCTGAACAGCGGGTATGAAATGCCCATCAATGGGTTGGGGACTTACAGTCTCCATGGGGAAACTTGCATTAATTCAGTGAAGTCTGCGCTCAAAAGCGGTGTGCGGCTGATTGACACTGCCTCTGCCTATGGTAACGAGGAAGAAGTGGGGCAAGCGATTCGAGAATCCATAGAGGAAGGCATCATCCAGCGGGGAGAGGTTTTCGTCATCACAAAAATCTATCCCGGTAGCGAGATGGCCGACCCGGAGACTTCCATCCAGGCGTGTTTGGATAGACTGAACATCGGTTATGTAGATATGATGCTGCTTCACCATCCTGACGGCAACGATGTAAAGGCATATAAAACAATGGAACGGTTTGTAGCGGACGGAAAGATTCGTTCCATTGGTCTTTCTAACTGGTATGTAGAGGAACTCACCGAGTTTCTTCCTCGATTGGACACCGTTCCCGCCTTGGTGCAGAATGAGATTCACCCGTATTATCAGGAAAACGATGTGATCCCGTTTATTCAAGATTTGGGCATCGTAGTCCAGGGGTGGTATCCGCTGGGTGGACGGGGTCATACGACGGAACTGTTGAGGGACCCGGTAATTTCCGCGATTGCTGAGGTCCACGGGGTATCTTCGGCTCAAGTTATCCTTCGGTGGAACTTACAGAAAGGTGTGGTGGTCATTCCCGGCTCCAGCAATCCAGACCACATCCAGGAAAATACGGAGTTATATCACTTCTCGCTCACTGGCGAGGAGATGGCACAGATCAAAGCCCTTGATCGGGGCGAAAAGCATGATTGGTATTAGACTAGGCGATGGGGAGTCCTTCCGTTGCACACACCAAGAAAAGGGGACCCAGGAATGGTACGAGTTTTAATCATTGAGCCGATCTGCACAACTGCGAGCGCATCAAATACGCGCTTCAGGAGCAGAGTGGCGAACTGGAGGCACGCTACACGCTCTCCGCAGTGGAGGCCATGGAGTACCTTGCCTGGATCTGACCCGGCGGGAGTTCGATCTGCTGTCCTTCCTGATGAGACATGCCGGACAGGTCCTGACGCGGGAGCAGCTCTACAACAACGTGTGGCCCAGAGAGGCCGGCTGTGATACCGAGGAGGCGGTCCGCTACCAGGTAAAACGGCTCCGCAAGAAGCTGGGTGCCACGGACGGCGACGGCTACGTAGAAACCGTGTGGGGCGTCGGCTACCGCTTCAATGGCGACAATAGGTAGAAGTTGCCCTCCAGAGTACCTTCTGAGCCTCTGCGGATGGAATGCCCTATCCTAACAGCGGCCAAGTTGAGGGGGACATATCATTCCCCCACACTGAGCAGTCTGGTTCCTGGGAAGGGAGGAATCGGGCCAGGGGAAGAACCGTCACCGTACAGGTCGTGGCGGGGAAGTCCTCGCCGCCGATGCGGATTTCCTTCTTGAGGCAGCACACCGTTTCCGCCAGGAGGTCCACTACCTCGTCCAGACGATCCCGGTCTACCCGTTCCGTCAGTACGTTCTAGGCGATGTTCTTCAGGACGACCTCTCTGTACTCTCTCGTCCGCTCCTCCGTATCCCTCCCATCAGCCCGCCCACCGGCGGGCTGTTCCTTTCAGACCCATCGGCTATTGCGGCCGGGCTTTTGCTTTGCCGTTCGAGCCGGTATTTCCGTTCATCGGCTTCTTCAAGGTCATGGGTTCGTGATGAAAGGCGAGCTGGAGCGCGTGCGATATAACAGCGCGTGAGATGCGGTTTGTTCTGCAATTTCAGTGTTTATTGGACAAAATCTGCGCAAGTATGTTGTATCTTGTGCTGAAATCGTGTATACTGAAATCAGGAAATGCCAAAGGAAGGGTGGTTCTATGGAAACGTATGCAATCACGATCGCGCGCGAACTGGGCAGCGGCGGCAGCCGTATCGGGCGGATGCTTGCCCAGCGCCTCGGTTTCGGCCTTTACGATCGGGAAATATTGAGGCTGGCCGCGATCGACAGCGGCATCGGGGAAGAAGTGTTCAGCCGTGGGGATGAGCAGATGACCCGCTTTAACCTGTTCCGCGCCGTGCGCATGGCTAATGACGGTAAATTTGTGCCGTCGCCGCCCGATCAGGAGGACCAGATTTCCGATGAAAACCTGTTCCGCTATCAGGCGCGCGTCATCCGGCAGATCGCGGACGACGAGAATTGCGTCATCGTCGGGCGCTGCGGGGACTACATCCTGCGCAACCATCCCAACGTGCTCAACGTCTTCGTGCACGCGCCGCTGGATCAGCGCATCGCCTCCATCATGGAGGTGGAGGGCATCGACGCCACGGAGGCGGAGCGGCGCATCCGCCGAACCGACAAGCGGCGCGCTGAATACTACCGTTTTTTTACCGGCCTTGACTGGCAGGATGCCAAGCACTACGACCTGTGCCTCAACACCGGCAAGGTTTCCTTTGAGACGGGCGTGGACATGATCGAGGCCTGCCTGAAGCTGCGCTTTAAGCTCTAAAGGGGATTACAAAGGGGCCCGCGGGAAACATTTCGTTTCTCCGCGGGCCCCTGCTGTTTTAAGCGGGCTGCTGAATCTGCGCGGTATAGAGCGCGTAATAGAGCCCGCCGCGCGCCATGAGCTCGTCGTGACTTCCAGCTTCCAGGATGCCCTTGTCGCTGATGTAGAAAATCTTGTCGCAGTTTTTGATCGTGGACAGACGGTGCGCGATGATGAAGGAGGTGCGGCCCTTCAAAAGGGTCTGAATGCCCTCCTGCAGCAGGCGCTCGGTCTTCGTGTCGATGGAAGAGGTCGCCTCGTCCAGAATCAGGATGCGCGGGTCACACAGGAGCGTCCGCGCAAAGGCGATGAGCTGCTTTTGTCCCTGGCTGAGGCTGCCGCCGCGTTCTCCGACCACCGTATGATAGCCTTGATCCATCTGCACGATGAAGTCGTGCGCGCGCACGGCCTTCGCCGCGGCCTCGACCTCCTCGTCCGTCGCGTCCAGCCTGCCGTAGCGGATGTTGTCCAGAATCGTGCCGCTGAAGATGAAGCTGTCCTGCAGCATGATGCCGAGCTGACTGCGCAGCGAATGCAGCGTACAGCGCGCGATGTCGTGCTCTGCGCCTTCCTGATCTGCGAGCAGGATTTTGCCGCCGCTGAGGTTGTAAAAGCGGCAGAGCAGGCTGACGACGGTGCTTTTGCCCGCGCCGGTCGGGCCCACCAAAGCGATGGATTCGCCGGGGCGGATGTGGAAGCTGACGTCTTCCAGCACGTTGACGCCGGGCTCATAACCGAAGGTGACGTCCTCGTAGCGCACCTCGCCGGTGATGGGCGGCAGGGGCTCAGCATCCGGTGCGTCGTCCACGGTGACGGGTTCGTCCATCGTCTCAAAGATGCGCTCCAGATAGGCGATGTTGTTGATAAAGGAGTTGTAGATGTTCGCCAGGTTCGTGATCGGCTGCCAGAAGCGGCTGACGTACTGGCCCATCGCCAGGATGACGCCGAAGGAAACCATCGCCCCGCCCATCCAGTAGACGCCCGCGATGTACATCACGGTGAAGACGATCTGCGTGATGATCTCGGAGGAAAACCATACGGCGTTGCTGATGTACATCGCCTTCATCCAGGCCGCGCGGCAGGCCTCGGAAAGCCTGCGCATGATGGACATGTTTTCCTCCTGGCGGACGAAGAGCTGGGAAACCTTGACGCCGTCGATGCTCTCTGCGAGGTAGGCGTTGTAGTTCGAGTTCTTGTTGGACTGGTTTTGCCAGGCCCGGCGCTGGCGCGGCTTGAGGTAGAGGATGACCGCGGCGAAGAAGGGCAGTCCGGCTACGATGATGGTGGCGAGCAAGGCGTTGGTCGCGTACATGAAGCAGATGATAAACACGATGTTGATGATCTCCAGGATCACGTTGATGATGCCGTTGGAGAGGATGTCGCTCACCGAGTTTACGTAGTTGATGACGCGCACCAGAATTTTACCTGCCGGGCGGCTGTCGTAATAGCTGAAGGGCAGCTTTTGCAGGTGGCTGAACAGGTCCTTGCGGATGTCGTAGATGATCTCCTGGCTCACGTGCGCCATGATGCGCGAGCGCACGGTCGTGAAGAGGATGACGACGGCGATGATGCCGGTAAACGCGCCCGCAAGGCGAAGCAGCAGCCCGACGTCCTTGTTGGGCACCGCGTCGTCCAGCACCCATTCCATCAGCTTGGGCACAAAAAGGCTGGATACGCTGGCCAGGGCGCTGAGCAGGAGCGCGAGCAGCATGTAGGCGCGGTGCTTGCCGATGTACTTCATCGCGCGCTTCAGATGGGAAAAACTGAACGGCGATTCCAGATTTTCGTCGACGTCAAACTTATTGCGCGCCATCAGCAGATCCCCCTTTCCTGGGCCAGCGCGTCCGCCGGCAGGTCGTTTTGCAGCGCGTAGGTTTCGTAGTAGTAGCCTGGCTGTCGCGAGAGCTCCTCGTGCGTGCCGCGCTGCACGATTTCGCCGTCCTTGAGGACGAGAATCAAATCGGCGTCACGCACAGAGGAGATGCGCTGTGCGATGATGATCTTGGTACAGGCATAGGGGAGGTTTCGCAGCTGCTCCTGAATATAGCGCTCCGTCTCCATGTCCACGGCGGAGGTGGTGTCGTCCATGACGAGGATCGCGGGCCGCATCGCCAGCGCGCGGGCCAGCGCAATGCGCTGACGCTGGCCGCCCGACAGCCCCACACCGCGCTCGCCGACGATCGTGTCATAGCCTTCGGGCATTTTTTCCACGAACCCGTCCGCGTCGGCATAGCGGGCGAAGGCCTTGACCTCGTCCAGCGTGAGCTCCTGATTGCCAAAGGCGACGTTGCCTTCCACCGTGTCGGAAAAGAGGAAGACGTCCTGCGTGGCGGTGCCGATGGCCCGGCGGAGCTGGTCGAGCTTCCAGTCCTTTACGTTCACCCCATCCACGAGCACGCTTCCGCTGCTCGCGTCGTAAAAGCGGCTCAGGAGCTGTATGAGCGTCGTCTTGCCGGAGCCCGTGGGCCCCATGATCGCCAGCGTCTGGCCAGGGTCTACGTGAAAGCTGACGTCCCTTAAGACCGGTACCTTGCCAAAGGAGAGGCCGACGTGGTTAAACGTCACGCCCCCCTGCACCGCAGGGCGGTCTTGAACGGCGGGCTTATTCTGAATGCCGGGTTTTGAGAAGTAAACCTCCATGACCTTGTCCGCGCTGGTGGTGAAGCGCTGCAGGTCGTTGATGAGGTTGCCCAGGTTGCGCATGGGGTTGGAGAGCGCCCAGCTCAGGCTGGTGAAGATCGTGAGCTCGCCGGGCGTCAGCTCTCCCTGGATGATGAAGAATCCGCCCAGAAACAGCGTGATGAGCGTCATGAGGTTGGCGAGCAGTTCGATGAACGGGTAAAAGGAGAGCCACATCTTGTTGATGTCGAGGTTCGCGTCGCGAAAAGCGCTGCTGCGCGCGTCAAAGCGCTCCCTTTCATAGTCCTCGCGGGCGAAGGCCTTGACGACGCGCGTGCCGGCGATGTTCTCCTGCGCGGCGGTGTTCATCTCGGAAAGGCGCTCGCGCATGTCCATGAACTTCGGCCGCACGCGGCTGGAGTACAGCTTGGTGATGAGCATGAGCAGGGGCGTGACGAGAAAGAGCGCGAGCGTCAGCTTCCAGCTCACGATGAAGAAATAGATCAGGGTGGAGACGAACATGAAGACGCAGTCCACGACCTGATAGTCCATGAAGGAAAGAAAGTGACGGCACCAGTCCATGTCCGCGGTGAGGCGGGTCATCAGGTCGCCGGTGCGGTAGCGGCCGAAGAAATGCATGTCTTGATACTGCAGCTTTTCAAACAGCCTTTGGCGCAGGTTGAACAGCGTGTTCTGCGAGGTCGTCTCAAGCGATACGACCATGTAATAGCGCAGGCACTCCCGAAGGACCTTGAAGCCCAGCATTGCCATGAGCAGCCCCAGCAGCGGCTCCGGATTTTGGGCTACGATGACCTGGTCCACGAGCTTCGAGGTCAGCGCGGGATTGATGAGCAACATGACGCTCGTCACGGCCGAGATCAGAAGCGCGAGCAGATGCCGCTTGTGGTACCGCTTGTCCATGATTCCGAAGAGCCATTTGCATTGGTACACCTTTCTTTACCTCCATCTTCCTCTCCATCGCTGTTTCCGGGCGGCGAACGGGCCGCCTTTAAAATACGCCTCCTATTATACTGATTTTTGAGAGAAAGGATAGAGTGAAAAACCAAAACAACAAAAAATAGATAGAAAAAAGCAAGGCCCACAGCTTTTGTGGACCTGATGACGACCAGTAAAGCATCGTCGTGTGAGAGGAGATGCATAAAGGGGAACCTTCCCCTTCATATAAAATCATATCGACCGGCTTTAAAGGGCGGACGGGGCGTTTTCCGCAGTCAAGTGTGCAGCATCTTCGGAGGAAAATATTCCTTGTGACCGCCGTACAGAATGAACCTTCATTTTGCACGAGCCCCGTCGGCTTTGCCGATGACCAGAAGGCCCACAGCTTCTGTGGACCTGAGGTTATCTGGAGGGGCGCTCCGGCATTTGAAAACCGTCCAGCGCGCCGTTCAAAAAGGCGTTAAAGGGGCGCATGCAGAGGAAACCCTGCACCGCCTGTTCCCGGAAGGCGTGTAGGTCGCACAGGGCTTCGTCGCTTATGGGAGCTTCGATGTACCAGCTTTTAAACTTCAGGTACTCGGCCTGCGGGTGCGCGGCGTCGTAGCCGCGCGGCACGTTCTTCAGCCGCTCGCCCGAAAGCGTGAAGCGCCGCGCAAAATCGGGCGTTTTCAAAATCGCCTCGAATTCGGCCCCGTCTGCGCAGATGGCGTCCCGGATGCGCCGCGTCGCGTCCTGAAACATGGAGGCGAAGAGCCCGCCGCCCAGAAAGCTCGCGCCGGGCGCAATGCACAGGTAATACCCGACCGGCACCGGCGCGCGGCCCGCGGGGGAGATATGCGCCCGAAAGGCGGGCGTGTAGGGCGACTTGTCGCGCCCAAAGCGGGTATCGCGGTTCATGCGGAAGACGAGATCCTTGGCGTTCAGCGAGGCAAGGGCCGGTTCGCTCTTCGCGAGATCGCTGACGATGCCTTGGAGCAGCGCCTCAAATTGCGAAGCGGCCTCGCGCTGCCACGCCTTGTTTTGATGCATCCATTCGAGGCTGTTGTTTTCCTTAAGGGCAATTAAAAAGGGAAGGATCTGATGATCGCACATACATGTCATCCTTTCGAGAAACGGTTCAGGCTTTTGCGTCTAGGATCGTCTCAAACTGCCCGCCGCGCAGCAGGTCCTCGATCCACTTTTGCACCTGCGGAGCACTGCGGTAACAGGGGAGCGAGGCAAACACGCGCGAAGCGTCGTCCAGCTCTTCCATGGCGTCGGTGAAGGAATCGATGAGCGCGCCGCGTTCGTCCATCTGGGTGTATTCCGGCGCGTCCGGACGGATGCGATGGCTGGCGATGGCGTAGTTTACGCGGCGCGCACAGGAGCACATGCCCGTGCCGGAAAGGCCGCAGTAGCCTGCGAGAAATTCGGACATCTTCCTGCGTACGCGAGAAAGCTTCTGCCGGTACGCCTCCGGCGTCATGCCGAGGACCTCGCCCGCGACGCGGCTGTCGAGCCGGAACATCGTGCCCAAAATGAAGACGAGGCGGCTCGGCGCGTCCAGGCATTGCAGCATGACGTTGGTGCAGGAGAGCTTGAGCTCGCGCTCCAGCAGCGCGTGATCCACGCCCTGCGTCAGGTCGGGCACGTCCTGCGCGCGGCCGTTGGCGATGTCGTAGCCGTACACCTCAAAGCTGAGCGGGCGCTGCGAAAACATCGACCGGCGATAGCTTTGCAGGTGATTGGCCGCGATGCGGAAGGTCCAGGTCGAAAAGGCGCTTTCCCCCCGGTAGGAAGACAGGTGCGTCATGACCTTGAGCAGAATCTCCTGCGAGGCGTCCTGCGCGTCCTGCACGGTGCCCAGCATGCGCAGGGAAAGGTTAAAGATCAGGTCCTGCACGCCGGAGAGCAGAACCTCCAGCGCCTCACGATCGCCCGAGGCTGCCTGCTCCGCGAGGGTTAGGTCTTGATGGAAATCGTTCATTTTTTTCACCTCCATAAGAATTAGACGCGCGAATGCGCCGATTGTGACAGGATTTTTTGTATAAAGAAAAATTCGAGCAATTTTGCGCTGCTCCATGCGGCGCGCGAAAGTTCTTTCGTAAAAGCGCGCGGTATGCTACAATGCTTTTAAAGACGACGGGAGGAATATGCGGTGGAGAAGAGGGAAAAATGCGGCTGGTGCCGCGATGGGGATATTCTGGAGGCTTACCACGACGCGGAATGGGGCGCGCCCGTACACGACGACCGCAAGCATTTTGAATTTTTGCTCATGGAATCCATGCAGTGCGGGCTGAACTGGCTGATGATGCTGAAAAAACGCGCCGTCTTCGCCAGGTGCTTTGCGAATTTTGACTTCGAGCGCGTGGCTGCTTTTGACGAAGAGGACGTCTTGCGCATCCTCGAGGAGCCGGGTATGATCCGATCAGCCTCCAAAATTCGCGCGGTAATCGGAAATGCGCGTTGCTTTTCGCACATTGCGCAGGAGTTCGGCACATTCGACCGCTACCTCTGGGGATTCACGGAGGGGAAAATGCGGGTATATCCCGCGCACAGGCTGGAGGGCGTGCCCGCGCGAAACGAGCTTTCGGACGCGATCAGCAAGGATCTGAAGCGCAGAGGCTTTAAGTACATGGGCTCCATCACCGTCTATTCTCACCTGCAGGCCTGCGGCATGATCAACGATCACGACCCGGCATGCTTTCGGTATGCGGAGATCATGCGGGAGCAGCCTGTACAGTGGATGGACTAAGGAGGCGCTTCCATGCGAAACGAGGAGCAGATGCTAGACCTGATCGTTCGGACCGCACAGGAGGATGCGCGCATTCGGGCTGCGTTTTTGCAGGGTTCGCGCACGAACCCCAACGCGCCGCGCGACCTATTTCAGGATTACGACGTGATTTACGTCGTGGGGGAGACGCGCTCCTTTCGCGAGGACCGGCGCTGGATCGACCGTTTCGGCGAGCGGCTATACATGCAGTATCCCGAGGAGAACCCGGACGCGCCGTCGGACGTGGAAAACTGCTACGGCTGGCTGATGCAGCTTGCGGACGGCAATCGGCTGGATTTGCACGTATGCACCTGGAAGGGCGCGCTTGCGGAAATCGCAGGGGATGGGGCGTTCCGCGTCCTGCTGGACAAGGACGGATGCCTGCCGCAGCAAAGCCGCGAGACGGACGCGGCCTTCTGGGTGCGTCCCTTTACGGCGGAGCAGTTCGCCTGCTGCTGCAATGAATTCTGGTGGTGCACGAACAACGTAGCCAAGGGCCTGTGGCGCGGCGAACTGTCCTACGTCATGGACATGCTGAATCTGCACGTGCGCCCGATGCTCGCCCGGCTGCTCACGTGGAAGGTGGGGCTGGACACGCGCTTTTCCGTGAGCCCCGGCAAGTCCGGCAAGTACCTGAGCCGCTTTTTGCCGGAAGAGACCTGGCGGGCATATCTTTCAACCTACGCCGCGGCGGAAGAACAGGCGCTCTGGAATGCGACGTTCACGATGTGCGATCTCGTGGACGGTATGGCTGAGGAGATCGCCGGACGGACAGGCTATCCTTACGACGCGGGGGAGGCGCGCGCGGCGCGGGAGCATCTTGCGCACGTGCGCGCGCTTTCAAGGGATGCGTCGGAAATTTATGAAGAGGCGGGGCTTTCATGAACGGACGGACCTATGTGTTCGACGCGGTGATTCAAAAGGTAGAGGGCATCGACGGAGCTTATGTGGAGATTCCCTTCGACGTGCGCGAGGCGTTTGGAAGGGGGCGTGTCAAGGTGCGCGCGACGTTTGACGGCGTCCCATACGACGGAAGCGTGGTGCGCATGGGTACGCACGGGCATATCATCGGGCTTCGCAAGGACATCCGCGCCGCCATCGGCAAGCAGCCGGGCGACACGGTGCACGTGACGCTCGCAGAGCGGGCATAGAAAATACGGGTAAGGGGGAGTCAAATGCAGGTCGATGCCGTTAAGGGCGCGCTGGGACGCATCGTCACCGTGACGGTAGACCGGCCCATGGGCACGTATCATCCGGAGCACCCGGATCTGTACTATCCGGTGAATTACGGGTACGTAGAGGGCACCATGGCACCGGACGGGGATTGGCAGGACGCGTACATCCTTGGCGTAAGCGAGCCGGTGGCGGTCTTCACAGGGCCCGTGATCGCGGTCATTTGCCGAAGGGACGACGTGGAGGACAAGTGGGTCGTCGCGCCGGAGGGCTCGTCGTTTGAAGAAGCGGAAATTCTCAGGCAGGTCTGCTTTCAGGAGCGTTACTTCGATTCGTTTGTGGTGATGCAGGATTCCTGAGTGCAAAAAGAAATCCGAACCGTCTCATTGCATCCCGGCGCAAAAACCGCTATTCTTGCGTCAAGGAGGGAAAAGCAAATGGCAAACGAGGATCAAAAGGACTTTAACGCCATGCTCCGGGAGGACAAGGGCATGCCCAGGATGCAGATCGTGACCGACGAAAAGACGATACAAAGGTATGGGGGAGAACGCATGTACTTCGCGCCGCCCATGGCCTACGACCGGGCGATGCGCGAGGTGCCGTTCGGCAGGGTGACGACCGTGGGGCGCATCCGTGAGCGCTTTGCCCGGGAAAACGGCGCGGACTTCACGGAGCCCATCACCGCAGGCGCATTCGTCGCCATCGCCGCATGGGCGAGCGAGCAGAGGACGGCGGACAAGACGCCCTACTGGCGCACGCTGAAGGCGAACGGCGAACTCAACCCCAAGTACCCCGGCGGCATCGAGCGCCAGAGAAAGCTGCTCATGGAGGAAGGGCATGAGATCGTCACGCGCGGCCGGACGAACATCCGCTATTACGTTCGGGATTATGAAAGAAGCCTGATATGAGGGATCGGACAAAACGCCGCAGAGAAAGACCGGAAACGCCTGTCGGCATCTGTTAAGATACCGGTGAAGGGAGGGAAACAAATGGAGTGGATACGCTGTATCAATCAAATGCTTCGCTACGTGGAGGCGCATTTGCAGGACGACCTGGACATCGCGGTCATCGCCCGGCAGGTCTCCTTCTCGCCGTTTTACCTGCAGCGGATGTTTACGATGATGACGGACATGACCGTATCGGAGTACGTCCGTCAGCGCCGCCTCTCGGCCGCGGGACAGGAGCTTCAGGCCACGAACGCGAAGGTGCTCGACGTGGCGCTGCGGTATGGCTACGAGACGCCGGAGAGCTTTCAAAAGGCGTTCCGCAGGTTTCACGGCATCACGCCCTCGGCGGCGAAGCGGACGCGGGCGCAGCTGCGCTATTTGAATCCCCTTCAAATACAGGTCACGTTGACGGGAGGTAAAATCATGGATTACAGCATCGAAAACCTGGGAGAGATCACGGTCGTCGGCATGGAGCGGCGCTTTGCCTACGACAGCGCGTTCGGGCAGATTCCTGAATATTGGGATGAGTACTGCAAGCGGGGGTTGCATGGCGTTGTGCCGGGCTGCCTCGGCGTCTGCCTCGACGAGGCGGGCAAGACCGACTTTGCGTACCTGATCGGGAACTTCTACGAGCCGGGCACGCCTGTGCCGGACGGGTTCGTGCTTCGCACCATCGCGCCGCACACCTGGGTGAAGTTCAAGGGCGTGGGCGCGCTGCCCGATTCGCTGCAGCGCCTGAACCGGCAGATCTTCACCGAATGGCTGCCGAATAATCCGGAGTACGACCTGGCGGAGGGCGTCAACATCGAGTGGTACTCGATGGGCGACATGGACGCGGACGATTACGTGAGCGAAATCTGGATTCCCGTCGTACGGAAGAAGGCGTAAGCGCCCGGCGATACGAAATTCCCCGCATCCGGCATCCGGGTGCGGGGAATCGCATATACTGTCCTTACGGCCGTTCATCGCGTGCCGCGTTCGACGTTGACGAGGAAGTCCTGCGCGTTGGCGACGAACGTCTTGACGGCCAGGCTGCCGCGGTCGCGCAGCTTGCCCACGACGAATTCCGAAATGTCCACGCAGTAGAGGTATACGGGCCGCACCGCGCCGTCCACCACGCGGAAGGAGGGCGTCATGTTGCCGGCAGCGATGGAGTGAAGCTGCGTCGCCAGGCAGATGACGGTCGTGGCCTCGCGCAGCAGCGCGCGCATCGCGTCCTGCGCGCGGTAGACGTCGCCATATACCTCAGGCAGGGGGCCGTCGTCTCGAATGGAGCCGGCCAGCACGAAGGGGACGTCACGCTGCACGCAGGCGTTCATGATGCCGTCCCGGATGCCGTAGGTTTTAATAAAGGCGGGAATCGAACCGCAGGCGCGCACCTTGTTGAGCACATCGATGTGGTGATAGTGCCCGCCGGGCGCGGCGACCTGCGTGTAGATGTCCTGCCCCAGGGCTGTGCGGAGCAGCGCGCCCTCCAGGTCGTGCGTGGCCAGGGCGTTGCCCGCGAGCAGGCCATGGCACAGCCCCCGATCGATCAGGGAGGCCATGGCGTTTCTGGCGTCGGAGTCAAACGAACAGGCGGGCCCCAGCACCCAGAGGATCCTTCCGTGGTCGCGCTCGTAGCGCAGCAGCTCGTACAGGCGGTCGTAATCGCAGGAATAGGCCGTCTCGCGCGAACGGTTTTGACGAAACGAGAAGGGCTCCGCAGCGCCCGTCTGCGGGCCCGCAAAGCCGTCCGTGTGCACGAAAATGCCCTCGCTGCCGTCCTCCGTGCGTCCCAGGACGACCGCGTCCCCGGCCTTTACGTTGCGGAATTCGCGCACCGCGATGGAGCCGTCGGACTCGAGTACGGCCACGCAGTCCATGCGGCTTTCCCGGGCGAGGGTAAAGACGCCGCCCACGCGGAAGTATTCGGGGAAGATCGTCGTCGCGTGGTAGCCCTCGGGCACGACGCCGTCCCGTGGGGCGGGGGCGGTCTGAACGTCAGGCGCGGAAGAAAGCACGGGCGCGGAAAAGTCCGGCGCGCGGTATACGGGCAAGGAAAAGGCCATAAAGCTGCCTCCTTTTGATGCTTATGCGGCGGGATTTCTTTCTATTATAATGGGCGCGGGCGGAAAAGGAAAGAAAAATTTCGACCGGAAATAAGGGAAAGGATGCGGAGAAAACCGAAAAATTGCCTAAATATGCGGGCGGTTCGGGCGCTTTGATGACGAGAATGCAGGAATGCCCTTTTCAAATCTGCAAACCTGTGCTATACTGCGCCCGAAAGCCGAAGTGGATGCATTTGGCTTTCTGTTGGCAGCTCGAACCGCCCTGGGCGGGGAAAGGAGAGCGCATGAAACATCCGATTGGAACGATCGTATCCCAAATGGTGGATTACGAGCGGGGCGTGCCGCACCGCGTGCACCATTTCCTGAAGGTGTACGCCTTTGCCAAGGTCATCGGTGAGGCGGAGGGCCTAAACGAGCGCGATCAGGAGATCTTGCAGATCGCCGCGATCATGCACGACGTGGGAATCCGGCCCAGCCTTGAAAAGTACGGCTCCAGCGCGGGCGAATATCAGGAAGAAGAGGGCCCCGATGCGGCCCGTAAAATCCTCGGCCGGCTGGATTACGACCCAGAGCTCGTGGAGCGGGTGTGCTACCTGATCGCGCACCACCATACCTACGGCGAGCAGCGGGACGAAGATTTGCAGATCCTCGTGGAAGCGGACTTTCTCGTGAACGCACTGGAAGAAAACATGAGCCGGGAAGCGGTGGAAAAGGCCGGGGCAAACGTCTTCAGGACAGAGCGCGGCAAGACGTATCTGCAGGCCATGTTTTTGTGAGCAGGCGAAAGGGCGGCGCAAGCCGCCGCTTCGCCTGCTTTTTCTTTCGAGCGTCCACTGCGGTTTAGACGCGGACAGCACGGTTTTGAGACGCGCACGGCTCTGATTTTGGCGCTTTCCTGCAGCAAAGGCGAATAAACCGTGTTACAATAGGTAAAAATCCGAGGACGAAGAAAGGGGTTATTTGGATGCAGGACGTCCTTTTTTATGGCGGCGATATCGTAACCATGGCAGGCGGCGGACCGGAGAGAGAGACGCCGCAGGCTGTGCTCGTGCGCGGCGGAAATATTGCTCATGTCGGTACGCTTCGGGAGGCGCGCGAAAAGGCCGCGCCGGGCGCGCAGGAGGTCGACCTGAAAGGGCGCTGCCTGATTCCGGCGTTTATCGATTCCCATAGCCACATCGTCAACTTCGCCAATTCCCTGCGCTTTGTAAATCTGACGCAGGCGCGTTCCTTCGCGGAGATTCAGAAAATGCTGCTGGATTACAAGACGCGCATGAACACGGCGCCCGGCGCCTGGGTTATCGGGTTCAGCTATGACCACAATTTTCTGGAGGAACACGCGCATCCGAACCGGAAGGTGCTGGACGCGGCGCTGCCGGACAACCCGGTGCTCATCTCGCACGCGAGCGGGCATATGGGCGTGGCGAACACGCAGGCCCTCAAGGCGTTGGGCCTGGGGCCGGAGACGCCGAACCCGCCCGGGGGCGTCATCGGGCGCGAGGAAGACGGGTGTACGCCCGACGGGTATCTGGAGGAAAAGGCTTTCATGGCGGCTGGCGGCAGGATTCCGGGCGCGTCCCGCGCGGAGATGGAGCGCCTGATGGTTCGCGCGCAGGAAATCTACCTGTCCTATGGCATCACCACCGCGCAGGAGGGGATCGCCAAGGAGCAGGAGATGGACGTGCTGGAGGCCGCAAAGCTCAAGATGGACGTGGTGGCGTACATAGACATGAAGGAATGCCCTGAGCTGCTGCACCGGAACGCCGAGTATTTTGGAACCTACCAAAATGGCCTCAAGATCGGCGGATACAAGATTTTTTTGGACGGCTCCCCGCAGGGAAGAACGGCCTGGATGACGAAACCTTATAGCGTTGGCGAGGCGGGATACACGGGCTATCCGATTTACGATGACGCGCAGGTCAAGGCATTCGTCAGGGGCGCGCACGCCGCGCACGCGCAGCTGCTCTGCCACTGCAACGGAGACGCGGCGGCGGAGCAGTTTATCCGGGCGCACGAAGAGCCGACGGACTGCCGCGACGTGATGATCCACGCGCAGCTCGTGCGCGTGGATCAACTGCCCCGGATGAAAGAAAAGGGTATCCTGCCCAGCTTTTTCGTGGCGCACACGTACTATTGGGGCGATACGCACGTCGAAAACTTCGGCATGGAGCGCGCCGCGCGCATCAGCCCTGCAAAGTCCGCGCTTGAGGCGGGACTGCCGTTTACTCTGCACATGGATACGCCCGTGCTGCCCCCGGACATGGTGGACGTGCTCTACTGCGCCATGAACCGCGTAACCCGCAGCGGCGTCACGCTGGGGGCGGATCAGCGGCTCGACGCCTGGGAAGCGATGCTGGGGCTTACGCGAAACGCCGCATACCAGTACTTTGAAGAGGACACGAAGGGCACGATCGAGGCGGGCAAGCGCGCAGACCTCGTCGTGCTTTCGGAAAACCCTCTGAAGACGCCGCGCGAGCAGATGCGCCGCATACAGGTGCTTTCGACGTACAAGGACGGTGCGTGCGTCTTTTCGAGGAACTGACCGGGAGGAAGGTATGAAGGCGAACTATCACACCCACACCGCGCGCTGTATGCACGCGAGCGGGCGGGACGACGATTACGTGCGCGCGGCAATCGAGGGCGGCTTTGACGTCCTGGGCTTTGCCGATCATACGCCCTGGCCGTACCGCACGGACTTTGTCTCCGGCATGCGCATGACCGTGCGCGAACTGGATGGGTATGTAAGGAGCGTGCGCGCGCTGCGGGCGGCATACGTGGGTCAAATCGACGTGCTGCTCGGTTTGGAGTGCGAGTATTTCCCGGATTACATTCCCTGGCTGCGCGATACGATGCAGGCAAAGGGCGTCGACTACGCGATTCTCGGCAGCCACTACGACCTGAGCGACGAGACGGGCATCTACTTCGGCTACCCGCGCGACGCAGGCGACGTTCGCAGGTACGTCAAGCGAACCGTCGCGGGCATGGAGACGGGGCTCTTTGCCTACCTTGCGCACCCGGACCTGTTCATGCTGGGCTACGGCGCGTTCGACCGAACCTGCGCCGCGGCCGCCCGCGCGCTGTGCGAGGCGGCAAACGCCCTGCGCCTGCCGCTCGAGTATAACCTTGCGGGGCTTCGGGCCCAGCGCAGGCGCGGCATCGAGGGCTATCCGCACGAAAGGTTCTGGGAAATCGCCGCCGCTATGGGGTGCCGGGCGATCATCGGCGTGGATGCCCACGCCCCCAAAAGGCTTACGGAGACGGACCTTTGGCAGGAGGCGGTCGATGCGCTGTGCGCGCTGGGGATGGAGCGGGTGGAGCGGCTCGAGCTGTAGCCACGCGATGCCGAATGGCGGAAGGGGTATACGCGGATGAGAATCGAACCGGCGCATTTAAAGGATGAAGAGGCGGTCTGGCGCCTGACCTGCGAGCTGGAAGAAGCGACGCTTCCCAGAGAGACCTTTTGCGAGACATACCGCTCCCTGCTGGGCGCACGGGGCGATCACATTTTTCTGCTCTTTGACGAAGAAGCGCTGGGGTATGTCCACCTTCGAATCGCACCGCAACTGCACCATGCGGCCTTGATCGCAGAAATTCAGGAATTGGTGGTCGCCCCGTCCTGCCGCGGCCGCGGGTTCGGAAAGGCGCTGCTGTCATACGCCTTGCGCTTTGCGGGGGAGCACGGCGCCTGCCTGGCGGAGCTCACCTCGAATTTTGCGCGGGAAGGCGCGCACCGCTTTTACGAGCGGGAAGGCTTTCAAAGGACCTCCTATAAGTTTATCAGGGCGCTGTGAGGGCGCGCGCGGAACGGGAACGTTCCGCGCGCGTTTTGTCTGTTCGGAGTAGATTTTACACGGATTTTGTCAAAATTTCCTTCCTCCCCGTCCGTTTATCCCGTATAATGAAAGGGGTTAACGAACAGAAGGGGAGAGAAAACACATGTTGAAGCACTTTACCCGGGAGGAAAAAAGCTGGATTTTTTACGACTGGGCGAACTCCGCACAGTCGGCCATCATCGCGGCCATCATTCTGCCGATCTTTTTCAAGACCGTCGCCAAGGGCAGCGGGGTCGCGGACGTGGATGCGACGGCGTATTGGGGATACGCCACCAGCATCGGCACGCTCCTTTGTGCCGTATGCGCGCCGTTCTTAGGCGCGCTGGGCGACCTGCGCGGATATAAGAAAAAGCTGTTTACCTTCTTTCTGCTGGTGGGCGTCGCGGGCACGGCGCTGCTCGCATTTACGGGAAACTGGAAGCTGATGCTCGCCTTCTACATCTTGAGCACGCTGGGCTTTAACGGCTCGTGCGTGTTTTACGACGGCTTCCTGAACGACGTGACGACCGCGGAGCGCATGGACAAGGTTTCCACCTATGGCTATGGCCTGGGCTACATCGGCGGTTCGACCATCCCGCTGGTCGCAGCGCTGCTGCTCATCCAGTTTGGAGAAAAAATCGGCATTTCGGCGGAGCTGGCCACACGCTTCTCGTTTCTGCTGACGGCCGTCTGGTGGCTGGGGTTCACCGTGCCGATGCTGAAAAACGTGCAGCAGAGGTTCTACGTCGAGCGGGAAGGCAATCTTTTTCATCAGACGTTTGAGCGAATGGGCCGCACGCTTCGGGACATCGCGGGCCACCGCGCGGTGCTGATGTTCCTGATCGCCTACTTCTTTTACATCGACGGCGTGGGTACGATCATCCACATGGCGACGGTGTTTGGAGATTCGTGCCATCTGGGCAGCATGGACATGATGCTGGTGCTGCTCATCGTGCAGATCGTCGCGTTTCCGTTCGCCATCCTCTATGGAAAGCTCGCGAGCCGCCTGGGCGCGCGCACGATGATTCTGGTGGGCATCGCGACCTATCTGCTGGTGTGCGTGGTGGGCTTCAGGCTCGCGACGCTTCGCGATTTTCTCGTGCTCGCGGTGCTGGTGGGCACGGCGCAGGGCGGTATTCAGGCGCTTTCCAGGAGCTTTTTCGGCAAGATCATCCCGCAGGAGCGCTCCAATGAGTTCTTCGGCTTCTTCGACGTGTTCGGCAAGTTTTCCGCCGTGGTGGGCCCGGCGCTCTTCGGCGTCGTGGCGCAGGCGACGGGGGTGGCCAACTACGGCGTGCTCGCGGTGATGGCGATGTTCGTCGTAGGCGGCGTCATCCTGCTCGTGTGCGTGCCCCGCAGCATGGAGCGCATCGGCTGAGCGCCGATTTGGAAGGCTTTGCGACTTGACAGCGCGGGCGCGGTGAGCGTACAATAGACGGCGATAACAATAAAGCGCTGTCACTGCCAAAGAAGCATGGAGGGATGGTCATGGTACCGGTACGCGTGACGCTGACGCAGCACCCCAAGGAAAAACCGCAGGACGAATCGAAGCTCGGCTTTGGTGTGATCTTTACGGATCACATGTTCGTCATGGATTATAACCCCGAGCAGGGCTGGCACGACCCGGAAGTCAAGCCCTACGGCCCGTTCGTGATGGATCCCGGTACGGTCGTGTTCCACTATTCCCAGGAGATTTTCGAGGGCATGAAGTGTTACCGGCGTAAGGACGGCGGCCTGCAGCTCTTCCGCCCGCGCGACAACTTCGCGCGCATGAACCGTTCGGCGGAGCGCCTGTGCATGCCTCAGATCGAGATCGAGCAGGCCATGGCGGGCTTGATGGAGCTGCTCAAGGCGGACGCGGACTGGGTTCCTTCCACGCCCGGCACTTCGCTGTACATTCGCCCGACGATGATCGCCACCGACATCATGCTCGGCGTGCACGCGTCGCGCACCTACCGTTTTTTCATCATCTGTTCGCCCAGCGGCGCGTACTACGAAAACGGCCTCGCGCCGGTCGGCATTTACGTGGAAAGCGAGCTCGTGCGCGCGGTGCGCGGCGGCGTGGGCTTTACAAAGACGGGCGGCAACTACGCGGCCTCGATTCTCGCGGGCGACCTGGCTGAAAAGAAGGGTTATTCGCAGGTGCTCTGGCTGGACGGTCGCGAGAACAAGTACATCGAAGAGGTCGGCTCCATGAACATGTTCTTTAAGTTCAAGGACGCGCTGGTCACACCGCCGCTGAACGGCAGCATCCTCGGCGGCATCACGCGCGACAGCATCCTCAAGCTCGCGCAGGAGATGGGCGTGCCCACGCAGGAGCGGCGCATCACGGTGCAGGACGTCTTCGACGCAGCCGCACGGGGCGAGCTGGAAGAGGCGTTTGGCACCGGCACGGCGGCCGTCGTATCGCCGGTTGGCCGTCTGATGTGGAACGACCGCGAGATCGAGATTTCCGGCGGCGAAATCGGCACGCTCACACAGAAGTTCTACGACCGCCTGACGGGCATCCAGTACGGCACGGAGCCGGATACCCTGGGCTGGGTCGTACCGGTCGAGTAAGCACGAAAGAGATTGGAAGAGGCTGCTTTGCGTGAGGCGCAGGGCAGCCCCTTCGCGCGCTGGGGGGAAAACTGCCGAAACTTCCCATGGAGGGATATGGCGTACGCCGCTTCCTTCACGGGCGGCGGGGCGGAATGGGGGAAAGCTGTTTGTTCAGGAATGGAGACATGCCCGACGCGGAGTGGTCGGAGCGAACCTTGGAAAGAGCGCAGAAGAGCCGCTTTGAGCGGGCGGTCGCATCGATGCGGCCCGTGCGCCGGGATGCATTTGAGGGGCGAAGCGCGCAGGAGCTTTGGCGCACCATCGAGCAGTGCTGGCAGGCCGTTAACAAAAAGCCGCTGCGCGCCCAGCAGGAGCAGGAGGCGCGCTGCGCGGTGCTGCGCGCGCTGGAGCGGCAGGCGGACTGCCTCTCCGCGGGCGAGCACGCACTGGTGGAACGCCTGCTCATCCTGGACGGCTGCGTGCTCCTTTCGGATTACGAGGAGCTTTGCGCCGCGCAGGCGCTTTCGCTGCGGCTGTGGGCGGACGTGGGCACGCAGGAGGGCAGACCCGTCTGCCGCCTGGACGACACGCTGGCGGCCCCGCTTGCGGCGGCGATGGCGAGGCCGGAGCACGCGGGTGTGCGCATGCGGCTCTTCTCGTTTGAGGCGACGGTATCGGCGGCGCTGTACATCGCGGGCGCGCTGGACGACCGCACGCCCCAGCGCCTTTTCTGCACGCAGGTGCTGCTCGCGGACGAGCACGACGAGGAGGCGCAGCACCTCGCCCAGCAGTACTTGTGGGCGAGCTTTGACTGCATGGACTACGAGGACGGCGTGCTGCTGCTGCATCCCGCGCTCTACGATCCCAGGCCCGTGCTGTGCGGGATGCGCCCAGAGCTGGGCACGTTCACGGCGGAGCAGATCGTAGGCGGCATGCAGGGCATTTTGCCGGAGGAGGAGTGCGCCCAGCGGGCGATGGCGCAGGCGCTGTCCGGCGCGCTGCGCCCGGGAGAGGACGCGGAGGAGTGCGCGCAGGAGCTGCGCATGCTCATCAAGCAGGGCGCGGACATCGAGGCGCTGCGCGCAGTGCTCGCGGGCAGGGTGACGGTCATGCCGGGCGGCACGATGATGCGCGCGCTGCACACGATGCTCGACACCGTGCCGCGCTGGGTATGCGAGGCGCCGCAGATGGCCGCGATGCTGCAGTGACCGGACGCGCCTTGTGAACGCCCAAACAGTGGACGAAGAGGCAGCGGGGGCGGGATATCGGCCCCTGAAAAGGAGCATGCGATGGAGATCGAGGTACCTAAGGGACAGGCGTCCGTGCCGCTGGCGGCCTTCCTGACACGGGCGCTGCCGGACGTGCCCGCCTGGGCGTTGAAGGAGTGCTTAAAGCGCCGCGACGTGAAGCGCCTCGGCGTGCGCCTGGGGGCGGAGGATGCGGTTTCGGGCGGCGATTTGCTGCGCGTCTACCTGCCTAAGGCCGCGCTGAAGACGTCCGCGCCGCAGCTTGACGTCGTTTACGAGGACGCGCGCGTACTGCTCGTGAACAAGCCGCAGGGCCTCAGCGTGGACGCGGATGAGGGCGGCGGGGATACGCTGCTTTTGCGCGCGCGCCGGTACCTTGCGGCGCAAGGCGGGGATGGAGCGGCGCTCTCGCTCTGCCACCGCCTGGACAACAAGACCGGCGGCCTGCTGCTGCTCGCCAAGGACGTCCAGGCGCTGGAGGCGGCGGAGGAAGCGTTTCGCCTGCGAACGATTCGCAAGACGTACACCTGCCGCGTCGTAGGCTGCCCCAAGCCGCGCGAGGCGGTGCTCACGGCTTATCTTTTAAAGGATGCGGAGCGCGCGCGGGTGCGCGTCGTGGAGCGCCCGCTTCCCGGCGCGCAGAAGATCGTGACGGGATACCGGGTGATCGAGACGGAGGGGGGCTTTTCGCGCCTTTCGGTCGAACTGATCACCGGCCGCACGCACCAGATACGCGCGCACCTCGCGTTCATCGGCTGCCCGATCGTGGGCGACGACAAGTACGGTCTGCGGGAAGTCAACCGCAGCGCGCGCGTTCGCGGCCAGCAGCTTTGGGCGACGCGAATGGAGCTGCACGCAGGGGGAGCGCTTTCCTACCTGGACGGACGGGCGTTTGAGGTTGACGCGCCGTTTTAGGCGCCGCCTGCGGCGCGGACGCCGGCTTATTTTCGGGTGCGCGTGAATTTACGGTGTTGAATCTGTGCGGTAAAGCGCCTATAATAAACGGGAATGCAGAAGCTGTGTTCCCGTTTTTCTGTATTGATTCCTTACACGTATGAAAGGGTTGTTTCATGAAACCGATACGCATGGTGGCCGTCGATATGGACGGCACGCTGCTGAACAGCAGACAGGAACTGCCGGAGGAGAATGCGGAGGCCCTTCGCGAGGCGGAGCGCGCGGGCATCGCCGTCGTCATTTGCTCGGGGCGCATGATGGAGGATGGCAGCCAGTTCGCGCGCAGTGCGGGGCTGAACTGCTGGATCGCGGGCTGCAACGGCGCGCGCCTGCTCAGCGCCCCGCTGCCGCAGGGACAGGTCATCGCCCGCCATGGCCTGCCTGCGGGGAAGACCACCCAGCGCGTGATCGACGTGCTGATGGCGCATAACCTCATCATCAACGGCTTTCAGGACGGGCACCTCGTCACCGTGCGCCCGGCGCAGAACGAGGGCTGGCAGGAGCAGTGGAGCCACCAGCTCGCCCGGCGCGGCATCGTGCGCATCGATTACGGCGAGGAGGCCCTTCGCCGCGCGGCGGACGAGGGCGTCATCAAGCTCGTCGCCATCGAGGAGCGGCGGCCCGAACGCCTTGTGGAGGCCGGCGCGCAGATCGCCCGCATCGCGGGCGTAGACGTCACCAGCTCCTGGGCCAACAACATAGAGATCATGCCCGCGGGCATCGACAAGGGCAGCGCGCTCGCGGAGATCAGCGCCTACCTGCACCTGACGGCGGACGAGGTGATGGCCATCGGAGATCAGGAAAACGACCGCCCGATGCTCGCCTTCGCGGGCCATTCCACGGCCATGGGCAACGCGACGGAGGCCATCAAGGCGCTCTGCGTACACCGGACGCTTTCGAACGACGAGGCGGGCGTGGCCTACGCCGTGCGCCGCTGGGCGCTGGGGGAGACGCTATGACGAAGGTTTCGCTCATTCCCTGTGAGAGCTACGAGCGGGAGCGGGTGGAGCGCGCGGTGCGCGAGGCGCTTTCCTCCCTCGGCGGCATGGCTGCGTTCGCTTCCCCCGGCATGCGCGTGCTGGTCAAGGCGAACCTGCTGATGAAACGCGCGCCCGAGCGCGCAACTACCACGCACCCGGAGGTCGTGCGCGCCCTTTGCCGCGAAATCCGGGCGGCGGGCGCGCAGCCCGTCATCGCGGACAGTCCGGGCGGCCCCTTCACGCTCGGGGCTCTGCGCGGCGTATACGACGCCTGCGGCATGCGCGCGATCGCGGACGAGGGGCTGGCGGAGCTGAACGACGATTTTTCGAGCGTCACGCGGGCTTATCCCGAGGGGCACGCCGCGCGTTCGCTGGAGTTGCTCGCCTGCGCGGCGCGCGCGGACGCGATCATCACCGTCGGCAAGCTCAAGACGCACGGGCTCACGGGTATGACCGGCTGCGTGAAAAACCTGTTCGGCCTCGTGCCCGGCACGATCAAGGCGGAATACCATGCCCGATACCCGGACGTGGACGATTTTTCGGACATGCTCTTGGATCTGTGCGCCTGCGCGCGCCCTGCGCTCGCCGTGCTGGACGCGGTGGAGGCCATGGAGGGCGAGGGGCCGTCCGGCGGCAGGCCGCGCCATGTGGGCGCGATCCTCGCATCGCCCGACCCGCACGCGGCGGATGCGGTGGCGGCTGAACTGATCGGCATCGCTCCAGAACAGGTGACGACCCTGCGCGCGGCGAGGCGGCGGGGCCTTTTGGGGGCGGCGGAGGTCGTCGGCGCGCGGGTGGAGGAGCTGGCGGTTTCGGACTTCGATATCCCCATGCAAAAGCGCGGCGTGCTCTCCGGCGCGTGGTGGCTTGGGCACATACCGGCATTTTTAAAACCGCGGCCCGTCTTTACCCATAAAAGCTGCGACGGCTGCGGTACATGCCTTCGCGCCTGCCCGGCGCACGCCATCTCGATGGATGAGAACCGGCGCCCGCGCGTGGACATGCAAAGGTGCATCCGCTGCTTTTGCTGCCAGGAGCTCTGCCCGAAGACGGACGTGAACGTGTACAGAAACCCGCTCTTTAAGTGGTTAAGATGAAGGGATGGAGGGACGGAGATGGAGCAGCAGTCCTTTTTTGACGACCGCAAGAGCAGCGCGCCGCTCGCGAGCCGCCTGCGGCCGCAGACGCTGGACGAATTCGTCGGCCAGCAGCACCTGATCGGAAAGGGGCGCGTGCTGCGCCAGCTGATCGAGCAGGATCAGGTCTCTTCCATGATCTTCTGGGGGCCGCCGGGCGTAGGCAAGACGACGCTGGCGCGCATTATCGCCGGGCGCACGAAGGCAAACTTCGTGGACTTCAGCGCGGTCACCAGCGGCATCAAGGAGATCAAGGAGGTCATGCAGCGCGCGGAAAACGCGCGCGCGATGGGCCTGCGCACGCTGCTCTTCGTGGACGAGATTCATCGCTTCAACAAGGCGCAGCAGGACGCCTTCCTGCCCTTTGTGGAAAAGGGCAGCATCACCCTCATCGGCGCGACGACGGAAAATCCGTCCTTTGAGGTGAACGCGGCGCTGCTTTCCCGCTGCAAGGTGTTCGTGCTGCAGGCGCTTTCCGCCCCGGACCTGGCGCAGCTGCTGCGCCGCGCGCTTCGCGACCCGCGCGGGTTTGGCAACCAGCGCGTGGAGATTTCGGACGAGCAGCTCGCGGCCATCGCCGCTTTTGCAAACGGCGACGCGCGCGCCGCGCTGAGCACGCTGGAGATGGCGGTGCTCAACGGCGAACTGCGCGCCGACGGCTCCACCCTCGTGACGAAGGAGACGCTTTCCCAGTGCGTCAGCCGCAAGTCCCTGCTCTACGACAAGAACGGCGAGGAACACTACAACCTGATTTCCGCGCTGCATAAATCCATGCGAAACAGCGATCCGGACGCGGCGGTCTACTGGCTGTCGCGCATGCTGGAGGCGGGGGAGGACCCGCTCTACGTCGCCCGGCGCGTCATCCGTTTCGCCAGCGAGGACGTAGGCCTTGCGGACAGCCGCGCGCTCGCGCTCGCTGTGGACGCCTATCAGGCGTGCCACATGATCGGCATGCCGGAATGCACGCTCGCCCTGACGCAGGCGGTGGTCTACCTCTCGCTCGCGCCCAAGAGCAACGCCTGCTACGTGGCTTACGAGACCGCGAAACAGGACGCGCAGAATATGCTCGCGGAGCCCGTGCCCCTGGTGATCCGCAACGCCCCGACGCAGCTCATGGCAGACCTGCACTACGGTGAGGGCTACGTCTACGCGCACGACACCGAGGAAAAGATCGCTCTCATGCAGTGCCTGCCCGAAAGCCTCGAGGGCAAGCGCTACTACGTGCCCACGGCGCAGGGGAACGAGGCGCGCCTTGGCGAGCGGCTCGCCGAAATTCAGGCGTGGCGCGCGGAAAGGCGTGCGCAGAAAAAGTGATGGCGCGAAGAAGATGGCTTTTAACTTGTAGGAACAGCCTTTATAAAGCGGTACAGGCGATGCAATATCTATAAAAGAATTGTAGGCGGACGGTTTTCGTCCGTCCGATGGAGGATACGACATGAAGATATCCAAGAAGGACGCGCTGATGTGGTTTGAATTCTTTGCTGCGCTTCCGGAAGAGGAAGAAATCCTGACGCGCCAGCAGGAAATCATCTACGCAGTCCTCGCGCAGATCGAGGCGGCGGTCGAGCGCCGGCATGCGGAGCTGATGGGGGAGATCAAGGGCCTCAAGACGCTCGGCAACCGGACGTATTACGTGGGCGACGACCGCAGGTTCCCGATGGGCTGCCGCTCGTGCCTGTTCGGCACGGGACTGAGCGCGATTCGCAAGACAAACCGATGCAACCTTGCCTGCAAATTCTGCTACGACTACGGCCAGATGGACTGCCAGCCCCCGATCGGCGAGGGGCTCTGGGAGATCGGCGGCACGAAGTTTTACGAGCAGGACATCGACCTGCTTCTCTCTGTGCACCCAAAGCCCACCGGCATTTCCTACGTCTACCTGGAGCCGTTTATGGAGATTGAAAAGTATTACGGCATCATCTCCCGGTTCAGGGCGGCGGGGGTGCACCAGCACCTGTATACGAACGGTACCCTTGCGACCGAGGAGAACCTGCGCGCGCTGGGCGAGGCGGGCCTGGACGAGCTGCGCTTCAACCTGGGCGCGTCCGGCTGTGCGGACAGGGTGATCGAAAGCATCGCCGCCGCCAAGCGCTACATTCCGCAGGTGGGCATCGAAACGCCCATGACGCCGGAATTCTTCGACGCCTTCCTGCAAAAAAAGCAGGCGATCCTGGCCACAGGGCTGGACTTCATCAACTGCGCGGAGCTGCACCTGAACGAAAACAACATCGACAATTACTACGGCGAAAACCTGTACTGCACGCGGCTGGGCTACATTTCGCCCATCTGGAGCCGGGAGCTGACGCTTAAACTCATGCGGCTCGCGGACGAAGAGGGCTGGAATCTGGCGGTGCACGACTGCTCGAACCGCACGAAGTTCGCGCGCGACCTGAACCTGCGCGGAAAAGAGGGCGGCTGGTTCGGCGCGAGCAGCTATGGCTGCGAGTTTTCCAAAATCCCCTGCGAGGTCTTTTTGCCGGTGCTGCGCGACGGGCGCTTCCGGTTCGTCAGCGAGGAAGAGCTGCCGGAGGGCTATCGGCCCGGGGATCTGGTCTTTTAAGCGCATGAAAATCCCCCGCGTTTCGGGCTGGGCCCAAAACGCGGGGGATTTATCAGTTTGGCTGAGCGGGCAGGCAGGTGAGAAACAGTATGGCGTACGCGAGCAGGAGCAAGACGATGTTCTCGATCAGCACGCCGAGCGATGGCATCGGCGGCCTTTCCTCCGGCTCTTCATCCGGCATGCTTGGGGGCTGTACCCATTCGAGCGAGGCGTTACGCTTTTTCCGATAGGAAGAAATCCAGTGGACGATGATGGCCAGGAGGGGGAGCGCGAGGATGGCGGCGGCGACGGGGTTGCCGGTCCTCGATACTCTCCTCGAAATGCCCTTCGTAGCGGAATAAAGAGTGATCGCCAGCGCGAGCCCGATGGCGCCGAAGATCGAACCGAAGATGAGGTCGTCGCGTGGGTTCGGGGGCGTACTCATTCCATATAGCCGCCCTTCATGGGCGACACGGCGCGCTCGCAGAAGAGCTTCAGCACGCCGGATTGATACTTCGCCGCGCGCGGCTGCCAGCGCGCGCGGCGCTCCGCCAGAATCTGCTCCATTTCATCGGGCGTGCGCGCCTCGCCCCGCGCGCCCACGATGGAAAGCGCGCGCTTCGGGATGTCGATACGGATGAGGTCGCCCTCCTCCACGAGCGCGATGGGGCCGCCGGCGGCGGCCTCCGGGCTGACGTGGCCGATGGCGGGGCCCTTCGACGCGCCGGAGAAGCGCCCGTCGGTGATGAGCGCGATGGACCTGCCCAGCTCCGGATCGGAGGAAATCGCCTCCGTGGTGTAAAACATTTCCGGCATGCCGCTGCCCTTGGGCCCTTCGTAGCGGATGAAGACCGCGTCGCCGGGGCGGATGTCGTGGCGAAGCACCGCCGCGATGGCCTCTTCCTCGCTGTCAAAGGGCCGCGCGCGCAGCGTCGCCTGAAACATCTCCCTGGGCACGGCGCTGTGCTTGACGACCGCGCCCTCGGGCGCGAGATTGCCCCGTAGGATGGCGATGGTGCCGTCCCGGCCGATGGGGTCGTCGAACGGACGGATTACGTCCGTTCGCTTCAGATTCCAGGGGGCCAAATACCGTTCGCATTGGCCGTAGAAGCCGCTGGCGCGCAGCGCCTCCAGGTTTTCGCCCAGCGTCTTGCCGGTAACGGTCATGACGTCCAGGTGCAGCATGGAGCGAATCTCCTCCATCACGGCGGGGACGCCGCCCGCGTAATAGAAAAACTGCGCGGGCCAGCGGCCCGCAGGGCGGATGTCCAGCAGGTAGTGCGCGCCGCGGTGCAGGCGGTCGAAGGCCTCTGCGTCCAGGTCGATGCCGAACTCGTGGGCGATGGCGGGGATGTGCAGCAGGCTGTTGGTCGAGCCGGAGATGGCCGCGTGCACCATGATCGCGTTTTCAAAGCTTTCGCGCGTCACGATCTGGCGCGCCGTGACGCCGCGCCGCGCCATGTCCGCCGCGAGGCGTCCCGCCTGATACGCGGCCTCGCGCAGTTCCCCGCAGGTCGCGGGCATCAGCGCGGTGCCGGGCAGCATCAGGCCCAGCGCCTCCGCCATGATCTGCATCGTGGAGGCCGTGCCCATGAAGCTGCACGCGCCGCAGCTGGGGCAGGCATGGCGCTTGTAGTACGTGAGCTGTTCCTCCGTGATCTCGCCGCGCTGACGCATGGCGCTGTACATGCCGATCTGCTCCAGCGTCAAAAGGTCGGGGCCCGCGTCCATTACGCCGCCCGTGACGACGACGGAGGGGATGTTCACCCGGCCGATGCCCATGAGCTGCGCGGGCACGGCTTTGTCGCAGCTGGCGATGAAAACGCCCGCGTCGAACGTCGTGGCGTTTGCGTGGATTTCGATCATGTTCGCGATCATGTCGCGGTGGGCGAGCGAGTAGTTGATGCCGTCGTGCCCCTGCGCCATGCCGTCGCATATGTCGGTGGCAAAGTAGCGCGCGGCCTTTGCGCCGCCGTCCGCGATGCCGCGCGCCGCCTCCTGAACCAGCTCCATCAGGTGCGCGCTGCCCGGGTGGCTGTCGCCAAACGTGCTTTCCACGAGCACCTGGGGCTTTTCGAGGTCGTCCTCCGTCCATCCCATGCCCATGCGCAGCGGGTCCATCTCCGGCGCGAGGGCGCGAATCTTCTGGCTGTTCAACATGCGGGTCCCCATCCTTCCTTTGCTTTTCCCATTGTAGCATGAAAGGGGAGGGGAAAAAAGCAGAGAATGCAAAAAACACTCGATTTTGGCGCGCGGATGCGTCATAATAGAGTCACAACAGCATGTAAAGAGGAGTGATTCCATGGCGAAAATCATTGGCGCAGCCCTGCCGAACATTCCATGGCAGGAGCGTACCGCGGGCTGTCAGGATCCCGTGTGGCGCTACAGCGGGAACCCCATCATTGGGCGCGACGCGATCCCGTCCAGCAACAGCGTGTTCAACAGCGCCGTCGTTCCCTTTGGGGAAGGCTTCGCGGGCGTGTTCCGCTGCGATTCCAAGTCGGTCAGCATGGACATCTTCGCGGGCTTTTCAAAGGATGGCCTGCACTGGAACATCGACCACGAGCCCATCCGCTTTGAGGGCGACCCCGCCGTGACGGCGCGCGAATACCGCTACGACCCGCGCGTGTGCTTCATGGACGGCAGGTATTACGTCACCTGGTGCAACGGCTATCACGGCCCGACGATCGGCGTCGCCTGGACGGAGGACTTTAAGACGTTCCACCAGCTTGAGAACGCCTTCCTGCCCTATAACCGCAACGGCGTGCTCTTCCCGCGGAAGATCGGCGGCATGTACGCCATGCTCAGCCGCCCATCCGACACGGGGCATACGCCGTTCGGAGACATCTTCGTCAGCTTCAGCCCGGATCTCACGTTCTGGGGCAAGCATCGCTACGTGATGGGCACCATCGGCGACGACCGCTCCGCGTGGCAGTCCAAAAAGATCGGCCCCGGCCCCATCCCCATCGAGACGGACGAGGGCTGGCTGCTCATCTATCACGGCGTCATCAACACCTGCAACGGCTTCGTGTACCGCGTGGGCGCGGCGCTGCTGGATATCGAAAAGCCCTGGATCGTGAAGGAGCGCGGCGCGTATTACATCCTGGGGCCGCGCGAGCTTTACGAGTGCGTGGGCGACGTGCCCAACGTGACCTTCCCCTGCGCGACGCTGCAGGACGCCGCGACCGGCCGCATCGCGATCTACTACGGCTGCGCGGACACCGTGACGGGCCTCGCGTTTACGACGGTGGACGACCTGCTCGCGTACATCAAGGCGCACCCCTTAAAGTAACCATGCGTCCGGGGAGGCTGCGGCTTCCCCGGCTTTGCGCGTGCGCCCGACGAGGGGCCCATGGAAGAAAAATCAAGACGCATGCGCTCCAGTTCAGCAAGCCGAGCTTTAGTTGGGGCGCTGAAACGAGATGCAAAAAGGAGAAAAACATGCATCAGGCAATCGAAGAGATGAAGCGCAGGCTTCTGCTCCTGCTGGGGGACGAGCTTACGGCATTTTACCTGTACGGTTCGGTCGTCCTGGGCGACTTCAAGCCAGGCTGGAGCGATATCGACATGCTGTGCTTCACGAAAGAGCCGGTTGGGGAGGCACAGGCGCTGGCGCTGGTGAACCTTCGCCAGACGATGCTCGCGGAGGAGCCCCAAAACCCGTACTACAGGCTATTTGAAGGCGCTATCGTTTCGCTGAAGGAGTTTTGCAGCGAGAAATACACTCGGGTGGTCTACTGGGGGACGAGCGGGCAGCGCGTGACCGACAGGTATTGCTTCGATGCCTTTTCGCGCTATGAGCTTTTGCACGACGGTCTGCTCGTTTGCGGCACGGACGTACGGGACGTACTTGAAGCGCCTGACGATTCGCAGCTAAAAGAGGCGGTAGCGGAGCACCTGCGCACGATTCGGCGGTACGCGGTGCAGACGAACGACAGCCTTTACGCCTGCGGCTGGCTGCTGGACATCGCACGGGGACTGTATACGCTGCGGACTGGCCGCGTCATCGCCAAGACGGAGGCGGGTGAATGGTCGCTGGCGCAGGGATTGTGCCCCGTGCGGGAGGAAATGCTGCGAACCCTTCAGATCAGGAAGGCGCCCGCACGTTATCGGGACGACGAGGGAACGAAGGCGTGGCTTTCGTCGCTGGGGCCCGCCGTGCAGCGCTTCGCCGACGTGCTGGAATCGGAGCTGACAGGGAGCGCCTGCTGAAAGAAATAGGCTTTCCCGGCGGACGGGCGATGCGAGCGGACAGCCGCGGCGCGCGTCCGCCTTTTTCTTACACTTTCGTAAGCTGGGCAACCGCGTGGCTGTTTACGTCAAAATGGTGGTATAATGGGGGCATTACATGGGGAGAGGAGAATCCCGATTGAAGCCGATTCTGCTGCTGGAGGACGACGCGGCGCTTTTGGACGGGCTGTGCTACGCGCTGAAAAAGGACGGGTTTGAGGTGACCTGCGCCCGAACGGCCGCGCAGGCGCTTTGCCTGCTGAAAGAGGGGGAATATGGCCTGCTGCTGCTCGACGTGTCGCTGCCGGACGGCACGGGCTTCGACGTCTGCGAGTGGGTGCGCGGCCGGGGCGACGGCGTGCCCATCCTCTTTTTGACCGCCGCGGACGAGGAGGTCAGCGTCATGCGCGGGCTGGACTGCGGAGGCGACGACTACGTCACAAAGCCCTTTCGATTTGGCGAGCTGTGCGCGCGCATCCGTGCGCTGCTGCGCCGCGCGGACGGCGGGTACGCGGCGGGCGACCGCCTCGTCTGCGGCGACGTGAGCGTGAACCTCGCATCCTGCCGCGCGGCGGTGCGCGGAAGGCCGCTGGAGCTCACGGTGGCCGAATACCGGCTTCTCTGCCTGCTCCTGCGCGAGGCGGGCCGCGTGGTTTCGCGGCAGGCGATTTTAAGCGCCTTGTGGGACAGCGGCGGCGACTTCGTGGACGACAACACGCTCTCCGTCTACGTGCGCAGGCTGCGCGAAAAGCTGGAGGAGGACCCGTCCCACCCGCGGCGGCTGCTGACCGAGCGCGGGCTGGGTTACCGGTTTAAGGCGGTGGACGCATGATTTGGGGGGAGGACAGAACCGCTCGGCGTTTCTTTTTGCTGACGGTACTTTTATGCGCGCTGCTCACGGCCCTTTCGTGCCTTTCGGCCGTTTGGGGTGCGCGCCGGGCGCAGACGCTGCTTTTCAAGCGCGAGGCGGAGATCGCGGGCGCGCTGCTGAAACAGGGCGTGCCGGCGGACGTGATCGCCGTAAGCCTCGCGGACACGGGCGGGACGGCGGCGGGCGAGGCGCTGCTGTCGCGCGCCGGGCGCACGCCTCAAACGCCTGCGTGCCTGATTCCTTACGTCCGAGCGCTCGCGCGGAGCGGCGCCCTGCGCGCTTTCCTGCTGGCTGCTGGCTTTTCCGCCGCGCTGCTGACGCTTTGCGCGGCCTGGCTTCAGAGAAGGGAACGCCGCCTGGGCGACGCGGCGCGCATCGTCGCCCGTTATGCGGACGCGGATTTTTCCCTCCGTCTGCCGCAGGCGGAGGAAGGGGCGCTGGGCAGGTTGATGGCGGCGGTGGACGCCCTGGCGACGGCGCTTCAGGCGCAGGGGGAGACGGAGCGGAGGAACAAGGAGTTTTTGCAGCGCACCATTTCGGACATTTCACACCAGATCAAGACGCCGCTCGCCGCCGCGCGGCTGTACAGCGAGATCATCGAAGCGGAGCCCGACGACCCCGAAACGGTGACGGCCTTCTGCGTAAAGACGCAGGTTTCGCTTACGCGCATGGAGGAACTGATCCTTTCCCTGCTCAAGATCGCCCGCATCGACGCGGGCGGCATCGCCTTTGAGCGCGCCGTCTGCCGGGTGGAATCGCTCGCGCGGCGCGCGGCGGAGGAACTCATGCAGCGCGCCGTGCACGAGAAAAAGCGCATCGAGCTGAGCGGCCCGGCGGACGAGACGGTGCTGTGCGACGCGCAGTGGACGGCCGAAGCCATCGGCAATCTGATCAAAAACGCCCTCGACCACATGGGGCCGGGGGGCACGGTGCGCGTCGTGTGGGAGCGCTCGCCGGTAATGCTGCGCATCCGCGTATTGGACGACGGCGAGGGGATTGCGCCGGAGGAGCTGCCCCACATCTTCAAGCGCTTTTACCGAAGCCGCAGCGGGATCGATGCGCAGGGCGTAGGCCTGGGCCTGCCGCTGTGCAGGGCGATCGTGGAGGGGCAGGGCGGTTTGCTCTCGGTCGAAAGCGAGCCTGGGCGGGGCAGCGCCTTCACGATCTCCTTCCTGACGAATCCGTAAGATGAAATTCACGCGTCCGTCATCTGGAAATGGTAAGCTGCTGTGCGTAAGGAGGCAGAGGTCATGGAAATCTTAAAGGTACAAAACCTGTGCAAGACGTATGGCAGCGGGGAGGCGCACGTAGACGCGCTGAAGGACGTTTCATTCAGCCTTCAAAAGGGCGAGTTCGCGGCGGTCGTCGGCGAGTCGGGCTCCGGCAAGAGCACGCTGCTCAACTGCATCGGCGCGCTGGACGCGCCGTCCGCGGGAAAGGTTCTTCTGGACGGCAAGGATCTGTTTTCGATGAAGGAGCAGGAGCGCACGATCTTCCGGCGCAGGCATATCGGCTTCGTATTTCAGTCGTTCCATCTGGTGCAGGAACTGACGGTGGAACAGAACATCGTCTTCCCGCTCCTGCTGGACGGCAGGCGCGCGCAGGCGGGGCAGGTGCAGGAAATGCTGGACGTGCTGGGGCTGACGGATCGACGCAGCCACCTGCCGGGCCAGCTTTCCGGCGGGCAGCAGCAGCGCGTGGCCATCGGGCGCGCGCTCATCACCCGCCCGGCGCTGATCCTTGCGGACGAGCCCACGGGCAACCTGGATACGGGCAGCAGCCGGGACGTGCTCGACCTGCTCACCCAGGCGTCACGGCGCTTTCAGCAGACCATCCTGATGATCACCCACAACATGAACCTGACCTCCTGCGTAGACCGCGTGCTGCGCGTGTCGGACGGCAGGCTTACGGATTTGGGAGGGGAGCGGGCATGAAGAGCTACCTCGACCTGATTCCCATTTCCGCGCGCGTGCACCGCAAGCAAAACCGCATGACGCTGCTGTGCATCGCGCTGTCCGTGTTTCTGGTGAGCGCGATCTTCGGCATGGCGGACATGGAGGTGCGCAGCCAGCGGATGCAGGCGATCAAGGACAATGGCAACTGGCATGCCGCGTTTGAGGGCATTTCGGACGAGGAAGCGCGAATGATCGCCGCGCGCCCAGAGGTCGCGGCCGCGGGACGCTACGCCGTCGTGGACGGCGAGGCATACGTCGTTAAGGGGAAGCGGGCGGCTATCGTCGGCATGGACGAAGCGCCCTTTCAGGAAATCCTCGGCCTGCGCGTGGTCGAGGGCGCGTACCCGGCGGATCAGGACGAGGTCGCGCTCACCGAAAGCGCGAAGGAGGTACTGGGCTTTTCGCTCGGCGACGAGGCGCGCCTTTCGCATCCGGGCGGAGAGTCGGTCTTCACCGTGACCGGGTTTATCGAAAATGCCTCCAGTTTGCTCATGACGGACGAGGTCGGCCTCATTTTAACGACGGAGGGTCTCCGTCAGGCCATCCCGGGGAGCGAATACACCGATCAGTTCTTCGTTCAGTTTTTACCTTATTGCAACATGCGCTCGGCCATCGCGGACATCACGGAGCAGTTCCAGCTTGAAGACGAGCGCTGCGCGCAGAACGTAAAGCTCATGGGCCTTTACGGTCAGAGCGGGCACAGCTACATGACGAGTCTGTACGTCGCGGCGGGGGTCCTCTTCGTGCTCGTGCTCCTCGCCGGCGTCCTGATGATCGCCAGCAGCTTGAACAGCAACGTGGCCCAGCGCGCGGAATTCTTCGGCATGATGCGCTGCCTGGGCGCGACGCCCAAGCAGATCATGCGCTTTGTGCGGCGGGAGGCGCTGGGCTGGTGCGCGCGGGCGGTGCCCGCGGGCGCGCTTTGCAGCGTGCTGGTCGTGTGGGCGCTGTGCGCTGCGCTTCGCGCCATCAGCCCCTTTTACTTCGCGGAGCTGCCGGTGCTGGACGTGAGCGTCATCGGCATCGTCTGCGGCGTGCTGTCGGGCCTGCTCTCGGTATTGATCGCGGCGCGGGCGCCGGCCAGGCGCGCGGCCAGCGTGTCGCCGCGAACCGCGGTCAGCGGCGGCGCGAGCGAGGAGCAGCCCGTGCGGCGCGCGGCGAACACGCGCTTTCTGAAGGTCGATCTGGCGCTCGGATTGCACCACGCGCGCGCCAGCCGCAAGAATTTCATCCTGATGACCGGCTCGTTTGCGCTCAGCATCGTGCTGTTCCTCGCCTTTTCGGCGGCGATGGACTTCATGCGCCACGCGATCAGGCCGCTGCAGCCCTGGACGCCCGACGTATCCGTGGTCAGCGCGGACGAGGCCTGCGACGTCCCCGCGGGCCTGGCGGAGAGGATTCGGGAAAACCCTGCTGTGCGGCGCGCCTACGGCCGCCAGTTTGCTTATCACATCCCGACGACCGGCGCGCGGGGCGACGGGGAGGTTCATTTGATCTCCTATGAAGATACGCAGTTCGCCTGGGCGGAGAACTCGCTGCTGGAGGGCAGCGTCGAGGCCGCAAGGGCGGCGGAGGACGCGGTGCTCTTCGTCTACAGCGGCGAGGGCGGCCCGCATGCGGGCGATTCGCTCACGCTGCGGCTCCCCGGCGGCGACCGGCGGGTGAAGGTGGCGGGCGTGCTCTCCGACAGCCCATTCGGCAGGGAGCAGGGCGTCGATCAGCTCATCTGTTCGGAACGGGCATTTCAAAATCTCACGGGGGAGCGGGATTATACCATCATCGACGTGCAGCTGAGGCACGGGGCGACGGACGCGGACGTCGAAGCCCTGCGCGCGCTCGCCGGGCCGAACCGGACGTTCTCCGACCGGCGGGCGAGCAACGCGGAGAATCGGGGCGCTTATTACGCGATGACGCTGTTCATGTACGGCTTCCTCTTCATCATCGCGCTGATCACGGTCATCGGCATCGTCAACAGCGTCGCCATGAGCGTTTCTGGCCGCATCCGCTCCTACGGCGTCATGCGCGCGGTCGGCATGAGCGTCGGGCAGCTCGTCCGCATGGTCACCATGGAGGCAGCGGTCTACGCGTTCTTCGGGTGCGCAGCAGGCTGCGCGCTGGGGGTGCCCGTGCATGCGTTTCTGTACAGGCACCTGGTCACCGCCCAGTGGGGAACCCCATGGGCTTTGCCACTGGGGCCGCTGGGCCTGATCGCGGCGTTCGTCACCTTCAGCGCGCTGCTCGCGGTGAGGGGCCCGGCACGGCGCATCCGTGGGCTCACGGTCGTTGAAACCCTCGGCGCGGAGTAGAGGACGATACTTGGAAGGGGGCGAAGCGCTCCCTTCTTTTCGCCTTCTGCGCCGTCGTTTGCAGGACGGCGCACCGCACCCTGTGCCCCGCGTGCGTTCGGCTCTTGACAGAAAATCGCAAATCCTCTATGCTCTTGGTATCAGGAAAAATCTGCGAGGAGGAAGAGCGATGGATAGACCCGTCTATACGCTTTCGTATCTGGCCGATCCGGAGGCGTTCGCCGTCGGGCGCCTTGCGGCGTGCAGCGATCATGCCGTGTTTGCGAGCGAGGAGGAGGCGCGCAGCGGGCAATCGAGCCTGCAAAAGTGCCTCTCGGGCACGTGGAAGTTCTGCTACGCGGAGCGGCCGGAGCTTCGCCCGTTGGGCTTTTACGAGGCGGGGTACGACGTGAGCGGCTGGAACGACATCGCCGTGCCCGCGCACATTCAGCTTCAGGGCTACGACCGGCCGCACTACGTCAACACCCAGTACCCCTGGGATGGGCACGAGTTTTTGCGTCCGCCTGAAATCAACAGGGAATACAACCCCGTGGGCTGCTACGCGCTCGACTTCACCGTGCCTGAGGATTGGCCGCGGGACGGACGCGTGGTGCTGCGCTTCGACGGGGCGGAATCCGCGCTGTACGCCTGGATGAACGGCACGTTCCTGGGCTACAGCGAGGACAGCTTCACGCCCGCCACCTTCGACGTGACCGATTGCCTGCGCGCGGGCGTCAACCGCGTGTGCGTCGAGGTGTACAAGCGCTGCACGGGCAGCTACCTGGAGGATCAGGATTTCTGGCGCTTCTCGGGGCTGTTCCGCGACGTGTGGCTGCGCCTTGAGCCCGCGTCGCACGTGCGCGATCTGTTCGTGACCTCCGAGCTTTCGGCGGATTATCGCGCGGCGAGCCTTCGCGTTCGCATGAAGATCGACGGAGCCGCCGGTACCCGCGCGCGCGTGGAGCTGCTGGACGGCCCCGCCGCCGAGGCGGACTGCGCGGAGGAGATGGAGCTTGCCATCCCGGTCGAAAGCCCGAAGCTCTGGAGCGCGGAGGAGCCGAACACGTACCGCGTGCGCGTCACGCTGACGCGCGGCGGTGAGGTGACGGAGGTCTGCGAGACGAACACGGGCTTCAGGCGCTTTGAGATGAGGGACGGCCTCATGTGCCTGAACGGGAAGCGGATCGTCTTCAAGGGCGTGGACCGCCACGAGTTCAGCTGCCGCACGGGCCGCGCCGTTTCCATGGAGGACATGCTCTGGGACGTGCGCTGCATGAAGCGGCACAACATCAACGCCGTGCGAACCAGCCATTACCCCAACGACAGCCGCTTCTACGATTTGTGTGACCGCTACGGCCTGTACGTGATCGACGAAACGAACCTGGAAAGCCACGGCTCCTGGCAGAAGATGGGGCGGATCGAGCCCTCCTGGGTCGTGCCGGGCGACCGGCCGGACTGGCAGGCGGCGGTGCTGGACCGCGCGAAGTCCATGCTGGAGCGGGATAAGAATCATCCGAGCGTGCTCATCTGGTCCTGCGGCAACGAGAGCTTCGGCGGCAGGGACATCTACAACATGTCCGAATACTTCCGCGCGGCGGACCCCACGCGCTTGGTGCACTACGAGGGCGTGTTCAACGACCGCAGCTACGACGAAACCAGCGACATGGAGAGCCGCATGTACGCCAAGCCTGCGGACATCGAAGCGTACCTTTCGAGCCATCCGAAGAAGCCCTTTATCAACTGCGAGTACACGCACGCGATGGGCAACTCCTGCGGCGGCATGCACCTGTACACCGCGCTGGAGGACAAATACCCGCAGTATCAGGGCGGCTTTATCTGGGATTTCATCGATCAGGGCATCGAGGCGACGGATGGAAACGGCGCGCGCAGGCTCTGCTACGGCGGCGACTTTGGCGACCGGCCTACGGATTATCACTTCTGCACGAACGGCATCGTCTTCGCGGACCGCACGCTTTCGCCCAAGATGCAGGAGGTCAAGTTCCTCTATCAGAACGTGAAACTGCTGCCGGACAGGCGCGGCGTGCGCGTGGTGAACCAGAACCTGTTCGTCTCCACGGCTGCGTATGAGCTCCGCTGGTCGCTGCTGCGGGAGGGCGTTTGCGCGGCGCAGGGGACGCTTGATATGGACGTGCCTGCGGGCGAGGCGGCGTACTTCGTCCTTCCGCTGCCGGATGGCCTCGCGCCGGGCGAGTACGCGCTGCGCTGCGGCCTTTGCCTGCGCGAGGCGACGCCTTGGGCCGAAGCGGGCTTTGAGCAGATGACGGGCGAGCATGTCTTCGTGGTCGAGGGCGTGAAGGCGCCGGAGCGTTCCGGGGTGGATTACCGCATCGCGCTGGGCGACGTCAACGCGGGCGCGCACGGCGCCGGCTTTGACGTGCTCCTTTCCTATCAGGACGGCGGTCTGATCTCGCTGAAGAAGGACGGGCTGGAGCGCATCGCGCGCGCGCCGCGCCCGAACTTCGACCGCGCGCCGACGGACAACGACCGGGGCAACGGCATGCCCTTCCGCTGCGCGGCCTGGACGATGGCGAGCCACGGCATGCGCCTTGCCGACGCCGCGGCGAGCGAGGAGGACGGCCTGCTCTCGGTGCGCTACGTCTATCGGATGCCCGCGCCGCTGGACTTTGACGTGACGGTGGCCTACGCGGTGCTCGCGGATGGCGGCGTGCGCGTGCAGCTCGACTATCCGGGCGCGAGGGGGCTGCCGGAAATGCCGCAGTTTGGCCTGCAGATGCGCCTGCCCGCGCGCTTTTCCCGTTTGCGCTATTACGGCAGGGGGCCGGAGGAATGCTACATCGACCGCGAGAGCGGCGCGCATCTGGGCGTTTATGAGACGACGGCGAGGGCGAACTGCACGCCCTACATCCGCCCGCAGGAGTGCGGCAACCGCACGGACGTGCGCTGGCTGGAGGCGACGGACGAGGCCGGGCGCGGCGTGCGCGTGGAGAGGGTGGACGCGCCGCTGCAGGTCAGCGCCATCCCCTACACCGCGCAGGAGCTCGACAGCGCTTTTCATCCCGACGAACTGCCGCCCGTGCATTACACGGTGCTGGACGTCGCGGGCTTCCGCATGGGCGTGGGCGGCGACGACAGCTGGGGCGCGCCGGTGCACGATGCGTACCTGATTCCTTCGGACAAACCGCTTTCCTTCTCGTTTATCCTGCGCGCAATTTAAGAGGCCAAAAGGACGGGGCGGCGCTGTTCGGCGCCGCCCCGTCCTTGATGTTCACTATTTTACTTCCTTGAGATAGGAGAGCGATACGAATGCCTGCGCGCCGCCGTAGGCGATGCGCGCCCAGTTGCCGGTCTTGCCGACCACCGTGACCTCGTCGCCGCGCTGCAAGGTGTCCAGCTTGGCGTAGTTGGTGCCCGCGCCCGCCCGCACGTTGACCGTGCCGGAGGTGACGCGGTAGGTGGAGAAGCCCGGCGCGTAGCCGGAGACCGTGAGCTGCACGCTCGCGGTGCGTCCGCCGCTTAAGGAGGCCGCCCGCAGCGTGACGGTGCCCGCGCCCAGCGCGGTGACCGTCTTGCCCTCGACCTGCGCGACGCCCTGCGCCTGCCCGGACGCGAGCGAGAGCGTCCAGTCAAACCCGGTCGTCGGAATGCCGGGTAGCACGATGGGCGTCATCGTCTCGCCGATGCGCAGGGTGTAGGCATCCTCGCGGAAGGCGATGCTCTGCGGGTCCGCCGCCGCGCCGGACTGAAGCCTGATGCCGGTCAGGCGCGTCAGGTCGCTTGCCGCGACGAAGAGCTTGCCGCCCTTGATGAACGGGACGGCCGACAGCGCTTCGGACTGGCCCGCGCGCGTGGCCGCGTTGGAACCGGCGACGAACGCGGCGAGCACGCCGCCGTGTTGAATGTACATCGTGTACCCGTCGCTGAACAGGTCGTAGGCTGCGTCCAGCGACGCGAGGTCGGCGGGGGCGATCATGACCTGGCCGGTCGCCGCGTCCAGATAGGGCGGGGTCGTGGTGACGCAGACCGCGCCGCCGTCCGTCGAAAGCACGGAGCTGCCGGGGGTCATGAAGACCGTCTGTGTGCTGGCGGGCAGGTTACCGGGCGTCCAGGGACGCGCCGTCTCCGCGGAAGCGGCGGAATCGTCGGCGGCGGCCAGGCGAATCGCGCCCAGCTTCGTGCGCTGCCCCTCCGCATCCAGCGTGACGTTCACGCGCGCGCTCCTTTCGGGATGCAGCGAAAGCGCGAGCTGCCCCAGCCCGCCTGCGACGTTCATGTGGCCGATCTGCACGGTCAGCCGGGAGGGGCGCGTTTGGTCGATGACGGCGCTTTGAACGAACACGTTCGCGCCGGAAAGCGCGCCGTAGCCGTTCAGCGTCACGTCCGCGTCGCGCCAGCGTCCGCTCGCGAGATCGAGGATGAGCGTGAATGTGCCCGTATCGCCCGGCAGAGAAGCGGCGGATGCGTTCAGCACGACGCCGAAGGCGGGCGTGTCGGCGTCCGTGGTGTCCAGCGTCATGCCCGTGGAGGCGACGTAGGCCTCGAGCTTCGCGGCCGTCGCGGTCTGCACGTAGTCGCATTCGCGGCATGTGCGTTCCCACAGGCCGGTATTTGCGGTGGTGGGCATGCGGGTAAGGCGCCAGTCCTCAAAGTCGTGGCCGAACGGCTCCGTCTGATCGTATTCTCGCCACGCGCCGCAGACGGCGCAATAGTCGGTCGTATAGCCCTCGTCTGTGCAGGTGGGCGCGACGGTAACCCGGCCCGTCCAACGGTGCGGCAGCGCTGCGATGGCTTCATCCCGGGTGCTCCCGCAGACCGCGCAGGTGTATTTGCGCACGCCGGGCTCCTTGCAGGTGGCGGCCTTGGTGACGGTGCCCGCATCCCACTTGTGGCCGGGCGCGGGGATCGTTTCCTCGATCGTGCTCTTGCAGACGGAGCAGGTAAATGTCTTCACGCCGGTCTGGACGCAGGTCGCGGGGGTGGTGATGACGCCGCCGTCCCAGGCGTGCTCGCCCGTGGCGGGGATGGTTTCGGTGCGCTGCTCGCCGCAGACGGAGCAGGTAAATGTCTTCACGCCGGTTTGGTCGCAGGTCGCGGTGGCGGTGATGACGCCCTCGTCCCAGGAATGCACGCCGGTGGCGGGGATGATTTCGGTGCTCTGCGCGTTGCAGACGGAGCAGGTAAATGTCTTCACGCCGGTCTGGCCGCAGGTCGCGGGGGTGGTGATGACGCCCTCGTCCCAGGAATGCACGCCGGTGGCGGGGATGGTTTCGGTGCTCTGCGCGTTGCATACGGAGCAGGTAAATGTCTTCACGCCGGTCTGGTCGCAGGTCGCGGGGGTGGTGATGACGCCGTCGTCCCAGGAATGCACGCCGGTGGCGGGGATGGTTTCGGTGCTCTGCGCGTTGCATACGGAGCAGGTAAATGTCTTCACGCCGGTCTGGTCGCAGGTCGCGGGGGTGGTGATGACCCCGTCGTCCCAGGTGTGCTCGCCGATGGCGGCGATGGTTTCGGTGCGCTGCGCGTTGCAGACGGAGCAGGTAAAGGTCCTGACGCCGGTCTGGTCGCAGGTCGCGGGGGTGGTGATGACCCCGTCGTCCCAGACATGCGATTCCGTCCTGCCGCACACGCATGCGTGGTGGTCTGCGTCTAGACTGTGGTAGCTATGCGCCTGGGCGATATTTCCGCAGGCACACTTGTGTTGCTCGCCGAAATCGATCATGACGTCGTGCTGGCAGACGTATTCGCATATCGTGCAGACGCCGTTTTGATACTGGTGCGGCAGGGTCGCGCCGCAATCTTCACATATGTGCTTTTGCGTGTCCGTGAGTCCTGTGCTGACGTCGGGTACGTAGGGCTTGCAGACGTCGTGCAGGCATTCGTCCGCCATCGCGGGCATTACAGTAAGAAGCATCAGAAACGCGCTTATCCACGCGATTGGCTTTTGTAAAAAACGATATTTCATAATATGAGGCCCCCTTTCGCGCTTTCAAATATATAACGCCGGGTCTTCCACCTTTCTTCCGGGATGTGGCTGGAATTTGCCATCCAAAAAGCGGAAAGAAAGGGCCCGCCCTCCATAAATGCGGAGGGCGGGCCGGGAAAATGCGTGCCTAGCAGAAATGGCGTCCGATCGCTTCCTGAAAGAGCTTGATGTGCACGCGCTCGTCCTGAATGATCCTGGCAAGCAGCGCCTTTACGTTGGGATCTGCGATTTGCTCGATGTGCCTTTGATACTGCGCAATCGCCGCGTATTCGGACGCAATGTCCATGTGCAGCCGCTCGCACAGGGTTTCTCCATAGGCGACACGGTCTGCGCACCAGGGCGTGGACGTTCCATAGACCGGCTTTTCGCCGAGCAGCAGAATCGCCTGCGCCAGCTTTTCCATGTGCATCATTTCCACGATGGCGGTCTTTTCGAGCATTTCCGCTACGTCCGGATATTGCCTCAGCGTGCTATGGTGGTACAGGTACTGGTTGACCGCCGTGAATTCGCTGGTTCCCCCGGCATAGTCCGCCATCAAAAGCTGGGCGGCGCAGGGATCGGGCTGTAAAACGGTTATTTCGGGATAGGGCGCGGGGTCTTGATAGCCTTCCCGATAGTGAATATCGCATTGAATGTCCTGCATGGCAATCCCTCCACAGGCGATTTGGGCGAAGCAGCCCCTGATATCCTATGGGCTGGGCCGGCCCTGCGTGAACGAAAGGGAAGATTGCAGGGAATTTTATCAACGGCATTGACAAAAGCATCGAAAAAGGGTATAATAATTTCCGCTGGTTCCAATTCTCTTGGAGAGATGGCCGAGCGGTTTATGGCGCTGGTCTTGAAAACCAGTGATACAGCAATGTACCGGGGGTTCGAATCCCTCTCTCTCCGCCATTTCCGAAAATCGCATACGTGCTTTTGACATGGAGAAGTACCCAAGAGGCCGAAGGGGCTCCCCTGCTAAGGGAGTAGTGTGCGAAAGCGCAGCCCGGGTTCAAATCCCGGCTTCTCCGCCAGAAAATCTACTAGCTTTTGATACAAAGCTAGTAGATTATTTTTTTGCCTTCAAAGCCCTGGACGCACGGGATTATAGGGAGCGTTTCGCCCGGTGATAGGGCGCACGCGTAAGATCAGGGGGAACCGGAGAGCTATTCAGCCTCCGGCCCCTTTTCCTTTTTATCCTTACAGGAGCTTGCGAAGGGAAGGGGAGGGCTCGAAAACGAAATTTTTGCTGAGCATTGAAGCGACGGCATGCAAGTATTTTGGCGACAGCATAGAAATGTGGGCAAGATAGGAATCTGCTGGCTTTAAAAATGAAACTAGCAGATTTTTTTTGAATTTTATAAGTTGCTTTTCGTATGGAATATTTAACAAAGTATTAGTGATTTTGGGTTCCAACAAAGACGCAGGAAATTGAAACATCCCATACTTTATTTTAGAAGGGGGATTTTATTGTCCTAATATCCATTTTAATTAAGTGTATCGGATGTAGATAAGATACCACTTCTTTTTGCTTCCTCTAGGAATTCAATAAACTCTCGCACGGTTGGGATTTCTTCTTTTCGTTTTACATTATCTAAAATCACTTGTGTTTCTGGGCTTCTGTGGGGGTTAGTGAACATATCACAGATCGCATCCTGCATATCTTTAAGAACTTGTTCAATCGGTTGTTTATGTTCAATAGCTATGGTGACGATAATTAGGTTATATTCTTCATCTGTCATAGTGTCTACCTCCAATAAAGTTTAATTTGAAATGAACTCGGATTCAGGTGAATAAGGCCATGTCGCATGGATTATGGCTTCGGTTGCTTCATCGTCACAGGATTCCGATCATAGTTTTACGAGACATCCACCTTTCTTTTACGCCTATATGAAGCACATTTTAACTTATATAGGCGTATTTATGCTATGCATTATATCATAAAGTGACGTAAAAAGGAATATGGTGTATTTTACGGCGTATGAATAAAAGGAAGAATCAGCTACAATTTGAGTTGAAAGAGGGCTGATAAAAGTGCCTATATCTTACAAGGTAATAGGAAGTCATCTTAGGCAAGTACGTAAGAAGGCGGGGCTAACGCAAGCGACGGTGGCCGAACGGCTTGATATTTCCGCAAAGCATTACGGACATATTGAACGTGGAGCTCGACCGATTTCTTTAGATATGTTGGGACAGCTTTGTGCTCTATATGCCATTCCGCTGGAAGCATTAGTAAAAGGTGCGTTGGTAGACGTGCCATTAGCAGAAATAAATGGAGAGACAATGGCAGATCATCAAATCGCCGGGATAATTAATATGATGCAGGGCTGTGATGCGAAAACATTGGATTTGCTTATGGAGATTGTGGATTCCGTAACTCGTTTCACTAAGGCGTAGGATTATGTCAAATAGAGAAGCGCTTCCGGGCGTTTCTTTTTTTTAACGGAACCATGTCTATCTGCATGGTTTAAATACATGGCAATACGCTTGTATAGATGAATGAAATACGCTCTTATAAGTGTTTCTGTAACTTATAGGTTTATTGAGCTACAAAATTCTTACCTGTACAATATGAATGTAAAGCTTAGGGGGTGGGTATATGCTATCGTATAGAAAGCTAGGCGTTAATATTCAAAAAGCTCGGCTCCGTCGCGGCTTGACACAGGAGACTGTTGCGACGAGCATGGGACTCACCCAAAACTACTATGGCCGATATGAACGGGGAGAGGTTCGACCTAGTTTAAACCGTCTATACGAGATTTGCGTGATTTTATCGACCCCCATAGAAGAAATGTTTCGTGGTACATATGATCCCAAAGAGTTCGACGAGCCTCTTCCGCCAGATATGACGGTGATGGGCATATCGCGTTTGATTGGTGGCTGTTCACCAAAGCATAAAGCGGTCATGTATCAACTATGTGAGGCCATTGCGGCACTTGAACGCGACGATGTAGAGTGACGTTTCCCCTCAGGTCAAATCATGAAGATAAAAATATAAGGGGCACGAAAAAATAAATTCGTGCCTCTTATTGTTACCCGTAAGCAATCACTTCTATAATATTTCTTGTTGGCGATTACGAAATCTCTTTAAATACGATAACCTGCTTTTAGCGCTCGACGACCAGCCGCCCTGCCTCGTCGAAGCGAACGGGGGACAGGAAGCCAACGCGCGCGTCGCCTGTCTGTTCCGTGCGGCCGTGATAGACGATGCACATTTCTTCGCCGTCCAGCTTCGCCATGCAGCTGTGGCCCGTGCCGGTGACGTGCCCGCCGCGCGCCAGAATGGGGTTTTCGGGCGCCTTGACGAACGGCCCCAGCGGCGATTGGGCTGTGGCATAGCCCACCGCGTAATCCGGGCCGCCGAAGAAATTGGCCGAGTAGGTGATGTAGTACGTATCGCCGCGCTTAAAGAGGTAGGAGCCCTCGTTCCAGCGGCGGCCGGTCGAGGCGGCGGAACGGTTTTCCCATTCCTGCTCCGGCAGGAGGAGCGCCTTCGGTTCGCCGATGACGCCCGAAAAGTCCGGCCGCAGCTCGACGCCGTAGATCCAGCTTTCTTCCCATTCGCCCACGCGGTGCTTGTAGCAGCAGCGCGAATAGTAGAGATAATAGCGCCCGTCCTCTTCGTACACGTTCGCGTCGATGATCGGGTAGCCCGGATCGAAGACCGGCTTGTCCGAGATGTCTTCAAACGGCCCCTCCGGCTTGTCCGATACGGCGACGCCGATGCGGAAGTTTTCCTCTTCTTCATTCGGGTTTTCGCGCCAGTTCGCGCTGTAAAAGAGGTAATAGCGGCCGCGGATGCGATAGCACTCCGGAGCCCAGAAGCAGCTCACGCCCCAGCGCGACCGCGAAGGGCCCATGGCGATTCCTAAATCCTCCCAAACGGTCAGATTTTCCGAACGGCGCACGCTGACCCCTTCGCCGTCCTCGCGGGTGCAGTAGAGGTAGAACCGTCCGTCGGTATCCCGCAGGAGAAAGGGGTCCGCCGCCTGAAAAGGAAACTCAATCGTCTTCAAGAAAACTCCCTCGCTTTTCTTTATGGATAGGCTAGAAACAGTGTACCATATTTTGCCCGGGGCGAAAACCGTATTTTCCGCATGAAAAGGACAAAAATCCGCAAAAAAAGGACGGCCAACCTTGCGGCGGACCGTCCAAACGGTTCATTCTTCTGTGAGGGCCGCGACGGCTTCCAGCAGGAATGCCGCGCATCCGGGGACTTCCCTGTCGTAGTAGGCGGTGAAGCGCGGGTCGGAGACGTACATCTGCGCGAGGCCCAGGTGCGCCTGCGGCGTATAGGAAGGCCAGGTAAAACCGAGCCATTCCCGGTGCAGGGCGGCGATGGCCCGCCCCTCTTCTCCGCCGGGCAAAACGCCCGTGCGAACGGCGTTTTGAAGGCGCTCGACGATTTGAACAGACAGATGCTCCATGCGCTGAATGTCCGCGTCGGATAGGCCCTTCAGCCGTTTATTGCTGGCGTTCACGGCATTATCTCCGTATTTTTCCCTGATTTCCGCGCCGTAACGCGCTTCGTTCTCTTCGATCATCTTTTCACGGTTCATGCTGGTTCCTTCTTCCTGCAGGAGCATTTGTTCCAGGCTGCCGATCATCCGGTCAAGGCGTGCGCGCTCCGCAAGGAGCGCCGCATGCTGGCTGGAAAGCGCTTCGCGTAGCGCCGCGTCCGGCGCGTTCAGCAGCCGCGCGATCGCCTCCAGGCTCATGCCGTAGGAGCGGTAAAGGGCGATTCGGCGCAGCGCTTCCAACTGATGGTCGCCGTATATTCGATAGCCGGAGGAATTGACGCGCAGGGGTGTGAAGAGCCCGATTTCGTCGTAATAGCGCAGCGTGCGCGCGCTGACGCCGGCTAAACGGCTGAAAGCCTGTATGCTCAGTTCCATCCGCGTTTCCTCCTTTATCGCTTGGCAGCCATTCCTGTTTCCTGCACGTTCAGGATACACCTTTACGTAGCGAGAAGGTCAAGCGGAATTTTTGCTTTTTTTCAGTTCAATGGTGCGTCACGTCGCCCGCCGCGCAAATTGCTGAAACGACGCGTTGGCCCGCCTCGCTTTGAAAGAACGCGTACGTGCTGTCGGGCACGAAGGGACGGATGGCGGGGACGCCTTGGGATTGAATCAGCCGCCGCACCCCGGAAGCGCTGATCGGTCCTTCGGGCCCTGACTTTCGCGGCACGACGACGCACTCGACGCCCGCCGGGGGCAGCGTCTCGCACAGCGCTTCATTATATAATTGTGTCGTATGGGAGAAGGGCTCTTCGCCCACGTAGCGGCGCGTCACCCCCAGCGCGGCGGCGATCCGCGCGAAGACCGCCGCGTCAAGCCGTGCGTGCGCGCGGGTCACCAGATCCGCTTCCTTTAGAAAGTAGGAGGGAAAGGTCGCGCTGGAGATCATGTATGCCCCGGAGGGCAGCACCGTCACGTTTTTCAGGTGCGCTGTGCCGGAACGCACCAGGGACAGGCGTGCGTCGAACGGCACGAGCGACGCGTCCTCCGACAGGACGAAGAGGAAGACGCGGGGGTTTTCCGCCGCCGCGCGCTCGACCAGGTATTGATGGCCGAGGGTGAAGGGGTTGGCGTTCATCACGACCGCCGCCGCCCCGGGCATTTTCATCGGGGCGAGAGAGGCGAGGTGGCGCGCAAACGCGCCGCGCCGGTTTTCCATGAAGACGACGCGGCCGTCCACCCGGGCGATTTCGGAAAAACCCAGATCAGAAAAGAAGCGCGCGGCATCGCACTTGGTGTAGAGGAAGAGGTGGTCGTAACCGCGTTCGTGCTCGACCTCGATCAGGTGCGTGACGATCTGGGCGAGCAGGCCCTCTCCGCGATGGCGTCCATCCACCGCCATGCAGCGCAGCGTCTGCTGAAAACACGAGCCGGTCGCGGCCAATTCGCCGTCCTCGTCGTAAAGCCCGACGGTGTAATCGAGGTGTTGATCGCGCGAAATTCCCTCGCGCTCGAGCAAAGCGTCCATCTCGCGGCGCGCGCGCCTGTCGCTGTCGTAGATGCGGGAAAGCTCGTACATGGGCGCTCCAACCTTTCTGCGTACATTTGTTATGCAAATCCCCTTGTCAAGCCTCTGACACAGAGCCATGGGATTTGCAGATCTTCGTCGGGAATGCAACCGGCAGCAAGCCGGTTTATTTCAGTATACCATGCTTTGACGCCGATGGCGAATAGGAAAGCGGTTATCGGGCACATAGGCAAAAAGCCATGGGCACGCGCCTTGCAAACCCGGCGGTCGTTTGCTACAATCCCTATAGAAGCGGATGAAAGGGGGCGGCGCGATGGAGGAGAGGCTATACGGATGCCCGGTCGGCGTCGCGGACATGATGGAGGCGCGGGAGGGGCGCGCCGCTGCGCAAAGGCGGCTTGTGCGGGCGCACGGCGCACCGCTCGTGTGCCTGACGATGAACATCGCGGGCCCCGTGAAGGTGACGCGGGAGATCGAGCGGGCGTTTGAAAACGCCCTGGAGGAAATCGAGGCCCAGATCCTGCGCGAGGGGTACGTGCGCGCGCGGGAGCAGGTGCGGGCGGTTACGGGGCTCGAGGCGTTTTTTGTCGTCGCGGGGGTCGGCGTGCAGCTGCTCAAGCGCCTGATGTGCGAAGTGGAAGACGCGTCGCGGGTCGGGCGCCTGCTCGACGCGGACGTGATCGGGCTGGATGGGGAAAAGCTCTCCCGTACGGACGTGGGCCTGCCGGTTCGGCGCTGCCTGCTGTGCGGAGAGGAAGCGCCACTGTGCGCCCGGAGCCGCGCGCACAGCGCGGAGGCGCTCTTTTCGCGCGCGGAGGAGATCATTCGCGAGGATTTGTCGGCACGCTATGCGCGCCGGGTTGGACAAAGCGCGCAGCGGGCGCTGCTGTACGAGGCGGCGGTGACGCCTAAGCCCGGTCTGGTGGATCGCGCGAACAGCGGCGCGCACCGGGACATGGACTTCTTTACATTTCTGGACAGCGCGGCGGTGCTGCCTTCCTATTTTGAAAATTGCGCGCGCGAGGGAATACGCCTGCACAGCCGCCGCCCGGCGGAGGTGTTCGAGGCGCTGCAGCGGCGCGGAGCGCGCGCGGAGCGGGCGATGCTCGCGGCGACGGGCGGCGTAAACACGCACAAGGGCGCGATCTTTTCCCTCGGCGTCGTCTGCGGGGCGCTGGGCATGCTGTACGGCAGACGGTCCGGGGAGTTGGAAGGGGCCGAAGCGGACGACGTGCTCGCCCTCTGCGGCGAGATGACGCACGAGGCCGTCTGCAAAAAGCTGTCCTCTCTGACCCTGGAGAACGCGCGCACGTTCGGGGAACGCCTGTATGTGGAGCACGGGCTTGCGGGCGTGCGGGGCGAGGCGGCGGCGGGCTTTCCCTCCGTAGCGCGGGCGTCGCTGCCCGCCTTTCGCGCGGCGCTCGCGGCGGGAAGAAGCGTGAACGACGCGGGCGTCGCGGCGCTGCTCGCCCTGATGGCGAACGCCGAGGACTCCAACGTCATCCGCCGCGGAGGGCTTGCGCGGGCGCGGGCGCTTATGCGCGAGGCGCAGACGGCGCATGTCCCGGATGTGGAGGCAATGGACCGCAGGCTGATCGAGGAAAACATCAGCCCGGGCGGCTGCGCGGATCTGCTGGCGGTGACCTTCCTGCTGTACTTCCTGCTGGAGGAATGAGCCCCGAAGGCGCGCAGTCAGGGCGGGAACTGGTTTCAAAATCAAAAGAGCGGCGCTCCCTGCAAAAGCGGGGAGCGCCGCGGTGTTTAAACGGACTTGCCGAGCTGCTGGCGGACGATGGAAAGAAAGTCCTCCATGAAGCGCGTGAAGTAGAGCCCCCTGCGGTAGCAGAGGTAAAAGTGGCGTTCGTAATCGTTGTTCTTGATGGGGTAGCAGTGCACGCGGTAAAGCAGGTCGCGGGACCCCGCGATGTAGACGTACGGGCAGATCATCACCGCGCCCGCGCGGGCGGCGACGTTCTTGCATGCCTCCAGGCTGTTGGATTCGAGTAGGATGGAGGGCTTCATCTGGTGCAGCTGGAAAAGCCTGTCCTGAATCGTGCGCACGCTGTGACCGGGGCAGAGGCAGACGAAGCGCTCGGAAGCCGCCTCGGTGATGTCGATGGGCGTGCCGTCCGGGATGCGCTGGGCGATGTCTGTGGAGCGGTCGGCCATCAGCACCAGCTGTTCGGTTTCCAGCAGAATGTATTCCAGCGCGCTGGGCTTTTCGTTGGTGGTGATGAGCGCGATGTCGCACTCGCCCTCGGTGGTGAGGCGCTCCAGCGTGTCCGAGCCGTGCTCGATCAGCTCGATCTTGACGTGCGGGTACTTGCGGGTGAACGGCGGGATGACGAGCGGGAGCAGCTGCAGCCCGCGCTGAATGGAGATGCCCAGGCGCAATCGCCCGTGCGTCTCCTTTTTCATTTCCTCAATTTCATTTTGTAGGTTGGTGGAAATGGTCATCACCTGCTGGACGGCCTTGACGTACAGCTCGCCCGCGTAGGTGAGGGCGAGCGGCTCGGTCGCCCGGTCGAAGATCGGCGCGCCGAGGTTTTGCTCGACCTGCTTGATCGTCTGGCTGAGGGAGGGCTGAGAGACGTATAGCTTTTTGGCAGCCGCGGTAATGCTGCCCTCGCGCAGCACGGCCAATACGTAGGACGCATGCTTTAGATTCATAGATACCTCACTCTGGGGCCGCGTGCGGGCAGATCATAATTTTTGCCTTATGCAAACCATAATGCAAAGAGTATTTGCTTTATGGCTAATTCTATATTATCATGAGATTGTAAAAAATACAAGAATTCTTTGTGAGCTGTGCATAAGCTCTTATGCCTCTGTTTTCATTCGTTTTGGCAGCCGGCGCGTCCGAGGGAAAGCGGCCGGTTCCAGATAAAACATTTTATGGGAGGGCTCAAACAATGAAGAAACTGGTATGTCTCGTACTGGCACTCGTCATGATGGCTTCCATGTGCCTGGCCGCGTCCGCGGAGGACTGGAAGTTCGAGCGCAAGATCGACATCGTGTGTCCGTGGGGCGTCGGCGGCGGCGCTGACTCCACCATCCGCCCGATGGCGCAGCTGCTCAGCGGCATCCTCGGCGTTCCGGTCGAAGTCGTGAACGTGGAAGGCGCGGGCGGCGTCAACGGCGTCGAGTACACCTACAAGCAGCCGGCCGACGGCTACACCTTCATGCTCGGCACGCAGAGCCTGTTCATGCAGGACATGCAGGGCACGACCTCTATGGACTTCAAGACCGAGTTCAAGCCGCTGAGCGTGCTGGTGCACTCGATCAACATCATCGCCGCTTCCAAGAAGAGCCTCGACCAGTTCGGCGTGACCAACTGGCAGGAGCTCTCCGAGTACGTGAAGGCGAATCCCTACGATGTTACCGTCGGCATGCTGACGGCGACCGGCGTGGACGGCGCATCGCTCGCGCAGGCGATCGAGGGCATGAACCTGCTGGAAGTCTCCTATGCGTCCGGTTCTGAGGTCAACTCCGCGCTGGTCGGCGGCCACTGCGCCCTCTCCATCTGCGGCACCGACGAAATTTCCGGCCTGATCGAGTCTGGCGACATCGTTCCGCTGCTGGCGCTGTGCGAGAACCGCATGAGCGTGTTCCCGGACATGCAGTGCTCCGGCGAGCTGGGCATCAACTCCTACATGGGCCCGTGGCGCGGCATCTTCGCGAAGACCGGCACCCCGCAGGAAGCCTGCGACGCCCTCGTCGCCGCGATTCAGCAGGCGCGCGAATCCCAGGAGTGGAAGGATTTCCTGCACACCGCCGCGTATGACGAGCGCAAAATCCCGGCCGAAGGCGAAGAACTGGATGCGTTCGTCGAGTCCGAGTACAAGGCGCTCTCCGATTACCTCAAGGAGCAGGGCGTGCTGACCAAGGACTACTACGCTGAGTAAGGTTCCCTTTATAAAATCTGTATGCGATACAAGCGGGAAAGAGGGGCATTTTACCCCTCTTTCCCCTGTAAGAGGGAGTTGAAGCGCATTGTTTGAACTCATCGTCAACATTCTTCTGTTCTTATTCCTGGGCTTTACGTTCTTCACCCACGTGCTGGAGGCCCCCGTGCCCGCCAAGGTGGCCAACAACCCCTACGCCCTTCAACCGGACGTGTGGCCGAAGACCATCATCGTTCTGCTCATGATCTGCCTGGTGGTCAACATGTACAAGATCATCAAGAAGAACAGGGGGAAGGAAGATTTCACCCTCAAGTATTTCTTCGCCTCCGTTCCCGGCTTCTTCAAGAGCAAGATGTTCCTGGGCATCGTGATCCTGGTCATCGCCTCGCTCGTGCTGGAGCTGCTGGGCTTCATGGTGACCAGCGCGCTGGTGCTTTTCTTCTACGGCCTGCTGCTGGGCGAGCGCAAGTACGCGCGCCTCGTGATCGCGTCGGTGCTCATCACGCTCGTGCTGTACATCGTGTTCAGCGGCCTTCTGAGCGTCAACCTGCCGCGCGGCACCGTTCCCTTCCTGCGCAACTTCGCGCTCTTCCTCGAAGGGTTGATTCCATAAGGAGGCGATTGGAAAATGAGTACGATGGAACTTCTGGCTTCCGGCTTTAGCGTCGTCTTTCAACCTCAAATGTTCATCATGGTCATCCTGGCGGTCATTTTGGGCACGATCTTCGGCGCGCTGCCCGGCGTCAGCGCTACGATGGCGGTCGCGCTGGGCCTGACCTTTACCTATACCATGGATCCGATCCCGGCGATCGTCTTCCTGGTCGCTATTTACTGCTCTTCCATCACCGGCGGTTCGATCACGGCCATCCTGTTCAAGATTCCGGGCGTGCCGTCCTCCGCGCCGACGACGTTCGATGGATATCCCATGGCGCAGCGCGGCGAGGCCGGCAAGGCGCTGGGCGTGGCGCTGATCGCGTCCGCCATCGGCGGCCTGTTCTCCGCGCTGTGCATGTTCCTGCTCAGCCAGCCGCTGACCGCGGCCGCGCTGCAGTTCGGGCCGAGCGACCTGTTCGCCGTGACCTTCATGGGCCTTTCGATCCTCACCTGCCTGGACGGCGATAACGTTCTGAAAACCGTCATCTCCGGCCTGCTGGGCCTGCTGCTGGCCTGTATCGGCCAGGATAAGATGTACGCCGTGCAGCGCATGACGTTCGGCAGCAAGCAGCTGCTCGCGGGCGTCGAGATGATCCCCGTGCTGATCGGCCTCTTCGCCGTAACCGAGGTGCTCAAGCAGACGAACAAGAAGGATCGCCTGAACGCCAAGGACGGCGTCGGCGGCGGCAAGGTCAACACGAAGATGCCCTCCTTCAAGGAGCTGTGGGGCATCAAGTGGCTGATGGCGCGCTGCTCCGTCGTGGGCACCGTGGTCGGCATCCTGCCGGGCGCGGGCGCGACGATCGCTTCCTTCCTGTGTTATACGATGGAGAACAAGGTCTCCAAGCACCCTGAAAAGTTCGGTACCGGCATCATCGACGGCGTCGCGGCCTCTGAGGCGGCGAACAACGCCGCGACCGGCGGCGCGATGGTTCCGCTGCTCTCTTTGGGCATCCCGGGCGGCAACGCCGCGGCGGTCATGATGTCCGCGCTCGTCCTCAAGGGCGTGCAGCTGGGGCCGCTGCTCCTCGTGAACCAGCCGACCTATCTTTCCGCGACGTTCGCTTCCATGATCATCACCAACATCGTCATGGTCGTCGTCGCGATCGGCATCGCGAAGGTGTTCGCGCAGATCCTCTCCATTCCGTATTCCTTCCTGGGGCCGATCATCATCATGCTGGCGGTCATCGGTTCCTACGCGACCCAGATGAGCATCGCGGACGTTCAGATCATGGTCATCGCGGGCATACTGGGCATCGTCGTCAAGGTTTGCCACTTCAACAGCGCCGCGCTGGTGCTCGGCCTTGTGCTGGGCGGCATGTGCGAATCCAACTTCTCCCGCGCTTATACGATGATGCGCGGCAGCCTGAAGGACATGTTCGTCCGCCCGATCGCGGGCCCGATCATGATCTTCTGCGTCGTGATGCTGCTCTGGCCGGTCGTCATGCCGATGATCAAAAAGCACAGGGCTTCCAAGGACGGCCAGACGGACGCAAAGGCGTAAACTCCGGGGCTCCAGGGAGCGCCGCAGCGCTCCTTTCAGCCATATACTCCCTCCCTCGCCCGCATGGCGCATAGGTAATGGACGATGCCATGCGCCATGCGGGTTCTTTTGTGGGCGCAAACGGGAATGCAGGCCGGGGCACCGGCTGAAACGTGATAGAGAAAGAAGGCTGATGGAATGCAGGTATTGAAACCGGCAGTCGCAGGCACGCTCGAATCCAGCGACGTTCAGATTTCCATCGAACCGGGCGACGCGGGCATCGAGCTGACGCTGCGCTCGAGCGTAATCAACCAATACGGACGCCAGATCAAGGCGACCGTGCTCCAAACGCTGGACACCCTGGGCGTGAAGGACGCGCGCGTGGACGTGGTGGACAAGGGCGCGCTGGACTGCACGATCAAGGCGCGCGTGGAGTGCGCCGTGTATCGCGCCGCGGGCGTGACCGAGGGCTATCCGTGGGGAGGTGCGATCAGGTAATGGCACCGAATCCGAATTTAAAGCGGCTTCGCCGTACGATGATGTTCCTTTCCGCGCAGAAGCCAAGCCTCATCAAGGACGCATACATTTATGGCTGCGACAGCCTGATGTTCGACCTGGAGGACGCCGTGGCGGAAAACCAGAAGGACGCGGCGCGCTTCTCGCTTTACCACACGCTGACGACGATCGACTACGGCGCCACCGAGCGCATCGTGCGCATCAACGGTCTGGACACGCCCCACTGGAAGGAAGACATCCGCGTTTGCGTGGCGGCGGGCTGCGACGGCATCCGCATCGCCAAGACGGAGCGCGCGCAGGACGTGTGGGACGTGGTGGAGCGCATCGAACTTGCGGAAAAGGAGTTTGGCAAAGAGCCCGGCTCCACGCTGGTCATGTCCGCGCTGGAAAGCCCGCTGGGCATCATCAACTCCTATGAAATCTGCAAGGCCGCGCCGGATCGCATGCTGGGCGTCGCCATCTCGGGCGGCGATTACCGCCGCTGCCTGCAGACGGGCGTCTCCAAGACCGGCATTGAAATGATCGGCGGGCGCGCGCAGATGATCATCTCCGCGCGCGCGGCAGGCGTGCAGTGCTTCGACACGGTCTTCACCGACCTGGACGACATGGAGGGCTTCCGTCAGGAGGTCATTCAGAACAAGGAAATGGGCTTTGACGGCAAGTCGCTCATCAGCCCTAAGCAGATCAAGATCGTCCACGAAATCTTCACCCCGACGCAGAAGGAGATTTTGCGCGCGGAGAAGATCGTGCGCGCCGTATACGAGAACAAGGCAAAGGGCATCGGCGTGTTCACGGTGGACGGCAAGATGATCGACATCGCATTCCTGGAGGGCGCCGAGCGCACGATCAAGCTGGCGAAGGCCTCCGGCGTGTATGAGGGGGATCTGTGAGATGCTGAATAAAGTGAAACGCGACATCCCGGACGAGCTGCTCGCGGGCGGCAGGGAGGTCTTTCAGGGCGCAAACGTGAAAAGCGGCCGGGAATATCAAAAGGTCGGCCCGAAGGTTCGAAGCTACGAGCGCCCGCAGGAGAGCAAGATCGTCTCTTCCATCCGCGAGGCTATCGTAAACTGTGGTCTTTGCGACGGCATGACGATTTCCTTCCACCATCACTTCCGCGATGGCGATTACATCGTGAACCTGGTGATGGAAGAGATCGTGAAGCTGGGCATCAGGGACATCACCATCGCCGCTTCCTCGATGGGCACGGCCCACGACCCGGTGGCGGATTACATCGAGCAGGGCATCGTAACGGGCCTTCAGACCAGCGGCATCCGCGGGCGCATGGGCGAGGTGGTCTCGCATGGGAAGCTGAAGACACCGGCGATCCTGCGCAGCCACGGCGCGCGCGTGCGCGCGATCGAGTCGGGCGAGGTGCACATCGACGTCGCTTTCATCGGCGCGCCGACGGCGGACTGCTACGGCAACGCGCGCGGCAAGGGCGGCAAGAGCGACTGCGGCGTGCTCTCCTACGCGATGGTGGACGCCAAGTATGCGGACAAGGTCGTCGTGATTACCGACACGCTGGTCGATTTCCCGAACTTTCCGCCGTCTATCGAGGCGGTGGACGTGGACTGCGTCGTCGTCGTGGACGAGATCGGCAACCCCAAGAAGATCGCTTCGCAGGCGGCCCGCCTGTCGCAGGACCCGCGCGACCTGATGATGGCGGAAAACTGCGTCAAGGTCATGGCGGCGACGCCCTACTTCAAGGACGGCTTTTCCTTCCAGACCGGCGCGGGCGGCCCTTCGCTGGCAGCGAACCGATTCCTCGAGCCGCTGCTCGTGGAAAAGGGAATCAAGCTCAGCTGGATCATCGGAGGGATCACGCAGCCTGCGGTGGACTTGCTCGAGAAGGGGCTCGTCGGCTGCATCGTGGATGCGCAGGACTTTGACGTGCCCAGCGTGCAGAGCGTACACACGAACCCGAACCACTACGAGATTTCGACCAGTCAGTACGCGAACCCGGCCAACAAGGGCGCGTTCGTCAACAAGCTGGATTTCGTGATCCTCGCGGCGCTTGAGATCGACACGGACTTTAACGTCAACGTCATCACCGGCTCGGACGGCGTGCTGCGCGGAGCGCCGGGCGGACACCCGGATGCGGCGGCCGGCGCGAAGTGCTGCATCATCGTCACCCCCCTGGTGCGCGGACGCATGCCCACCGTGTGCGAGCACGTGGTCACCGTGACGACCCCCGGCGAGACGGTGGACGTGCTGGTCACCGATTACGGCATCGCGGTCAATCCGCTGCGCGCGGATCTTGCCAAGTGCCTGGACGACGCGGGCATTCCGCACGTGAGCATTGAGTCGCTCAAGGAACGGGCTTACAGTATCGTGGGCCGCCCTGACCCGGTGGAATTTGACGATCAGGTCGTCGCCATCATGGAAGCGCGCGACGGAACGATTCTGGACGTGGTGCGCAAGGTCAAACCGGTCGAGATTTAACGGAGAAGCCGGGCGGGCACGCCTTCTGAATGTATCTCCGCCTGGCTTGCGATCCCGCCGGTTTGCCCGGCGGGTATTTTTAATGGAAGAAAGATTGCATGCCGCGACGGGGCCGGGGAACGTGCGGCGCGAAAACGGACATTTGTAAATGGAAGCGGGGATGCCCGCATCCTGTCGAAAGGGGCGCTGCCGCATGGACTTTCGGGAGCTTCGCTATGTGCTTTCGGTCGCCAGCCATCAGAATTTGACGCGCGCGGCGCAGGAGCTCTACATCTCCCAGCCGTCGCTGAGCAAGTACCTGCAAAATCTGGAGCGCACGACGGGCATGCGGCTCTTCGACCGGCAGGGAAACCGTCTGCGACTGACCTACGCGGGCGAGCGCTACGTGCGCTACGCCAGGCAGATGCTCCTGATGAAGCGCGATATGGACGAGGAACTGGGCGAGATCGCCAGGGAGGAGCGCGGACGCATCCGCGTCGCGATTCCCATCCTGCGCAGTTCTTACCTGATGCCGCGCGCGCTGGTCGACTTTGAGGCTGCGTATCCGGGTGTCGAGGTGGAGCTGCTGGAGCAGCCGTCCGCCGTGCTGGAACGGATGCTGCTGTCGGGCGAAGCGGACGTGGCGCTCATGAACCGGCCAGAAGCGGATGAAGCGCTCGAGTGCGAGGTGCTCGCGCAGGAGGAGATCGTGCTCGTGGCAGAGGCCGAGCCGCTGCCCGAGAAAAAAGCGGGCTCGGACGATGCGGCGCGCAGGGAGCTCGCGGATTTCGCGCAGGCACGCTTTATCCTCAACCACGAAGACCAGCGTACCGGGCAGATCGGTCGGATGCTGCTGCGCCGCGCGGGCATCGAGCCCCGCATTCTGCTTTCAACCCGCAGTGTGGAGGGCGCGGCGGCCATGGCGGCGCAGGGGCTGGGCCTCGCCTTCACCCCGGACACGCACCTGAAGCACATGCACCTTACGCCGCAGCCGCGCTGCATTCGCCTGAGCGATCCGGCGGCGCGCAGCGAGTTCGTGGCCGCCTTCCGTAGGGGGGCGTTCAGGCCCGGCTACCTGCGTGCTTTTATTGAAGCGGTGCGAAATGCCATGCAGTAAACGCATGAAATCTATGGGAATTATGTATTGGACGCGCGGCAAACCGGGCGGTATACTGATCGTAACAAAGCGGCCCGACGGGCCGCGCGACAGAAAGAGGGGGACAGCGCATGGTCAAATTATATGACGGAGGCGTATTCCTGAAGGACGGCAAGGAGATCCTGGAGGCGCGCGAAGGCGAGCGGCAGGGACTTGACCGCGAGACGGCGCGCAGGGGCACGATGGCCTACGGCATCCTGCAGGCGCACAACCGGAGCGGCGACGCGCAAAAGCTGAACGTATCCTTCGACGCGATGGCCAGCCACGACATCACGTTCGTCGGCATCATTCAGACGGCGCGCGCGTCGGGCCTCACGAAGTTCCCGATACCCTACGTGCTCACCAACTGCCACAACAGCCTGTGCGCGGTCGGCGGCACGATCAACGAGGACGACCACATGTTCGGCCTGAGTGCGGCGCGCAAGTACGGCGGCGTCTACGTGCCCCCGCACATGGCGGTCATCCATCAGTACATGCGCGAGATGTACGCGGGCTGCGGCAAGATGATCCTCGGCTCGGACAGCCATACGCGCTACGGCGCGCTGGGCACCCTGGCGGTGGGCGAGGGCGGCGGCGAGCTGGTCAAGCAGTTGCTGTGCAAGACATGGGACATCGATTATCCGGGCGTCGTGGGCGTGTATCTGACGGGCAAGCCGAACCCCGGCGTGGGCCCGCAGGACGTAGCGCTGGCGATCATCGGCGCGGTGTACGAGCGCGGCTACGTCAAGAACCGCGTGATGGAGTTCGTCGGAGACGGTATTTCGAACCTTTCGATGGACTTCAGGAACGGCATCGACGTGATGACGACGGAGACGACCTGTCTTTCCTCCATCTGGCGCACGGACGAGCGCACGCAGCGGTTCCTCGCGGTGCACGGCCGCCCGGAAGAATACCGGGAGCTGAACCCGGCCCCCGTCGCCTATTACGACGGCATGGTGTACGTAGACCTTGCGTCCGTGAAGCCGATGATCGCCCTGCCGATGCATCCCTCCAACGTATACGAAATCGAGGCGCTGCTTGAAAACCCCGGCGACATCCTGCGCGAGACGGAGAAGAAGTGCGCTTCGCTGCTGGAAGGCACGGGCGTGAGCCTGACGCTTACCGATAAGGTGGAAAACGGCCGCATCCGCGTCGACCAGGGCGTGATCGCGGGCTGCGCGGGCGGCACCTACGAAAACCTGTGCGCGGCGGCCTCCATCCTGCGCGGGCAGAGCTGCGGGAACGGCCGCTACGCGCTCAGCGTCTATCCCTCCAGCCAGCCGGTCATGCAGCGGCTGATCGAGATTGGCGATATTTCCACCTTCATCGCCGCGGGTGCGACGATTCGCACGGCGTTCTGCGGGCCGTGCTTTGGCGCGGGCGACGTGCCGATGAACGGCGGCCTTTCAATTCGCCATACGACGCGCAACTTCCCCAACCGCGAGGGCTCCAAGCCTGCGAACGGGCAGATCGCGTCGGTCGCGCTGATGGACGCCCGCTCCATCGCCGCCTCGAGCGCGGCGGGCGGCTATCTGACGCCGGCGGACGCGCTGGACGTGACCTACGACGTGCCGGAATACACGTTCGACGACGCGGCGTACAAGAGCCGCATCTACAGCGGCTGGGGCTGCCCGAAGGATCAGGAAAAGCTGATCTTCGGCCCGAACATCAAGGACTGGCCGCAGATGAGCCCGCTCGGCGAACACCTGCTGCTGCGCGTGGCCTCGCTGATCGAGGATCCGGTGACCACGACGGACGAGCTGATTCCCTCGGGCGAGACGAGCTCGTTCCGCTCCAATCCGCTGGGACTTGCCGAATTCACCCTTTCGCGCAAGGATCCGGCGTACGTAGGCCGCGCCAAGGCGGTTCGCGCGCTGGAAGAGGAGCGCAGGGAGCGGGGGAGCGTGCCTGAAATCGCCTCCGTGCTCGAGGCGGCGCGGCGGGTGCCGGGCTGCGAACAGCTCACGGAGCAGGAGATCACGATCGGCTCCTGCGTGTACGCGGTACGCCCGGGCGACGGCTCGGCGCGTGAGCAGGCCGCGAGCTGCCAGCGCGTGCTGGGCGGCGCGGCGAACATCGCGGTCGAATACGCGACGAAGCGCTATCGCTCCAACCTGATGAACTGGGGCATGATTCCCTTCCTCATGGAGGATAAGCCCGCGTTTAAGGTGGACGACTACATCCTCGTGCCGAACGTGCGCGAGGCCGTGCTGGGCGATACCACGCACATCGACGCCTACGTGTTGGGCAGAGAAAATCGAAAGATAACGCTCTCCATCGCGGAGATGACGCCCTCGGAGCGCCAGATCATCCTGGACGGCTGCCTGATCAACCATTACAGGAAGTAACGGTAAGCGCCGCCTTACGGCCTTCGCGCAGGGAATGCATTCCCTTGCGCCAGGCTGGAAGGCGGTGCCTTTCTGCGCTTTGGCGGCGAGTGCGGGAGATCGTGGACGCGGCGACCGGGTTACGGGATTTTGCAGAGGCGAAAGCGGCTTTGCGGTAGTACGGGCTGGCGCGGCAAGTCCGTTCTGCGAATTCCGAACCGTCGGAAAGCCGAGCATTTTGCCGCCAAACATGGTATAATAGAGCGCATGTTTCAAAGGGAAAGGAAGCACCAAACGAATGAAAAAGGAACAGATGCGCAATTCACTTCTACTGCTCCTGACGGCGGCGATTTGGGGCGTCGCCTTCGTGGCCCAAAGCGTGGGCATGGATTATGTCGGCCCTTTTACCTTCAACGGCGTGCGCAGCCTGATCGGCGGCATCGTGCTGCTTCCGCTCGTGCTCGGCAAGAAACGCAGAGCGGATGCGGCCAAGGTGGGCCCGGCGGACCGGCGAACGCTGCTGCTGGGCGGCGTTCTTTGCGGCGCGGTGCTCTTTGCGGCCAGCAGCCTTCAGCAGATCGGCATCCAGTATACGACCGTGGGTAAGGCGGGGTTCATTACAGCCTGCTATATCGTCATCGTGCCGCTGCTGGGCCTCGCCTTCGGAAAGCGCTGCGGTCTGTTTACGTGGCTTGCGGTCGCGCTGGCGCTGCTCGGGCTCTATCTTCTGTGCATCACGGAGACGCTCTCCGTCGGCAAGGGGGATCTGCTGATGCTGGGGTGCGCGCTGCTCTTCTCGGTGCACATTCTGGTGATCGACTTCTTTTCGCCTCGTGTGGATGGGGTCGCGATGTCCTGCATCCAGTTCTTCGTCTGCGCGCTGCTCAGCGCCGTGCCGGTGTTTGTAGGGGAGCGGCCGCAGATCTCTGCGATTCTCGCGGCCTGGGCGCCGGTGCTCTACGCGGGCGTGCTCTCCTGCGGCGTGGCGTATACGCTGCAAATCGTAGGTCAGAAGGGCATGAACCCGACGGTGGCTTCCCTCATTTTAAGCCTGGAATCGTGCATCTCCGTCCTCGCGGGCTGGCTGATCCTCGGCCAGCGGCTGAGCGGGAGGGAAATTCTCGGCTGCCTGGTGATGTTCGCCGCCATTGTGCTCGCGCAGCTTCCCCAAAAGCGTTTAAAGGCGTAGAGGAGAAACGGATATGTATTGTATCTTGATTTGCGGCGCGCCTGCTTCCGGGAAGAGCACGCTGGCCCGTGAGCTGTCGAGGGCGCTTGCTCTCCCCCTGATGAGCAAGGATGACATCAAGGAAATCCTATTTGACACGCTGGGGTTTGAGTCCCGCGCCGAAAAGGTGGCTCTGGGCGAAGCCGCTATGCATATGCTCTACGCCTTCGCGGAGACGATGATGCGCGCCGGGCAGACGTTTATGCTGGAGAACAACTTTGAAGCGGTTTCCAAGCCGGAGCTTTTGCGCCTGCTCGCGGCCTATCGCTGCGAACCACTGACCGTCTGCTGCTCGTGCGATCCGGGGGTGCTGCACGCGCGTTTTCTGGCTCGGGAAAGGGACCCTTCGCGCCATCGGGGACACGTCGTCAATACGCGATACCCCGAGCGGGCGGGGGAAAATGCGCAGGCGGAACCGGTAGACTTTGAACGCTTCATCTCCTCGCTCCGGCGGCGCGGCATGCTGGACTTTTCGGTCGGCGGCGCGCGCGTCGAGGTGGACACGACGGACTTCTCGCAGGTGTGCTATGCGGAAATCGCCGCGCAGGTGCGGAAGTTGATGGCGGCAAAGCCGAATGAGGACGGGGGCATTTGAATTTTTACGCTCGCCCTTTCGGGCTTCCTATTGCGTAATTTATTCTCCGTATGCTGCCCGCGATTTTCTCCGTGCGCCTCCCGTAAACTTTTTTAAGTGGGCAAGGGGCATAAAATAAACGGTATCCGGCTTGAGGGCCGAATACCGTTTGTTCTTCCTATCCTGCTTCAGGCAGTCGCTATGTTGGTTTTTTGAGTTCCCGTCTGATGAGCAGCTGCCGTAAGACGCCGGGGATTGACTTCCGCCGATCAGTGGAAGTCGTGGAAGAAAAGCATGCCGTTCGTCATGCCCGCGTCGGAGGGAAGCATCGCGAAGTACAGGCTGCTGCCCACGTGCTTGATCGCGCTCTTCCAGTTCGTCTTAATGTTAAAGGTCTTCATTTTACAACACCTCTTATTTCTCTTTGTCGGTCGATCAGGACCCTCTATATTCAGTGAGCGGAGGAGCCTCATGGAGCTTTCCCTCTCACGGCGCAAACTATAGCACAGCCCGGGCATGTTGTAAAGAGGCCCGGGCAAAGACCGTCACTTTGAAACAAAAGGCAGGAGACGGAATGGAAAAAACGCTTGTTTGAGGTGAAAAGAACGTGCAAAACCCGCCGGGCAATTTTGTGCTTGTTTTTTTCACTTGCATATGCATGAAGGGATTTTTGGATTTGTTGGTTGCGTGAACGTAAACGCATCTTGGAAGGCAAAACAAAAATGAAGGAAACGTAAAATGGCTTGCAATATGGCGTCGGGCTGCAAGTATCTGCTTCCTGAAAGAAGGTTATAGGAACTGAACGATAGGGCCTTGCCGCGTGCAAGGCGCCTCAATTGTCCGGCGGCAGCGCAACGGGCGATCCATCAAACGGCCTTAAGCGGATTGCGGCGGGAGAAACCGGCGCGGGCGTCGTATGGCCGTCGCGGGAAAGCCGCAGAAGGATTTCTCCCTCTGGGCGGCGAAGGTAACATATCGCAATACCGAGATGGAAAGAAGGGTGAAAAAGCGATGCGGTGCGGATGCCCGGAATGCGGCGCGTACATGGTGCACGCCGATGGAGCCCACGTGGGCTGCGTATGCCCGGATTGCAAATACCGCTGTACGGCTTGCCTGGGGACGAACAGCGTCCTGAGCCGTGAAGCGCTGCGGCATTTGAAGGAAAATCCGGAGCTTGCCAGACGGGTGATGGACAATATTTTGGATGAAGACGCCTCGCAGGACGACGGAGAGGCATGAACAAAGCGGCCGGGGAAACCCTCGGCCGCTTTGACGTCCATGTATGGTGCCTGTCGCTCAGAAACGCATCTTTTTTTGACAGCGGTAGTAGCTGACGCAGAGCAACAGCCCCGCGCCAACCCACCCGGCAGGCTCCGCGAAGTACACGCCCCATACGCCGAACCAACGGGGCAATAGGTACACCGCCGCGATGCGCAGCAGCAGCTCGGCAAAACCCGACAGCATCGGCACAAAGGGCCGGCCGATACCTTGCAGCGCGGAGCGATAGACGTAGAGCAGATAGAGCGCGGGCAGACACAGGGCGATGGCGCACAGGTTCGCGTAGCCGACGCCGATCGCCTGCGCGGCCTCCTCGCCGGGAGCGACGAGCAGGCCCAGGAGCGGACGCCCCAGCGCGACGATGAGCAGCGCCACAGCGACGGCGCATACGACCGCAATGCGGACGCAGATACGGACGCCCGTGCGAATGCGGTCTCCCTCTCCGGCGCCGTAGTTCTGACCGACGAAGGTCGCCAAGGCACCCTCCAGCGCACCGCCTGCCATCTCCATCAGCCCGAAGTAGCGGCGGGCGGCCGTCGTACCCGCGACGAACAGCACGCCGTAGCCATTGATGACCGACTGCACGACGAGCCCGCCGACCGAGATGACCGCGTCGCGGAAGGCGAGGGGCGCGCCCAGCCGGAGCAGCTCGTGGAGCGTGCCGGCTTCAAGCCTGAAATCCCCGAGGGCGGGCAGCAGGTCGGGATAGGTGCGCAGCTTCCATAGACAATAGCCGAAGGCAAAGAACTGCGCAAGCACCGTCGCCAGCGCCACGCCGCTGATGCCCAAATGCAGGGCCGCGACGAAGAGCAGGTCCAGCACGATGTTGAGAACGCTGGAAAGGATGACCGCGACGAGCGGCGTGCGCCCGTCGCCGACCGCGCGCAGCAGCGAGGCGGCGGCATTATAAAGGAAGGTGACGACGAGCCCGCCCAGCGTCCAGCGCAGATAGGCGAGCGCGCCGGAAAGCAGCGCGTCGGGCGTGCGCACGAGCAGCAGCACAGGGTGTACGGCAAGCTGAAACAGCGCCGTCAGTGCGGCGCCGAGCGCTAGGGTGAGCAGCAGCGCCATGGAGACGGCCCGCTTGAGCCCCGTCTTCGCGCCGAAGCGCTGGGCGAACAGCACGCCAAAGCCCTGCGACAGGCCGAGCACTACGCTGAATGACAGCCAGCCGAAGAAGCTGGCCGCGCCCACCGCGGCGAACGCATCCACGCCGAGCAGGCGACCGACGACCGCGCTGTCCACCAGGCTGTAAAGCTGCTGGAAGATCGTTCCCAGCATGAGGGGCAACGCGAACGTGACGATCAACCGTGCGGGGCGGCCGCGGGTCATGTCCATGCTCTTGGCCATGGTTATCCCTCCAAAAACGCCGTTACTTCAAAGAAAGATGCCAGGTTGCGAAAGGCAGGACTGGCATCTTTTTCTATAAGCTATTGTACGCCGCGCAAGGGCGTTTGTAAAGGGAATCAGACTGCTTTGGCGGTGGGAAAGAAGCGGTTCAGGTAGGCGTCGGTGTAATGCGTGTCGAGATAGCGTTCAAAGGCGCTGGAGGGCGCGTAGCCTGCCCGGCGGTCGCTCTGGCGGGCGACGGCTGTGGCGGTGATGAAAAGGTTGTAGGCCATAAACGCGCAGAGCAGGCAGGTCAGCATCCGCCCGGTAGCGCGGGGCATGCGTTCAATCGTCGCGGAAAGGCGCGGATACAGCACGCGAATCCACACGAGCCCCAGCGCGCCCCATAGCAACATGAACCAGATGTTCGTGCGCCCTCCAAAATTGAGCGGCGAATTGGAGTAATCCCAAGAGGTCGTGCCGAAAAAAATCTCCTGGAAGAGGCTGCAGAGGTACTCGAACGCGCCGCCGATGAGCCCTCCGGCGAGAAAGATCGCCCCGTTGCGGCGAAGGCGATACAGGAACACCGTGAGCAGCACGCAGCCCGCGCCGTAAATCGGAATGAGCGGGCCGTACAGGACGCCGACGTGCAGTTCCGGCTGGGCGTGCACGAGGAGGCACCAGGCTGTCTCCAAAATGAACCCGGCGAAGCTGCCGATCATGAAGACCCAAAACAGCTTGGAAAAGCAAACGCCGACGGCAAAGCCCGCGGCCTGCTGCACGTCTCGCGGACGGGTAGATTCTCTCAGGGCGATATTCATAGGCGACCTCCTCATTTATTCCGCTTCGCACACGGCGGATATAAGCAGTCTATCAAATGGACACGTTCGTGCGAAGGGTTAAGCGCGAAATACCGCGTTTTTCGTTTTCATTCGACATCTCCCGCACCCATAATCGCAGTATACGCCCTGAACAAGCGACGCTTCAAGGAGCAGGAGATGAGCATTTCCTTAGAGTTTGATGAGGAAGCCTCTTTGCCGGAATAGACCTTGCAATAAGACGCTGTTTTTGCTATGCTTTGCATGTTGACCCTGTGAAGGGGTCAGCCTAAAAGCAAAGGATGGGATAAACGATGGCGAAGGTTTGGAAGTATAAGCGGTGGATTGTGGCAGCCGGCCTGCTGCTCGTTTTTTTGCTCTTTGCGTTCAATTTAAATTCCCTCGGCCCCTTCGATCAGGCGATTTATGGGGTGGTTTCGCTGCTGCAATGCGGCTTTGCGACGCGGCTTTTCAGGGGCATGACGCTGCTCGTTCATCCGGTGGTGCTTCTTGCGGTCAGCCTGGCGCTGATCTATCTGGTGCATCAGCGTACGTACACCGTGCCGATCTTCATGAATCTCGCGCTTTCCGTGCTGCTTAACCTCGGGCTCAAATCGATCTTCACGCGTCCGCGCCCCGTGAACGTGGTGCGCTTTGTGACCGAGACGGGCTATAGCTTTCCCAGCGGCCATTCGATGGCAGCCGCCACCTTTTACGGCTTCGTAATCTATCTGGTTCGTCAATCCGGGCTCAGCCGGGCGAAAAAGAACGCGCTGACCGTGCTGCTTACCGGAATGATCCTGTTGGTGGGCACGAGCCGCGTCTACCTGGGCGCACATTACGGCAGCGACGTGATCGCGGCCTTCTGCGTTTCGACTGCTTACCTGATCGTCTTTACGAGCTTTGTGACCACCTATTTCCGCGAGGGGCGCAGCCTCGCCCCGGAGAAATCGATGGCCCGCAAAAACGACAGCCTGCTCATCAGCTTTGCGCATGCATTGGACGGCGTCATCGCCGGGCTCAAGGCGGAGCGCAATATGCTCATTCATTTCGGCGTCATGTCCATGGTGATCGTCTTCGGCGTTATTTTGCACATCAGCGCCGCGGAATGGATCGTCTGCGTCATGCTCTTTGCGCTGGTCATGGCGATGGAGCTGGTCAATACGGCGATTGAAGCGGCAGTCGATCTGTGCACGCAGGAATACGATCCCAAAGCGAAGCTGGCGAAAGACACGGCGGCTGGGGCTGTGCTGGTCGCGGCGATCGGGGCCGCGGTCGTCGGCTGCATCATCTTTCTGCCTAAGATCGTCGGCATCATCCAGGCGGAATTCAGATAGCCTTCTAAGTGGAGGAAGAAAACGCGGCATACCAGGAATGCGGGAGCATGAAGATGCCCTGCGGCGAGAGGACGTTGAATCATCGAATCGCCCAGGGCAGATTTTTTGCCTGAAACGTTTGCTTTTTTCCTTGACAGGCCGGAAAACACATGCTATAATAATCCACGTCGTCAAGACGTGGTCTGTTGGCTCAGTTGGTAGAGCACATCGTTCACATCGATGGGGTCACTGGTTCGAGTCCAGTACAGACCACCAAAGATACCATCTTCGTAAGAGGATGGTATCTTTTACTATATTCTGTTGATGAAATATATACTTCACTTATTGGAGGCGAAGGTAATGCAAGAATATATCATCGGTGCGTGTAGCGGAAAGGCAATCGATGTAAAGAAAAACAAAACCATTACAGTCGTGGATTTGGAAGGCCAGCAAGTAGTAGATTTCTTTGCGGAAGCTCAATGTAATGCAGATGAGTTTTTGTCCACTGGCGTTACCATCGACTGCAATGATTCCTTGAAAATTAAAGTTGGCAATACCATCTTTACAAACCTTTATCGTCCCATGTTTATTGTCGTGTCGGACGATGTTGGCGAGCACGACTTGTTGCACCCCTGTTGCAGGCCGGAAATGTATGATTTTTTCTATAATAATGGAACAGGCCATTCAAGCTGCTTAGACAATATCAATACCAGCCTGAACGAAAAGCGTCCAATTATTACGCCCTTCAACATTTTCATGTACACGAAAATCAACGAAGATGGAAGCATATCTGTGGAAGAACCAGTTTCAAAGCCCGGTGATGCCATCAAGTTAAAAGCCCTCATGGATGTGCGTTTGGGTATAGCAGCTTGCAGCGTATCAGAGAGTAAATGCAACGGCGGAAAATGCTCCCCCATCAAAATCATTATCGAGTAAATGTTTTGACAGCATCGTTCACATCGATGGGGTCACTGGTTCGAGTCCAGTACAGCCCCCACATATAATCTACTAGCTTTTGATACAAAGCGAGTAGATTATTTTTTACCCCCTTACCCCTAAAAGCCCTTGCCACGAGGGCTTTCTTCTTTCGTTTCGCCAAATCATGCGGCGGTTGCCCCTATTTGTACAAAGCCGAAGGGCGCGGAGACTAAAATATACTCCCGCGCCCTTTCTTTTTACCCCCTAAAGGTATTTCGCCAAAAGATAAAGTGTTTCGCCAAATTATAGGGGGTTTATTGCTTGGCCGGTTCTGAATCATCCTCCCCATAGTAGGTCGCAAACACGCTTTCAACCCCGTGCCGTTCTTTAGTCGATATGCCGTGCAGCAACCATTCCATATCGGTTTCCAACGCAAGGCATAACGCGACAAAGGCGTTCACGTCCAGTTCGCACTCGCCAGCCTCAAACTGCCGGATTTCCTCCGTGCTGTATTCTGTCACTCTTTCGGCAAGTTCCTCCACCGAGAGCCCTCTGTGTTCCCGTGCTTTTTGGAGGCGCTGGCCAATTTCGACGTACCGCTTATCCATAGCGTTTTGCTCCTTTTGCCCCATCGCGCAGCCTTTGAAACCGTCGAGCAGCAGTTGCAGCGTAGTCGCGCCGGATTCTTCATCCCGAGCGATCAGGGCGCAAATCCAGCCGCATCTCACGCTCGCGACAAAAACGTCAAGGCACGTAATCCGGTTAAAGCATTGCTCGAAGCGGAGGTTCAATACCCCTTGCGCGCGCCTTGTAAAGCACAGTTTCCTGTAATACAATATGCGTAAGTCGTGGTGCCGTTAAACGGTTGCGAGGGGTAGTGTATGTACCTTTCGCAGGGCAGGTGTGCTGGTAACGCACCTGCCTGCCGCGGCGTTTTCACGCCTCGATCCTTGTGGTCGTATTACAGCTCTAACCGGCCCGAATGTCAAGGGGTGTCCTAAGTTATTTTAAACAATTTTGCTTGTTGAATATGGAAACACCGGCTCCACCCCAACGTTCGGAAAGCTCGTCCACCATTTCACGCAGGGCCTCGAAAACCACGGCCTTTTGTGTGCTGGACAAAAAGGGGTCTCGCCCGCCGTATAGCAGATAAAACGGACTCAGGTCTAGCACGATGCACAGGCGCGAAAAGGTCTCCAGCGACATCTTCCTGGCGCCCCGCTCAATGTGGCCGAGGAACGAAACGGAGATCCCCGTGTCCTCGGCTAACTGCTCCTGAGTCTTGTGCGCTTCTTTGCGCGCTTTCCGAATCCTCAGCCCAATTCTCTCGTAATCGATGGCGAACAGTCCCTGTTTGTTTTCCATGCGGTCTTACCCCCCTCCTTTTGTGTAAAAGCTGCCGCCCAGCCAACGGGCAGCAGCTTTTGGTTAGAAATCACGCCTGAACCGGGCCATACCGCTCGCATACCGCGCTGTTACGCCCCTACGACCTTTGTGTAAAGGGTGGCGCTGTCCGTGCTCGCGCCCTTAGACACATACCCGTAAATCTTCGTGCGGTAAATCATGCCCGCCTTGGCCGTGGTGCTGGTTGACTTGGTCGCGGATTTCTCCCCGGTTGCCGACCAGCTCGATCCGTTTTTCCATTTGCCATCCTCAAAGTATTGCAGCGTAATGGTAACCTTAGCGTAGGTGCAATCGCCCGATACCGTCCCCGTCAGGTACACCTTCCCGTCTTTGACCGAGGTGTTGCCGTGGATGGACGAGATCAGCACATACGCGGGCGCTATGCCGTCGGCCTGTTGTTCAATGCGGCTCGCCGCCTTCTCTACTACTGACGCCGCCTGTGCGCTGGCGGTACCGCTTAAAACCAGCAGCGCAAGCGCGATTGCCCCAAATTGCTTGCCCATGATTTTCCCTCCTAAATGGTGTAGTTATTGAATCCTCGCGTCAGGAGACGCGGTTCAATCCATCGACGATTTGTTGTATTTCTCGATCCGTTACGGCTGTGTCAAAATCCATCTGCACATACGCCTCGCCCACCAGCAGGTAGGCGGTCGTGTGTCCGCTTTCCGCGTTCCAGACGTGGATCGTGCCCCGCTTGGATTCGATCACGTGGTGCGCGGCATGCTCGTTGTCATAGCTGGCCGAAGCGCCGCGCGGATAGTAGTAGTATTGAATCTGTTCCCCCGCGCCGTTGACGTAAGACATGTAGAGCATGTCTCCCGTGGTGGTGTGGTAGTTCGACGCGTAGCCGCTCGGCATCAGGCTGGGGACGACGTAGCCCTGCAGGTCGGCGTATCGATCATAGGCCACGGATTCCACGCGGACCGCTTCGTGGCTGGTGAAGACGCGCAGCACGGAGGCCCGAATGCTGTCGGCCATACCCGGCACGGATAAGAGCAGCACCAGCAGGACCGCCATCGCCGCTATCCCGGTTTGACCGGCCACGGCTTTCCATTGCCGTCGTGGCCGCGCCGTATAGGTAATGTGGTCCACCTTAACCTCCTCGTTCATAATCATCCGGTAGGTTTCGAGGCTTATCCCAAATCTCCGCGCGATTTCCTGATCCATCCGCTTCAGGCGTTGTGCCAGAAATTCAGCCTCAGCCAAATCATCTTCCGTCGCTTTTTTCGAGAGTTCCTTGATTCTATCAATTAGCATGTTCCACCTTCTTTTTTCTGTCAAATTGATAGTTTGCCTCTATCTTATCTCGAATCCTGACGACATGTCAAGGGAATATTGACAAAAGTCTCTCAGCTTGATAAAGTGCTGCTATCGGGAGGGCTGTGAAGTATGGACGAAAAAGAAAAAGCCTTGCATGAAATGCAGAACCGGTTTTTGGCGATCCGAAAAGCCTTGAAAAAGTCACAGGCAGAAATGTCTCAGGCTTTAGGCTATTCCGATTCCTATTACAGCAAGTTGGAAGTCGGCAAGGATGAGATTCGCAAGAATGTCATTTATCAGGTGTGCCTCACGTTTAATGTATCGCGCGAATACCTCATCAAGGGCGAGGGGCCGATGTTCGTGGAAGCCGACGTGCGCATGGAGCGCCTTTGTAAGCTGTTCAAAGAATTATCCGAGCCCTGCCAGGAGCTATTGCTGGATATGGTCGAATACACGGTCAACAAGCGTCAAGCGGAAAAGGCTCAAGCCGAGCGTTTGGAGGCAGATGTTGAAACCAACGTAAGCGAGGAAGAATCCCCGGCAATCGAATGAAGAATACGTGTATCCTAAGTGCGCCGCGCTCTTAGGCTATAGTACCGCCCTCATACGCCAAGGGAAGGGAACACGTACATAAATACTAGAATAGGCAAGCCCGGAGTGCGCTCAAGCATTCCGGGCTCTTTCTCTTTCCGTCGAACCAGACGGCGCTCACGACTGGATCGATCCCCAGCACTTATCTGAATCTGGATCATAATAGATAGCAAACCTCGCACCATGACCACAGGTGTAAGCCGTAAAGGACAAATAGCCGCTATCCCGTCCTTCGATATACCCTGCCGTACCGCGCAAATAGGGGGTGTCGACTTCTTCCACGTGCCACTCAGCTTTCGGATTACGACTGAGTACCTCACAGGCACAAGGCGGCGTCGGCCTGATTTGACCATATAGCAGGGTGATGCAACACACAAGGGCGGCAAAGCCGAATACCAGCCGCCAGAAAAGTCTGGACAAACACGATCCGCTCCCTTCCTACATCGCTACGAAAGATACACCGTCAGCAGAGGCGCTGCCAGCGCCCGATGGTTAGGCTATATTTAGACCGTGTTGCCTATATAGATACCTATTCAGCGGTCAAAAAAAAGAACGTCATCATGAATCGCAAAAGTAACCTTTCATGTCCCCGAGTTTCAATACCAGTTGATCCAGTTCTTTTGACAATTCCATGATCCTCGGCGCTGTAAGGGGTACCCCTTTTCGGATGTTCAGCCTTTTGATTCGCCAGTTGTAATACTCCACCTTGCGCGCGAGCCACCACATTTTCCAGCCATCCCGGACTAAAGATACACGCCTTCTGGGGTGCAGACGCATGGAATCCATCTTCATAGAAATCACGCTCCATCCTTTGTTCTGCCCGTAACCTTGCTTCGTCGCCCATTATATCATAGTTGGCACTTAGAATCCATACTAGTATGCATAAACCTGTAACAAAGCGGGAAAGGACGATAAAATAAACCTATCAATGTGAATGGATGTGATTGAATGGCAGTATCGTTACTGCTGCTGGGAAGGCGAATACGCGAAGCTCGCAAGCAGAAGAAATTCACGCAGGAGCAGCTTGCCGAGATGATCGATGTATCTCCCTCGCATATGTCAAAGGTGGAACGTGGCGAGAACCAAATTTCCCTTCTGGCCTTGGGTCGCCTTTGTGACGTATTGGACGTTCCTTTTGAGCTAATCGCGAGCGGCGCGTCCGTACCGGCAAATCCCGAATACAACCAGCAGTTTACCGCCATTCTTCAAGACTGCGATGAACAGACCATCGCGGCTATGCTGGACATATGCCAGCGTGTTAAGGATGTGCGCAATCTGCCTAAATAGGTTCAGCCTGTCGAAGCACCGGCCTATCTATGTACCACTTGGAATAATTCATAATACATAGAGCATACTTTTCCTCTATAAGTTCTCGAAACCAGCATCCATATAGGCTACGTTGCCTATGGGGGTATATTGTCAGATTACGGGAAATCCTGGAGAATATTATCAGATAAAGTATAGGGGTGTTCGGCGTGCTGGATTATAAGAAACTTGGCCTCAACATCAAACGGGCTCGAATGAAGGCCGGTTTGACGCAGGAAGCTCTAGCCGGTCAGATGAAAATATCGCCGGATTACTATCGCAAGCTGGAACACGGCGTGGTCCGCATTAACCTCGAGCGGTTGGAGCAAATCAGCGAGCTGCTGTCGGCCCGGATCGAAACCTTCTTCGCGGGTACTTATACGGTTCGAGACTTTGTCGAACCGCCAACGGACGGCGCTGAATTGGTTGAGGACATGCTGCATGGATGTAGTCCAAAGGGGATGGAAGCCATTTTATCCATCTGTGGCATCGTGTCGGAGCTGGATAAAGAGATTAAAAAATGATTTTACGGCTCGGCATTGGGGGTTGATTCCTGAGCCAATAAGCGCATTTTCGCAAGAAGAATAGAGGCATAACCGCGTTTGTTGTTCCGGTGATTCTTTCGTACAAATCGGGGTCGTACTTCTTCGCGCGATCAGGAACGCGCCGTAATGTGCTGGCAACGGTTGAATAGTTGGTACCCTCTTTGTCAGCGATGTACTGATAAAGCGAGTTTCCATAAGGCACGTCCGAATACAGCGTATCCAGCGCGGTGTAGAAATACTTGAAATGAACTCTCAGATAAAAGCACATGGCCTCCATTCGCGCATTGACGGGCTTTTTAATGGTTCTGCGTTCATCGTCGGGTATAGTGTTGCTCATAATCATCCTTCTTTCTGTGCCGTATCAAGCAGAGCCAGCCTCTTATAACGCGGCAAAACACTCTCTTGGCTGGTACGGGGACTTTAGAAGCGGGGACTTCCGGGACGCTTTCGTTTCGCAGGCTCGGCTTGGAACCTCTGAGTCCACCCAATTCCCTCCTTTTCTGTGCTGTAGTCACAGTTTTATTATATCATAAAAAGTCTGTATTCGGAAAATGAATCCTTATTTGGATTCTGGCAGACACTAAAAAATAGGACTATAGGAGGTAGTGAAAATGATCAGCTACAAGATTGTCGGAAATCACATCAGGAACGCAAGGCTACGGCTGGGGCTGAATCAAGCGGAGGCGGCGGAGCGGGCGGGAATATCAACGCCATATTACAGTAAGTATGAGCGGGGTGTCATCAAACCGAACCTCGACCGACTTGGAGATATATGTATCGCGTTGAACATTCCTCTGGAGACCGTGTTTCAAGGCGCATTGATTACGGAGGACCGGATACTGGATAACATGCCGCCAAGCGCGGAAGAGTTCGAGCAGTACTTGCAGGAGATCACCAAGAAGGCTGACGACCGAACAAAGAGAATTATGATGCGCATTTGTGATGAACTGGCGAATCTACAGGCCGAGACGTCCAAAGAGGCTGAATAGCTCTCCTGCGCCCGTTCTTTTTTACCCCCTATTAGGATTTCGCCCAAGGATAGGGAATTTCGCGGATTTATATCCGAGTTTTATATTGTAAAAAACGCCTCTTCTTATACATCCGATACATCCGACATCGCGGCGATTGCGCAAATGGCGGACGATGCCGAAATGTCCTTTGTTCTGCAATGAGGGCATGACGGGTGCTGGGCGACGAAAGCCTTGTCCGTCGCCGCCTTTTTTTCAGCGCGCCGTGGAAGAAGCCGCCGGCGTAAGCCTCGATCGTTTTGGCCGATCAATTCGCCTATGGGCGCTTGATTTGGCGAGAAAACTATGATACAATTTGTTCAATTTGCCTCGGCAGATGGAAAACAAATGAAAGCGAGCAACGAACGATGCGGCTCTTTTCGGACAAAAAATTCAACAGAAACCTGCTTCGGCTTGCCATGCCGATCGCCATTCAAAGCCTGATGCTGGCGGCCGTCGCCGCTGCGGACGCCTTTATGCTGGGGGGCGTGGAGCAAAACGCCATGTCGGCCGTATCGCTGGCTACGCAGATTCAGTTTATCCAAAACATGATTCTGTCCTCCGTGACGGCGGCTGCGGGTATCCTGGGGGCTCAATACTGGGGAAAGCGGGACGCGGCGGCCATCAACCACATCTTCTGCATGAGCATCCGCGTGTGCGGCCTGACCTCGCTGCTTTTTTTTGCGGCCTGCATGTTCATCCCGCGCTACTTGATGCTGCTCTTTACCGGTGAAGAAGCGCTCATCCGCATCGGCATCAGCTACCTGCGCATTGCGGGCTGGTCGTATCTGCTCACGGGCATTTCGCAGTGCTACCTGACCGTCATGAAGGTGACCGATCATGCCGCGTCCTCCGCGAAAATCAGTTCGGTGACGGTGATGATCAACATTGTGCTGAACGCGGTGTTCATCTTCGGGCTGCTGGGCGTGCCCGCCATGGGCGTTCGCGGCGCAGCGGCCGCAACGCTGATTTCCCGCGTGGTCGAGCTGGTTTGGGCCATGGCGCTCTCCGGCAGGGCGGGCTACATCCGGCCGAACTGGAAGGGCCTGTTTCAACGCCACAAGCTGCTGGCGCTCGACTTCCGCAAGTGCTTTCTGCCCATTCTGGGGGCGAGCCTTTTGTGGGGCGTGGGCTTTACCTCCTACACCGCGTTCATGGGGCACATGGGGACGGACGCCGCGGCGGCCAACTCCATCGCTTCGGTCATCCGCGACCTGGTATGCTGCGTATGCAATGGACTGGCCAGCGGCGGCGGCATCCTGGTAGGCAACGAACTGGGCGCGGGCAACCTTGCGCGGGGCAGGCAATATGGCGACCGGCTGACCGTCATGGCCTTTCTGTGCGGCGTGATTTCTTCGCTGCTGATGTTTGCCCTCACGCCCCTGGTCCTCCGTTTTGTGAAGCTGACGGATGGTGCACGGGCGGAGCTCGTCGGCATGATGGTCGTGATGGCGATCTACATGATCGGCCGTGCGGTGAATACCATCGTCATCAACGGCATATTCGCCGCGGGCGGCGACACACTCTTCGACATGTACAGCCTGGTGGTCACCATGTGGATGATCGCCGTGCCGTTGGCCGCGGCGGGCACGTTCCTGTTTCATTGGCCGGTGATCGTCGTGTATGCCTGCACCTGCCTTGACGAGGTCGGCAAGATTCCGTGGGTGATGCTGCATTACAGGAAGTATATTTGGGTGAAGGATTTGACGCGCAATCAGGCGTAGGCTCCCGGGCCTGCGGTTAAATCCGGTGCCTGTCTGCTTGCGGCGCCCTTGCGGGGCCGGGAGCGCAAAGCGTGAGGGACTGGAAAAGTGCGGCCAGGACGGCGAGGAGGGAACACAATGCTGGAAGTTCAGGGCCTGTGCAACACGGCCAAGGTCTTCACCGATGCGCTGGAGTCCACGGCGCTCGCGCAGATTCAAGCGCTGTGCAATCAGGCGTTTACCCAAGGCAGCAGGCTTCGCATCATGCCGGACGTGCATGCCGGAGCGGGCTGCACCATTGGAACGACGATGACGATTTCGGACAAAGTGGTGCCGAATCTGGTGGGCGTAGATATCGGGTGCGGCATGGAAACCGTCCGGCTGGCGGAAAAGCGGCTGGAACTGCCCAAGCTGGACGCGCTCATCCGCAAACGGATTCCTTCGGGCTTTTCGGTCAGGACAGACCCGCATGCGCTGGCGAAGGAGATCGACCTGTCTGCGCTGCGCTGCCGCGCCGCCTGCAACTTGAATCGCGATTATGCCAGCATCGGCACGCTGGGCGGCGGCAACCACTTCATCGAGGTGGATCGCGATGAGGAGGGCAGCCTCTACCTGGTCGTGCATTCGGGCAGCCGCCATCTGGGGCTGGAGGTGGCGAAGCACTATCAGGAAGCCGGGTTTGCGCAGCTCAACAAAGGCGACCCTGCGGATTTGAACGCGTTGATCGCGCAGTACAAGGCGCAGGGCCGGGATCGGGAAATTTCGCAGGCCATCAAGGCCTGGAAAGCGGAAAACCGCAGTGAAATCCCCTTTGCGCTGGCCTATGTGAGCGGGGAACTGTTTGACGACTACATTCACGACATGAAGCTCGTGCAGCGCTTTGCTGCGCTGAACCGTCAGGCCATGGTCGGCGAGATCATGAAGGGGATGAAGCTGCACGAGGAGGAACGGTTTACGACCGTCCATAACTACATCGACACCGAGACGATGGTCCTGCGCAAGGGGGCGGTATCCGCAAAGGCGGGGGAAACCCTGCTCATCCCCATCAACATGCGCGACGGCAGCCTGATCTGCACGGGCAAAGGAAACGCGGACTGGAACCAATCCGCGCCGCATGGCGCGGGCCGTCTGATGAGCCGCGCGGAGGCCAAACGGCAGTTTACCGTGGCCGCCTATAAAAAAGAAATGGAAGGCGTATTTTCAACCTCCGTGGACAAGGACACGCTGGACGAATGCCCCATGGCCTACAAACCGATGGAGGACATCCTGCGGCAGATCGGGCCGACGGCGGAGGTGCGGAAGGTCATCAAGCCAATCTACAATTTCAAGGCGGCGGAGGAGCCCGCGCGATGAGCGCAAACGTTTTGACCGCCCGTCCCCAGGATTGCATCACTTCGGCGGAATGCGGACGACAATCGTTGGGCGAAGCGACTAAATCGCAATATGGACTTGCAAACGCATGCCGGGAATGTTAAAATAACCGGCGGAAGCTGTTCCGGATGGCCTGCAAAGGGACGGAGCAGCTTCTTCTGGTTGCTTGGTACACCGAAGATTCAAACGCATCCGTTTGAGAGGAGAAACGAAATGAAGAAACTGATTGCCACCCTGCTGGTAGCCGTGCTGCTGTTTCCCGCCGTGCTCGCCTTCACTGAGGGCGATGCCCCCATCGAGATCAAGGTGCTCATCCTGCCCAAGTTTGAGGTGGACGAGCTGGCCGGCGATTTCCCCGGAGAGGCCCAGTATTACTATGAGGCCTACTGCGACGGCGGCGACGCCTACGACATCAAGGGCGGCTTTGAGGACAACAAGCTCTACGTGAAGGACGGCGTCGCCCTGTACGTGACCGGCATGGGCAAGGTCAACACCGCCCTGAGCCTGAACGCCATCCTGCTGGACAGCCGCTTTGACTTTTCCAACGCGTACATCCTGAGCACGGGCTGCGCCGGTTCCGCCATCGAGTACGGCGTGATGGGCGACGTGTTCGTCATCACCGCCGCCGTCGATTTCGACCTGGGCCACCATGCGGACGTCCGCGACCTCTCCGAGGGCGCGACGACCACCTGGTTCCACGATGAAGGGTACGACAGCGCCTCGTGCAAGATTCTCGACAAGGACCTGATGGACAGGGTCTACAACCTCGTGAAGGACGTCAAGATCGAGACGACCGAGAAGACCCGCGCTTACATGGCCGCCGCGTTCGACAATGCCGACTGGGCCGTGCGCGACCCGCAGGTGCTGCGCGGTACCACCGTCTCCGGCGACAACTACTGGAAGGGCTACTACGACCATGCCAACGCCGTGCTCATGACCGAGACCTACGGCTGCCCTGACCCGTATGCGCTGACCGAGATGGAGGATTCCGCGCTGGGCGTCGTGCTCGACCGTTTGGGCATGCTCGACCGCTACATCATCATCCGCGACTCGGTAAACATGGACGTGTTCATGAACGGCGCCACGGCTGAAAGCCTCTGGGACCCGAACTTTGACGGCTCCCTCGCTTCCGAGGACAGCGTCGAGTCCGCCGACATCTTTGCCACCGCCATGGAGAACAACTTTAAGGTCGGCAGCGTCGTGGTAGAGGCCATCCTCAACGGCACGCTCTGATCCGGGTGTTTTGCCTTCACAAGCCTCGCCTTCGGGCGGGGCTTTTTGTTTGGCGGGCGTTTTTGCCGCGGCCGCGAGCAAAAGCGCGGAAGAACCCGGCATCCGGCGAGGGATTGACAACCAGAAGCGACTTTATTATACTTAACCCCATGCAAATCAGGGAGGGACGAAACATGAGCAAGAACACAAAGCCGTCGATGGACCAGTGGATGCAGGAGGCCAAAGCGGACGCAAGCGCTGCCGATTGCGGCATGTACCTGATACACAACGGCGTGGTGCGCCAGACCGCCAAGGCGAAGGTGCGCCAGGGCGATGAAAATACGAAGCCGGTAACCGGCATGGCGTTCGGTTACGACGAACAGAAGGTCTCCGCCGCGATTGCGGATACCTATAAGATGCCGGGCGTTTACTATGTGCGGGTGTGGCTGAACGAGGGACGCCTGGACGTGGGCGACGACATCATGCAGGTGCTCATCGGCGGCGACATTCGTCCGCACGTCATCGACGCCCTTCAGGCGCTGGTGGGGCAGATCAAGCAGAACTGCGTCAGTGAAACGGAAATCTACTGAACAGGAGTCCGCCCGGCCCGCAGCCGGACGGATTTTGCATTTTCGCAGGCGCGTTTCGATTGGCGGACGCGCGGGCACTCTATTGGCGATGGAAATGAAAGGAGGCGGCAGACATGCTGACGCTTCGGCGGCACGCGGACTGGGACGGGGCGATGGACGAGGTCTGGGCCCTTTATGAGGCGAGCTTTCCGCTGCATGAAAGGCGGCGCAGGGAGGATCAGACGCAGGCGATGCGGGAGCCGAACTTCCGCTGCCTGAGCGCGTGGGATGGGAGCGTGTTTGCGGGGCTGGCGCTTTGCTGGGCATGGCCCTGCGGCATCTACGTGGAGCATCTGGCCGTAGCGCCTGAGCTTCGCGGACGGCGCTATGGAGCGCGCATCCTTGCGGCGCTCAAGGAAGAGGGACGTCCTCTGATTCTGGAGATCGATCCGCCGGTGGACGAGATCTCGGAGCGCCGGGAGCGCTTTTACCTGCGGGAAGGGTTTTTGCCAAACGGGTTCAAACACGTGCACCCCTCCTACCGGCACGCCTGCGCGCCGCATCCGCTGAAGATCATGAGCTGGCCGGAGGCGCTTTCGGAAGAGAACTATGCGGACTTTCTAAAGCGGCTGCGGGTTGAGGCGATGCAATACGCGGAAAAATGAGACGGAACGGCCGCGAAACGGCCGTTTTTGGACGGAAAAATGAAACGAATGCCGGGGCTTCCCAGAGTGGGTGGCGCCCGGTCTTTTTGTGTCCTTTTTGGTCATGCAAATGCAGAAAAACAGGGCCCGCGGCAGGCTGAACAGAAAAGAATACTTTTATGCTTGACATATGACCTGTAAAATGCTATTGTGCTTTTGAAAAAGATATAAATATCCAAATAGTGTGCATTATCCTAATGACTTTTGACGAAAAAAGTCGTCACGGATTTATTGGTAATAAGAAGTAAATCCACACAAAATGGTAACTATTAGAATTTATCGGCAAAGGTGGTGCGGGCCGTTGATGCTGGAAAATATCAACGGCTTCATTTTATGGGTCAATGCTGTCCATTGCGGCGGCAATGGGCCGGCGGGGTCATACAAAAGAAAACGCGCATGGGAGTGAAGCAGTATGGAGGATACGCTTTGTTGGATAAGGGAACTGTACGAACGGAATTTTGTTCGCATGCACAACATAGGCAGGACGTTTATCTTTCAACGGAATTACGGTACACATGAGAACAATGCCGTGGAAGACCTGATACATGACGTATTTGAGATGCTGATAAACGACGCAGAAATCCTAAAGACCCACGCCAACATCGACGGATGGCTGACCATCACCTTGAAGTACAAGCTGATGGATTACAACAAGCACAGCCTCGTTCGGTTCAACAACGAGGTCTTTCCCGCCGAACACGTGGAATGGTACGACTTCGTCGATACCAGGCGCGCCGACCGGTCGGAGGACGCGCTGTTGGATCGGCTCATCACGGAAGAACACATGCGCCAGTTGGAGAAGCTGCTCGGCAAGGAGGACATGAAGTTCTTTTATGAATACTGTTTAGAGCACACGCCCGCCAACGAAATTGCGAAGCGTTACAACATGAGCACAAACGCGGTTTACGCCCGCGCGAACCGGCTACGCAGGAAGATTTTGAATCATCCAGAAATTTTTGCGCTCGTCATCCTCCTTTTTTTCTATTAAGCCGTAAGATTTCCGCCGCTGAATCAATAAAGATTACGTAGGGGTGTTGAAATTGGCAACGATGCGCAGAAAACAGAAGAAAGCATACCTGGCGTGGCTGAACTATGTCATCACAAAGGACGAGATGACTCGGGAGGAAGCGTTCTACATTCTCAAAGGTCAGTTGTTGCTGCCCGCGGAAGAAGTGGATTGCGGGCTGATCGACAAATGCCTGGATCATCTGTACCCGGATAGGGCGACGAGAACGTATCCGACCAAGGAGCCAACCTGGCAACGCATCATGCAGACTTATCAAGAGAAGGAGGCGAATCGCAGGAGAAAGAAGATACGGAAAAAACGGCGCAGCTTGCGCCCTGGAATTGCTATCGCGCTGTTTATCCTGCTCGCAGCCGCTGCTGGTTCAACAATCGCCTACGCCCTCGGAGTTGATGTTTGGTCGAGTTTCGTCAGTTGGACGAAGGACATTATGTCTATCGAAACGCACATATCTGCTGAACCTGAGCCGCAAACGACATCGGAATCTGTCATTCCTCCAATCGACAAACGCATCGGATTCGGTCGTGGAGATGCGTTTGACCGAGAACTGGAACGGCTCGGGATGGAACCAAGATTGCCTTCGTGGATGCCGGAAGGTCTCGAATATGATAGCTTTACCTCAGAAATCTGGGAATCAGGAACGATTTATCTAAAAGCTATTTATCGGGATCAACTGGACCGCTCATTTACTATTATTGTAGAAAAGATTAGCTCGATAGGAAATCGCTCAGACGAACTTGAGAAAAACACCAACGATCCGGTAACTTTCGGCTTAAATAATGTCGAGTTTGTTATTGCTAAGAACATTGAAAGGTTTATTATGCAATGGCAAGATAAGCCTTATGTCTTGACAATACGTGGTAACCTTACACAAGAAGAACTCGTAAAAATGGCTGAATCAATATTTATGGAGGATTAGAATCATGATGAAAAAGAAATTAGTAAGCGCGATCGTTCTTTGCTTTGTCCTGTGTTTGGGAATTTTGCCGTGTATGGCGTCTGCATCAGAGATAGTTCCGTATGCTAGTGATGTTATCGACTATACTTCACTAACACTTACAAGCTCTAACGGAAAAGTGTATGCGGATGCTCACATTGCGACGACTGACACAGCAACAAAGCTGGGATTTAAATCCGTAACGATTTATCATAAGGTTAATGGTGTTTGGAGCGTAGCGGCATCAGCGTCTGGAAAATACTCTAGCGGGACAGATGATTATACCTACTCTATTTCGTGCAGTGTGGTTTCTGGACGCGAGTACAAAGCTTCTTGTAGTTCCTATGCTGTGGTTAATGGAAAATCTGATACTGGCTCAGCTAGCGTTAATCCTATAACTTTTTAATCGTGTAACATTCACTAAGTGACCTTCCCCGTTGTCAACGCGGCAACGGGGATTTTCAGCTAATGAATCCATAAAATAATCCCTGTCCGCGATGGAAGCTGCCAGCTGAGCGGATCATGACAGAAAGAAGCACGCCGTGTCGAAGGGCGGGCTTGCGAGTACAGGGTTTCCATGGGGTTTATCGGGTAAATGCTCCTAACGCGCCCTTTTTCGTAAAAATGGAGTTACATTCGGCATCACGATACGCGAATTCGCCATGACGTCTTGATCTGGCTGCGAAAACTTCCTATCGTAAGGATATGGGAATTTACAGGAGGTTTCGCAAATGGAATCGAGACAAAACTTGGCCGAAAACCTGAAGAAGTATCGGCTCAGGCAGAATATGAAGATGGACGAATTCGCCGATTATCTGGGTATCGGCAGAACTTCCCTTTACGAACTGGAAAACATGCGCGTCAGCTGCACGCTGGACACGCTCGACGGTATCGCGTCGCATATGGGCGTCCCCGCGTCCATGCTGCTCGTGAAGGACATGGACCCGACGCAGACCCCGGCCTGCGCCCACATCGTCGATCTGTGCAGTTGCTATATGAAACTGCCGATGGAGCAGGCCAGGGAGCTGGCCGAGCACATCCTGCGGATGGGGGACATTCTGTCGTCGGCGCGCGGGGAGGAAGGTGCGTCCCATGAATGAGATCGAAGCATTGCTGCACAGGCTGGGCATCGGCGTGCGCTACGTCGGTTTTCGTTATATGGCGGTCTGCATCGATCTGGCGGTGCACGAACCGGTGCGGCTGCAAAATGTTTCAAAACGCCTGTATCCAGAGGTCGCGCGCCGCTGCGGAATCAGCGACCCGGCACAGATCGAGCGCAACCTTCGCACGGTGATCCGCATCTGCTGGGACAACGGAAACCGGCCGCTGCTGAACCTGCTGGCCGGATATACCATGATCGAGAAACCCTCGTGCGTGGAATTTATCGACATCCTGTCGGGCTACGTGCGCAGCAGGCGCGCTTCCAAGGAAGGGCCTGCGTCTTAAAGGAAGCCGGCAAAAGAAAAATACGCACCGGAGGCGGCAGGCATCGGCCTGCCGCCTTTTGACGCGCGCCCGTCCTTCGCCCGATTCGCATATTTGCGTGTTGATTCCGGGTAGGACATGTGGTATTATACTAAATGCTGCGTTGAACGATTGGGGGAAGACTATATGTTGTTTCTCCGACGACGCGATATTGGGCAGAGGTGAAAGGAGAACAAAAGGTGAACGTAAGAAAAAGAAACGGCAAAGTGGTCGCTTTTGACCGTGAATTCATAGCGCGCGCCGTCACGCTTGCGGCGGCCGCGGCGGGGGAACACGACGACGAGGCCGCGCAGCGCGTGGCCCAGGACGTGGAGGCACGCCTTGCGGAGGACGCCGGGCAGGCCGTGGACATCGAGACGATTCAGGACATGGTGGAGCAGGTGCTCTTCGAGCAGCAGCGCTTCCGCACGGCCAAGGCCTACATCCGCTACCGCATGGAGAAGGAAAAGGTCCGCGGCAAGGAGGAATGGCGGGACGGCCTCCTGAGCAAGGAGTTTTTGAGCCGCTATAAGCACGCGGCCAATCCCATGGACCAGCTCGGCTCGTTCGTCTATTCCCGCACCTATTCCCGTTACCTGCCCGCGCTCAACCGCCGCGAATTCTGGTGGGAAACCGTGCGCCGCGCGGTCGAGTACAACTGCTCGCTTGCGCCGACGAGCCGCGAGGAGGCGGAGCGCCTGTTCGACAACGTCTATCACCTGCGGCAATTCCTCTCCGGGCGCACGCTTTGGGTGGGCAATACGCCCGTCTCGCAGGCGTATCCGCTGGCGAATTATAACTGCGCCTTCGAGGTGCTGGACGATTATCACGCCTTTCACGACCTGTTCTACCTGCTGATGGTCGGCAGCGGCGTGGGCGTGCGCGTCCTCAGGGACGACGCGGCGAAGCTGCCCAAGATTCGCACGAACATCCAGATCATTCACAAGGCCTACGACCCCCGGCCGCTGGACGAGCGGCTGGAGTTTACCAACCTGACCTTCTCCACCGACACGGCCACGCTTTCCATCGGGGACTCTAAGGAGGGCTGGGCGCAGGCGCTGGACCACTACTTCGCCCTGTTGACGAACCGCGAGTACAACAAGCTGCGCAAGATCATCGTGGAGTACGACAGCATCCGCCCGCGCGGCGAACGGCTCAAGGTGTTCGGCGGCACGGCCTCCGGCTACGAGTCGATGATGGCGATGCTGGACAAGATTCATAAGGTCATCATGGCGGCGGGCGCGCGCGACGGTCAGGTGCTCACCCAGTTGAAACCGATCGACCTGCTGGACATCGCGAACATCATCGGCGAGAACGTCGTCTCCGGCGGGGTGCGCCGCACGTCGGAAATCGGACTGATCGACCAGGACGACGAGGCCTGCATCAAAGCCAAGAGCAACCTGTACCGGCAGGTGAACGGCCGGTGGGAGATCGACAAGAGCATCGCGCACCGCCAGATGAGCAATAACTCCATCTTCTATCGGCGCAAGCCCACGCGGGAGCAGCTCCACTGGCATTTGCAGCAGATGCGCTACAGCGGCGAACCGGGCTGGATCAACGAGGAAGCGGGCTTGAAGCGCCGCCCGAACTTCTGCGGCTGCAACCCCTGCGGCGAAATCCTGCTGGACAGCCACGGCCTTTGCAACCTGACGACGGTGAACGTCATGGCGTTCGTGAAGGACGGCGTGCTGGACGAGGAAGCGCTGCTGGACGCGCAGCGCCTTTCCGCGCGCGCGGGCTACCGCATGACCTGCCGCGAGCTGGAGATGCACCAGTGGAACGCCGTGCAGCAGCGCGACCGGCTGCTGGGCTGCTCGATGACCGGCTGGCAGGACATGGTGAACGCCACGGGGCTGGGCCGGGAGGAACAGGCGCGCCTGCTCGACCGCATGCGCGAGGCCGTGCACGAGGCGGCGGATCGCATTGCGGATTCGCTCGGCCAGAAGCGGCCGCTGCTCATGACGACGGTGAAGCCGGAGGGCACGCTTTCGCTGCTGCCGACGGTTTCCAGCGGCGTGCACTACTCGCACGCGCCGTACTACATCCGCCGCGTGCGCATCTCGGCCTCCGACCCGCTGTGCAAGGTCTGCGAGGAGCTGGGCTATCCGGTCTTCCCGGAGGTCGGGCAGGACGCGGAGACCTGCAAGACCAAGGTGGTGGAATTCCCCGTCAAAGCGCCGGAGGGACGCGTGAAGGCGGACGCCTCGGCCATCGAACAGCTTGAAAACTACAAGATGTTCATGACGCATTACGTGGACCACAACTGTTCCATCACGGTGCACGTGCGCGACAACGAATGGGAGCAGGTGGAGGAGTGGGTCTGGAATAACTGGGACGACGTCGTCGCGCTCTCCTTCCTCAGCTACGACGACAGCTTCTACGAACTGCTGCCGTATGAGGCGATTACGAAGGAGGAGTACGAGCGCCGCAGGGCGGAGATGCGCCCCTTCAACCCTTCGCTCATCTCCAAGTACGAACACGAGGAGACGGAGCTGGACATCGGCGGAAGCGATTGCGCCAGCGGCGTGTGCCCGATCCGTTGACGGGGATGGTGCTCGACAAAAATATACGGCGCCCGGTTTGCGCGTGATTGCAAACCGGGCGCCGTTTTTATTCGCGGACGAAGGGGCGAGGATAATCGCAAACGCTTACGGGGTTTTGAACCGAAGCGCATTTTTCGCGGGGATCAGACGAGCTGCTCTGAGCCCCGCAAGACCAGCCGCGGCTGGAGATAAATACGGTTGTTGCTGAATTCATCGGGATTTCCGTTTTGCTCCTTGCGAATTCGTGTAAGCAGCGTATGGGTGGCAATGCGCCCCAGTTCATCCGTGGGCTGCGATACAACCGAGACATTCTGTGCCCACATCTCATATGGATCGATTTCGTCCGAACCGATTACGGCGATGTCTTCGGGTATGCGAAGCCCGTTTTGACGTAGGAACTTCAAGCAGCCAATCGTGTGCGTATTGCTGCAACAGAAGATCGCGGTGGCGTTTTTCTTTTTCGGGCTCAGTAATTGGGGCATAATCGCCATTGTTCCGTTAATTCCGTCGTTTGTTTCAAATTGCAGGCTGGAAACAGGGGTGATATTGGCTTCCTTGTGGGCATCCAAATACCCGTTCAGTCGATCATATTCGGTTTTATAAAAAAGAGAGCCGTGAATAATGGCGATTCTTCTGTGCCCTTTTTGTAACAGCAGCTTCGTGGCGTCGTAGGCGCCCGTGTAGTTGTCGTAGAAGACGCCTTCGGACGAAAAACCGGGAACCTCGTTGTCGACCAATATGATCGGAAAGCCTTTTGCGCTCAAAGAACATAAGGTATCGCGATTGTTAATAGAATCCGTCTCAACAATCGGCGTAACGATCAAGCCGCTGACACGGTTTTCGGCGAGCATTTCCAGAGATGCTTTTTCCATAGCGATGGATTCGTTCGTGATGCAGACGTTCATTCCATAGCCCGTCCCATTCAAAACTTCTGAAATCGCTTTCACAAGATTAGAAAAATAGGGATTGGTGATGTCTGAAACGACGACGCCAATCTGCTGCGTGCGGCTTGTGTGAAGATTTCTTGCAATCGCGTTTGGCGAATAGCCCAGTTCACGAATGACGGAATTCACCTTGTCGCGCGTTTGTTGCTTGACGTATCCGGAATTGTTCACGACTCTTGACACGGTGGACAATGCGACGTTCGCTTTCTGAGCGACGTCTTTGATTGTAACGGACATATTCTTTCCCTCCGATATGGTGCTTCCATTATAACAGCATTTCATGGAAAAAGCAAACCTAAATAAATCAATAGATGAAAACGTATTCATTTTATGAGCCCGACAAAGGCGTAATTCCGTGAAATATGGGTCAAATAACACAGCTTTTTGAAAAAAATAAGAGATGTATTGACATAAAACGAAAAATGTGTATAATACGAATCAGGAAACGTTTCCATTAATTACGGAGTGCGCGGAGGAAACACTTATGTCCCAGAAGGTCGGTATTCAAAAGTTTGGGCATGTCGCCATGCGGGTTCACGATATGGATAAGGTGCTGTCCTTTTATCGCGATGCCCTGGGTCTTGAGCACGTCTTTGGATTGCGGGACGACGCCGGAGAACCGTGGATCGAGTATGTAAAGATCGCAGAGAACCAATATGTCGAGCTTTTCCATGGCGGAACTGTTCGCCCGGATGCGGCGTACGACTTCGACAGAATCGGATATCATCATTTTGCGATATCTGTAGGCGATATAGCGGCTTTGGCAAAAAAACTGTTCGCTATGGGGCTCATTGAGAAGGATACGCCTTCCCTGAATGACGATGGAAATCTGGGCCTGTGGATTGAAGATCCGGAGGGGAACGCCATTGAAATCGTCGAGTACCAGCCCACATCCCCCGTGATGAAGGCAAATCACGCGGCGTTCGATTATCCTGTGACGCCGGGCGTGAAAGGAATCGCGCATGTCAGCTTTGTCGTAGAGAACATGGACGAGGCTGTGGATTATTTTGAAAAGCGAATGGGCTTTGAACATGTCCTCGATCTTCCGGACAAGGAAGGAAAGCCGTTCCTGAAATTTCTTCGTGTGTGCGACGGGCAGTATATGGAACTGTTTTATACCGCGAAGCACAGGCGTGAACGCAAGGCTGGGGAGGCCGGATACGAGCATCTTTGCTTCATCGCAGAGGATGTTCAAAAATCGGCTTCTTCGTTAAAAGATGCGTGCATTTCCATCGATGCAGCTCCCAAGCTCGGCAAGGACGGCAACCTTCAACTCTGGTGCCATGATACGGATCAGAACCCAATCGAAATCGTCACGTTGATGCCCGGTGCGTCAATCTGAGAATGTATTGTAATCGATGTAAATCGATTCAATAATAAATAGACGGAGGGATAAACCATGAAAAAACTCGTCGCACTGTTCCTTTCTCTGGCTCTTCTTCTATCGATGATGAGCGCGACCGCATTGGCTGAAGAAGAAAAAACGATTTCGATTTACAACTGGGGAGATTCTACGGATATGGCGCTGAACGAGGCGGCGATTGCCCGCTTCAACGAAAAGCATCCCAATGTAAAGGTGGAGGTTCGGTATCAGGAAAAATCCATGAGCTGGGCAGACTACATCACCAAGCTGCTGGCTCAGATCGCTGCGGGCGACGCCCCCGATATCTGCCTGATGGCTATCGAAGGTCTCTATCAGCTCAACTCATACGATCTGCTGATGTCGCTTAACGATTTTATCGCCAACGACGAAGAGGTCAAAGCTGCCATGACGGACATTCATCCGTCGCTGCTGGAGGGCTTCACGGTGAACGACAACGTCCTCCTGTTCCCCGCGCACTGGAATGGCATGAATCTCTTCTGCAACAAAGATTTGTTCGACGAAGCCGGAGTGGAACTTCCGAGCTCTGACACCACTTGGGATGAGTTCCTTGAGATTTGCAAGGCGTTGACCAAGGGGGAAGGCGCGGAAAAGCAGTATGCTTTTGACATCTACCCCGCTGCCATCTTCTTCAACCTTTTTACCTATGCGAATGGCTGCAGCACGCTGGTCGACGGTAACAATACCAGCAACATGACGGATCCTAAAGTCGTGGAATCTTGGCAGTTCTTGCACGATCTGATCTGGAAGCACGGCGTTATGCCGATTCCCGAGCTTGGCAATTACTCTGCCGAGAACTTCATCAACCGCAAGATTGCCATGACCGTCATGGGGCACGTTTCCTGCTATGAATACCAGGCTGCCGGCATGGAGAATGTGTATGTCACCACCTTCCCGGTGCAGGACAAGGAAAACGGAAGCCAGATTTTCGGAGCTGATGGATACGGCATTCTCAAGACTGCGGAGGATCCGCAGCTCTGCTTCGACCTGATTATGGAATTCGCGGGCGAGCAGACCCAGATGGAGATTGCCGCCTCCGGCGTCAGCAATCCCGTCCGTCGTTCCGCCGCAAACAGCGAGAGTTTCCTGGCTTATCCGCAAAACGCAGAGGTGTTTTATGGGATGCTGGACGAAGGCGCCCGTATTCTGCCCGCGCCCATCAACAGTGCAGATTACGAGAACCTGCTGACCCGTTACTACTTTGAGATCATGGGTCAAAATGAACGTTCCATCGAAAGCTACCTGGAAGAAGCCGATCTCGAGCTGAAGGATATTCTTGCTCAGTAACCTTTTTCACAACGGCCATTTCTCTGTGGAGCGAGAATTCGCTCCACAGAGACACTTCGTTTAGGATATATAGGAGGTTTACTGGCTGATGGAAAAGTCTGCATCATCCATTTCAGTTATAAAAAAACGAAAGATCAGCAGGGCATCACTACAGGAAGAAAGAGCTGCTTATCTTTTCATTCTCCCTGCTGTAATTTGTATTTTTGCGACCGTGATCATCCCTGTATTTGCTTCGTTCTATTTTAGCCTAACAGATTATAACATCATCCGTACTCCTGTATGGAAGGGATTGGCGAACTATATCAAGATTTTTACCGGAGATCGCCGCATTGGGACAGTTTACAGAAATACATTTGTATACACATTCTTTGCGGTTGTCTTAAATGTCGGCAGCGGCTTACTGTTAGCCCTTTTATTGAACAGGAAGATTCCAGGAGTGCTTAGCAGCACGGTCAAGTTCTGTTTCTTCATACCGGTCGTCATCGCATATGTATATGTCGCGATTGTCTGGCACGCGCTCTACAATACGGAGTTTGGCGTGATCAACTATTTCCTTGGGACTTGGGGGATTGACAAGATCGGATGGCTTACCAATAAAAAGTATGCGATGCCAGCTATCCTTTTGATGGACACGTGGAAAAATGCCGGGTATTACATGGTGATTTTTCTGGCTGGCTTGCAGAATATCCCTACCCAATATTACGAAGCGGCAAAGATCGACGGTTGCAGTGGATTGCGCATGTTCTGGAAGATTACCTTGCCATTATTGACGCCCACGCTCTTTTTCAATCTGATTTGGAGCTCCATCAATGCGCTTCAGGCCTTTGATTCCATGAGCATTCTGACCCAGGGCGGCCCGGGAGATGCAACGCGCAGCGTTGTGATGTATATTTACGAGCAGGGATTCCAGGGCGTTCGGTTTGGCTATGCGTCGGCCATTGCGGTTACGCTTTTTGCGTGCGTTGGCTTGCTGACATTTGTCCAGTTCAAGCTTAGCGATCGATGGGTTCATTATTGAGAAAGGGGTGAAGCATATGAATCGGGCAAAGATCGCAAAAAGAACAAAAGATTACGTTTACGCTGCTTTTCTCCTGTTCCTGTCGTTTGTAATGCTGATACCATTTCTTTGGATGTTTTCCACCTCTTTCCGGCCGCCGTCTGAATCCTATAAGCTGCCTCCGAGCTTTATTCCGACATCCTTTGAAATACATAATTATGAAGCGGTTCTGTTCTCATCCATCCCGTTTTTCAGGATGCTTTGGAATAGCGTACTGGTGGCCGTCGTTGTAACAATCGCTCAGCTAATCACCTGTTCTATGGCGGCATATGCCTTTGCGCGCCTTCATTTCCGGGGCAAGGGATTGATTTTCGCAATATTGATGTCAACGCTGATGGTGCCTTCCCAGGTTACGATTATTCCAACCTTTATCGCTTTATCTAAAATAAGGCTGACGGATACGCTATTCAGCTTGATTTTACCTTATATCACCAGTGTGTTCGGTGTTTTTCTGTTGAGGCAATTCTTTCTTTCTCTGCCCAAAGAATTGGAAGAGTCGGGAATGATTGACGGCGCTAATTATCGACAGATTTTTGTCAGGCTGATAATGCCACAGTGTGGATCTGCTATGGCGGCGCTCTGCGTGTTGCAGTTTTTGAACTCATGGAACAACTACTTCACACCGTTGATTTTTATCAGAACGTGGGAAAAGATGACGTTGCCGCTTGGCATTGCGTCTTTGCAGGGGTATATGGGGAGCGGTAATCTGTCGGAGATTATGGCAGGCGTTACATTGGCAATGCTGCCGATGATGGTTATTTTTCTGTTTGCCCAGCGCTATTTCATCGAGGGAATCGCGATGTCTGGCATTAAAGATTGAAAATTGGGAGGAAACGGAACGTGGAAAAAATTCGTTTGGGAATTGTGGGAACCGGATTGATTTGGCGGAATACTCATAGGCCTGTTTTAGACAAGCTGGTTGATCGATACTCAATTCGTGCATTGTGTGTCGTAAAGGAGGATGAATTGAGCTATTGGAAAGGAGAGTATCCGCAGGCAAGATACTATCGTGATTATCAAACGCTTGTGGAAGACCCTGATATTGACGCCGTGTTGGTCGCGACGCCTATCTCGTTGAATCCGATTGTCAGCATTGCGGCACTGAAGGCCGGGAAAAATGTCTTTGAAGAAAAACCTATTGCCGTAACGTCGAAACAGGCTGAGGAAGTGCTGGCAGCTCAGAACGTATATGGAAAAAAAGTTTTCATGTTGGAGCAGCTGATGTACGATCCCAAGATATTGAACCTGCAAAAGCTAGTGCGGGAGCAGACGCTGGGACGGCCTGTAAGCTATGAAATGTTGACGCACTTTATCCTCGACCCTGAAAAGGATGGAGAAAAGAGCTTCAGCCGAACGCCCTGGCGCATGAATCCCGATTTTCCCTTGGGAGCAATCTTTGACGGCGGAGCCCACGACTTTGCCATTTTGACAGCTCTGTTTGGTTCTCCTGATACAGTTTTCTCCTATGGAAGCAAGCTGCGCGAAACGATGGGCGAATACGACCACGTGATGTCACTGCTTGCTTATAAGAATGGCATTGCGGGAATGCATAGCCATTCGGCGTATCTGGGATGCAGCAATAATTATTTTAACGTGCGTTTTGCGCAGGGCGCTGTATATGTAGAGGATAATGGCCTGACGATTGAGCGCCGTACCGGCGAACAAGAAAAGATCACCTTCCCGGAAAGCAATTTACATGAATTGATGTGGAATGATCTGTACGATATCTATTTTGGCCGCAAAGAGCCGGTGTTTACCAGCGAGCAAGCTGCCGATAGCGTTTTGATTTTTGATGCCATTACGTCCTCAATTCGCACTGGCCGTTCCGCTTCAATTTAAAGAAAGGGCCTTGTTGCTGTGAAATCATATTCTTGGAAAGCACAGGTTGCAAAATTTCTGCATGGCGGTATTGGAACCGGCAGCATATCGGTCAATGCATCTGGAAGGTTTGTTGATTGGGAAATTTTCAATCAACCCAACGTCGGCTATACGCCGCCGTATACATTTTTTGCGATCCGCACGGCAGATGAAAATGAACAGTGCAAAGCCAAACTCATCGAGGGCCCCATCAGCGGCCCCGTAGAAGGTTCCCACGGTGTTTATTCCTGGGACATGGGCGGCCTTCCGCGTTTTGCGGAATCGTCGCTCAGCGGATGTGTCAGCCGTGCGAATGTATGCTTTGAAGATGATTCCATGCCCGTTTCCGTCAAAATGGAGTCTTTTTGTCCATTCATTCCGCTTTGCCCGGAAGATTCCGGAATTCCCGCCATTCACATTACCTATTCGGTTCAAAACATCTCCCCGCGGGTACAGCATGTCTCTGTTTGCGGAAGTGTTTGTAATGTCGTGGGGTATGTCGGAAAAGAGCTGTTTGGGTCAAACATCGTCAAAGGGGAACTCGTCAACCAGATTCGAGAGGAAAAGGCGGCCAAAGGCGTTTTCTTTACGGCTGAATTGCAGAACGATGATTTGCAATATGGATCAATGGCTCTGGCAGCAGTGCCCGGCAAAGCTGAAATCAATCTCAAGCGGGAGTGGCTGAACGGAAATTGGTGGGATGGAGCTCATGATTTTTGGGACGATTTTCTGGACGACGGTTTCTTGGCGCCGGAGTCCTTTACGGATGCAATCGACAGCCATTTAACGTCCGGCAGTACGACAACGCGGATTGGATCGGTGAATCAGGTGGCTGTGTTACAGCCCGGAGAAGAATGTAAGTTCGTCTTTATCCTTGCCTGGCATTTCCCAAACAGAATGTCTGCATGGAATGGACATGTCTTTTTGGCGGAAGCGGAGGCTGACGCCCAACAGACCCGCAATTTCTATGCGGCCCGTTACGAGGATGCATGGGATGTCGCAAAAGACCTGACGCTGCGATATGACGCCCTCTACCAGTCCTCTGCAGCGTTTGAGAACGCCTTGTCATCCACTACGCTTCCCGAAGAGATGATTGATGCCCTTGCGGCGAATATTACCGTGCTGAAAAGCAACACCTGTTTTCGACTTGAAAACGGAAAGTTTTATGCTTGGGAGGGATGCTTCAATCATCGCGGATGCTGCGAAGGAAATTGTACCCATGTTTGGAACTATGCGCAAACCCTCGCTTTTCTTTTTCCTACCTTGGAACAAGATATGCGCAGGACAGAATTCTTGTTTGAAACGGATGAAAACGGGGAGATGCCGTTTCGGGCATCGGTTGCGCTGGGCAATCGCAGGTTTGATTTGTATCCCCCGGCGTCCGATGGGGAGATGGGGTGCATCATCCGGCTTTATCGAGACTGGAAGCTAAGCGGTAATGATGATCTTCTGCGTGAAGTATGGCCGCGCGTTAAGAAGTGCATACGCTATGCCTGTACGGTATGGGATACGGATGGCGATGGCGTATTGGACGCGATGCAGCATAACACATACGACGTAGAGTTTTACGGTATCAATCCACTGACAAATGGGATCTTTTTAACGGCGCTGCTTGCAGCCGCTGAAATGGCGCGGTACTTGCATGAAGACGACCTCGCCTGTGAATATTGCACTCTCTGGAGAAGAGGCAGCGAGAAGCTTGACCATCTCTTATATAATGGCCAGTACTTTCAGCAAAGACTCAATCATTCTGAACGCTATAAGTACCAGATCGGAGACGGCTGCCTAAGTGATCAACTTTTCGGGCAAACCCTTGCAAGTCTTTTGAACCTCGGTTACATTCTGCCTCAACAGCACATTCATGCCGCTGTTTGTTCCATCTATGAGAACAACTTCCGGAAGAGCCTGGAAGGCCATTTTAATGTTCAGCGGGCTTATGCGCTTCAACAGGAAGGCGGTCTGCTGATGTGCACATGGCCTCATGGCGGCCGCCCAAAGTTTCCTTTCCCTTACTGCGACGAGGTTTGGACCGGGGTAGAGTATCAGGTCGCGACGCTGATGATTTATGAGGGGCTGCAAAGTGAAGCTGAGGAATTAATTCGGACGGTCCGGTCGCGGTATGATGGGCATAAACGAAATCCTTGGAACGAGGTAGAATGTGGACATCACTATGCGCGTTCTTTGGCGAGCTGGGGGCTTTTGATCGCAGCTAGCGGGTACACATACAATCTTCAAGAGGGCTGGATCAGTTTTCGGCCGATCACGGATGATTTTAAGTGCTTTTTCAGTACGGCAAAGAGCTGGGGAATCTACGAATCAAAGAGGATGGATGAAAATACCCTGGATGAAAAAATCACCATTCTATTTGGCAGCCGTGATTTGATCCTGAAGAAACGTCAGTAAGCACGGTGAACGGTCTGCGCAGGTGAAGAAGCGAAGACGAATCGCGGGTTGCAGCGGCGATGCGGTGCGATCTCAAGGAGACGGAGCTGGACATCGGCGGAAGCGACTGTGCTAGCGGCGTGTGCCCGATCCGATAAAGAAAAAGCCGCGCCCCGACTTTGAATTTGGGGCGCGGTTTTGATTGTACAGACCCATTTTTATGATTTAGCGTCGGAGGCGTCCGAATCCTCCATGACCAGGAAGACTTCCTCGATGGGCACGCCAAAGACCTTTGCGATGTTCCACGCCAGCACGAGCGAGGGGTTGTAGCGCCCCTTTTCGAGATTGCCGATTGTCTCCCGACGTACGCCTACGCGTGCGGCCAAATCCTCCTGTTTCATGTCGAAGCGGGCGCGATACTCGCGGATTCTGTTCTTAATCATCCCGCGCGGCCCAGCTTTCACGAAATCCATAGTAAGCGGAGGAAAGGGAGTAGACGATGACCGATGCGGCCCAGCCGACCGACAGGCCGACGGCGAGCGCCTTGCCGGGCGCGGCGGAAAGCAGGGAGAAAAGCGTGGTCAGGGCCATGGTGAGCATGCCGAGGAAAAAGGCGCGCGCCGCAGAACGGTTCATGTACTCGACGAGCATTTCATCGGCAGGAACAAAGAAATACAAAAAGTCGCAGGCAAAGGCGAAAAAGGCGAGGAACGATTTTTCCGGCGTAAACACGCCGATAAAGCCCAGCAGAGATAAGAACCCCAAAAAACCGTACAGGCTGCGTTTCATGGTGGCACCTCCTGAATGTGATAAATCTCCGTCTTTATGATAGAAATATACCACATTTAATGCGAAACGTCAAGCGGAGGAAGGCGATTTGTTCAGTTTTCTGCGCTGCCCGGCGCGACACGGTCGAAGAAAAAATAGCCCTGCGCGATGCTTGCGAACGTGTTGGCGCCGTCGTCCTTGACGGCGTGTGCGCGGCCGCGCCAATAGACGGTTTTATCGCTGACCTCGAGCGATAGGGCGCTTCCATCCTTCAAATGGTAGACGAGGCGGAGGAATGGTGCCTCCGTATCGGCTGCGCCGGGCGTATAGTTCAAAAAGCCCAGCATGTTGACGGCCATTTCGACATCCCTGGGCGTCGCGAGCACACGCGCTTTAGGCGAGAGGCGCGTATCCGTGATTTCGACGGAGACTACGTCCGCCGCATCGGGCACGCCCCAAAGGGGAATACCGTGTGCCAGAAAGAAAAGGGCCGACGTGAGGAGCGCGCTCAGCGCCACGGGAACAACGTATTGCTTTAAAAACCTTTTCATGAGGACATCCTCTCTGTTTCAATACACTTTGCGTGCAAGTATACCGCAGGCGGCACGGGAACGCAAGATACCTCTTGCACAGCACGCGAGGCGGTGGTATCCTGTGCGGAGAAATATACAAGAACGGGAGGAAACGACATGATCAACATCCTTTGCTTCGGCGATTCCAATACATACGGTTCCAATCCGACGGGCGGACGGCATCCGCGGGAGGTTCGATGGCCCGGCAGGCTGCAGCGGCTGCTGGGCGGGGATTACTACGTGATCGAGGAGGGTATGGGCGGCCGCACGACGGTCTGGGACGACCCGCTGGAACCGAACCGCTCCGGCATCATGGCGCTGCCCATCGTGCTGCAAAGTCATAAACCGCTGGATCTCGTCATCCTCAGCCTGGGCACGAACGATTGTAAAGCGCATTTTGCCGCTTCGCCGCGCGTGATCGCCAAGGGGGTAGAAGCGCTCTGCCGGCTCGTGAGGACGTTCGATTACGGCGTGGGAACACCTGTGCCGCAGATTTTGCTGATCTCCCCAATTCACGCGGGCCCTCAGATCGCGAGCAGCCCCTTTGCGAGCTTCGACGCGAGCGCTTATGAGAAATCGCGCGCGCTCTCGCCCCTGTACGAGCAGGTCGCGCGGCAGTTCGGGTGCCTGTTTCTCGACGGCGCAGCCGTCGCGCGGGCGAGCGACGAAGATCAACTTCACATGGACGCGAAGGGGCATGCGGCCATGGCGGACGCTGTAGCGGAGATCGTCCGCATGTGGGGAATGGCATAAAGAAAGCCCGGGAACCGATCGGTGGACTGCTATAACGGAAGTAGACAAAAAAACAAACCCGGACGTAGAATGGCGCGGCATCAGGCGGCTTTACTCCGAATTTGGAAGGGAGTAAGGCCGTTTTTCACCTCAATGCGTTGGTAGTTGTAGAATCAATAGAATCGCCCGGCCCTCCTATAACGTAATCGCGGGCTGCGGCCGTCTGGGGGCCGGTCTGGCCGACGCGGGCGAGAGGGTGCTTGCCATCGACCGGAACAAGGAATCTTTCAGGCCTATGCGGCGGCGCAGGCGGGGCTGAACCTGCTCATTTCGGAACCGGTTGATTTGATGCTGCTCGATTGGGGACTGCCTGATTTCGACGGTATGGACGTCATCCGAAAGGTGCGCAGGTGGTCGCAGGTGCCTATCCTCGTGGTGAGCGCGATCAGGATCCGGAAAAGGCGTTCGCGCTGGACGCAGGCGCAGACGATTACCTGACCCAGCCCTTTTCCACGACGGAATTGATGCGCGCATCCGCGTGGCCCTGCGCCACCTGCAGCGCCGAGACGGGGGATGCAGGCGTTCTCTGCTGGCGGTAAGCGGGTGCGCATCGACCTGGGCAAGCGTCGGGTCTATCTGTGCGACGTCGAGCTGCACGCGACGCTGAGGAAGTACAGCCTGCTGCCGCTGTCTTCCCGCAACACGGGCAAGGAGTTCACCTCTTCCTACATCATCAGGGAAATCTGGGGCGCGGGCTACGGCAGCGACACGCAGGCGCTGCGCGCGCTGAGGGCGGGCCTGCGGCGCAAGGCCGAGGGAAACCCCGCCAAGCCGCGTTATCTGTTGCGGAGATCGGCGCGGGCTACCGGATCGCGGATCGGTAAGCAGGCGAAGGATTTACATTTTCCTGCGTTTCCTGTACAATAGGGAAAACAAAAACTTGAGGTGCTATTCTTATGAAGCGAATTTTTAGCCTGATTCTTGTGCTTGCGATCGCACTGCCCGCGCTTGCGCTGGCCGAATCCTCCGCGCGGGAGGAGATGATCGACGACATTATCGCGCTGGCGGAGACGAAGTTCGACGAGGCGGGCGGACGCGCACAGCGCGCGCAGTACTCCGGCGACATCTACATCTGTAAAAACTTCACGGTTTATCTCTTCCGGGAGGTGGCCCCGGCTTATCGCATGGAGGAATTCCCGGACACCGAGCTGGTGATCCCCAATAACAACCCCAAGGAGGCCTGCAAGCCCTACGTCTACGGCGTGGAATGGGAGGAAGTGTCGCCGGAAGAGGGGAACCCCTTTTACGAGGCGGCGTCGTTCCGCTACGACAGCGCCCTTTCCAAGGCTGAGAACCGCGAGCTCGCGCGGGAGTTCTTGCGGCAGGTGCAGCGCGGCGATTATTTTCAGATGGCGGCCAACTACTATTACGGCGTGGGCGCGCACAGCATGATCTTCACCGCCGATTACGACCCGCAGACCGATCAGGTGCACTGGACGGATTCCAACATGAAGGGCAAAAAGGTGAATGGCGAGCGCTACGCCTACGTGCAGTTCGACGCGGTAAAAGACATCGACTGGTTCGTCGACGCATTCTGCCGCAAGAATTACGGCGCGACGATCTATCGTCTGCGCGACGACATCGTGCGGGCCCAGTAAGGAAAAGCACAAAATATGAACAGGACGCTCCCCCGAAGCTTGCCATGGGCTTCGGCGGGGCGTCCTCTGGTTATCTCGATATTTTTAATCCGCCGGAAAGGGTGCTGCGCGCCCGCAAAGCCGATCGATCCGCCCGCAGGTTCAGAAAATGTCTTCCCTTCATGCGGCCTCTCCCGCATCGCGCTTTGCCGGCTTTCCACCTGCACTTTGAGAACACGAGATTTACTTTTTCGGCGGTTCTGCAGGCTTTTCGGGCACCAGCAGACGCAGGTTGGCGGCACCTGCCGAGCCGAGGGCTGCGAGCACCTGCAGGAGCACGCGGCGCGTCTCCGGCGGAACGTGGCGCATCGCGCCCAGAATGCCCGTGGCGGTTTCCCCCCAATGCCGCGTAAGATCGCCGAACGTCTCCGCATTCGTGGAGCGAAGGAGCTGGTAGAGCGTGTCGATGAAGACGCGCCGCTCCTCATAGGTACATGCGTTGAGCCAGGCGTGAATGGTGCTGTCTGTGAAGCGGCTGGAACGGTTGACGCCCGCACGGGTGAGAAAGCTCGGCCCGCGCACCTGCCATAAGAAGGGGTTGTGCTGGAAGATGCCCATGCCGGAGCTCTGCACGACGGTGTAGCGGTCGTGGTAACCCATCAGCATGCCGATCACCGAGGATTCCGGAATGTAGGACTCGATGCGCCCGGAAAGCGCGTGATAGCCCACAGCCGCGAGCGTGGCGTCGTCCAGCCCCGGGCCGTCGTCGCTGTAGACCTTGAGGATGCGCACGCGCACCTGCGGCGCGCAATGCGCGCCCGCGTAGAGCGCGAGGTTGCCGCCCTTGGAGTGGCCGCCGACGCGCAGAAAGCCGGGCAGACGCTCCGCCGCGCGGTTCAGATAGGAGACGGCGTCGATCTGCGAGGGCACGGGGCTTTCGAACGACATGTTGAAGTCCTCTTTCCAGCCCACGAGCGTCGCGTCCGTTCCGCGGAAAGCGATAAAGGCTGTGCCGTCGCACAGCTCGAAGGCGACGGCGGCGAACTGCTTTTCAGCAGCTTCGTCCAGGTTTTGCTCAAAGAAGCGGACAGTTACGTCGCGGAAGCGAGCGCTGCCAAGGAGCGCCTGCGCGAGCTCGTAGCGCTGTGCCTCCAGAGAATCACCGCTTTTTTGCGGCACATCCCCAGAAAGCGCGTCGATTACTGCGAAGAGGGGGATGCTCTCCGCAGCCTTCGGCACCTTTTCGAGCTTCAGATGGACGAGCTGCGTGAAGATGATGTTGTCGATGGCGCAAAAGGGCGCTTGAAGGAACGTGAGATCGCCGCGCCAGGCGACGTAATCGAGCATGTTGCTCATACGCGGGCTTCCTTTCAAAATTAAAAGATCAGTTCGCTTCTTCCATGCGCTTCATTTCGTTCAGCGTGCCGATGCCCAGGGGCAGTGCGAGCAGAAGCGTAAACAGGTCCGCAACCGGCTGACTCAGGAGCAGACCCGTCAGACCAAATGCGCGCGGCAGGATGAGGATGACGGGCAGAAAGAAGAGTCCCTGGCGCGCGGCGGCGAGCACGCTCGCACGAAGCGACTTGCCGATAGTTTGCAGCATCATGTTGACCATCGTGATATAGGCGACGAAGGGGAAGAGGATGCATTGCAGCCGCAGGGCGGACTGGCCGATCTGCACCACCGCCGGGTCGCCCTTGCGGAAGATTTCGATGACCTGCGGCGCGAAGAAGATGCCCAGGACGGACATGACGAGCAGAATGACGAACGAAATGCGCAGGCAGAAGAAGAAGGCCTCGCGCACGCGTCCATAAAGCTTTGCGCCGTAGTTGAACCCGCATACCGGCTGAAAGCCCTGTCCGAAGCCGATGACAGCGGACATGGCGAACTGCATCACGCGCGAGACGATGGACATGGCGGCAATCGCGGCGTCGCCGTAGGGGCCGGCGGCCAGGTTGAGCGCGATGGTGGCGATGCTGCCCAGCCCCTGGCGACAAAGGGACGGGAAGCCGCCGCGAAGAATCTCGCGATAGCGGATTTTCGAGGGCTTGAACGCCTTGAAACGGATGGGGATGTTGCAGCCCCGATGCGTGCCCACGAGCAGCAGGCAGAAGCTGACGAACTGGCTGATGATCGTCGCCAGCGCAGCGCCCGCGACGCCCATGTTCAGCCCGAAGATGAGCAGGGGATCGAGCACGACGTTGATGACCGCGCCGGAGGCGATGCCGACCATGGCGTAGGCGGCGCTGCCTTGAAAGCGGAGCTGGTTATTGAGCACGAGAGATGCGATCATGTAGGGCGAGCCGATCAGGATGAAGCGCGCGTAGTCCCGCGCGTAGGGCAGAATCGTGGGCGTCGCCCCCAGCGACTGCACGAGCGGATCCAGAAAGAGCAGGCCCAGCACCATGACGGCAAGGCCTGTGATGAGGGCGGAGAAAAAGCCGGTCGAGGCCATGGCCTCAGCGCCCTCGGTATCCTGCGCCCCCAGACGGCGGGAGATGAAGTTGCCGGAACCATGGCCGAACGTGAAGCCCAGGGCCTGAATGATGGCCATCAGAGAAAAGACGACGCCGACCGCGCCTGTTGCGCTGGTGCCGATGCGCCCAACGAAAAACGTGTCGGCCATGTTGTATAGCGAGGTCACCAGCATGCTGACGATGGTCGGCGCGGCCAGGCGAAGGACGAGCGGCGGGATGCGCTCGGTCGTCATGACAGAGAACTTTTCCTGCGGAGACTGCGGTGCTTTCAAGGGGCAATCCTTCTTCCTTTGCGTTTGAACCTATTATATAGGAAAAATCAAAAAAGCGCAAAGAAGCTGTGAACTTCTTTGCGTAAAAGCACCGGCTCAATTCCCCTCTTGAAAAATCATCCAAGCTTTATCGTTCAGTTCTGCAATAAACTGTTCGATGGTCAGTTGCCCATCGGCAAAGCGGGAGATTACCTGGTCGATCACCTGATCCCTCGCGCTTTCGTTATTGTTTGAGTAAATAGAACGAAGGGGGACCACCATGGCTTGCGCGATGTTCTGGTATATAGAAATACTCTCGGCGGATATATCCCAACTTTCTATCTCGCGCAGTTGATAACGTCTTTTCTCCAGGTCGATTAATGCCGCAATATCTGCTTTTTCATTAGCGTCAGCTGTTTCAAGCTGTTCCTCGAGGTATGCAATTTTTTCCGATGCCGCCGCCTGTTCGGTCTCAAAGCCTGTAGGCCTCAAGGGCGTGTTCAACGTTGCGTTCAATGAATACTTGTTTACATTATCCATGTGTTCTGCATAAAATTCGAGAAACTGAATCGCAGCGTCCCTGTTTTGTGATAAAGGATTTAGTATAAATACATCCATCGTAGCCATGGTCATCCTCGGCTTTCCCTCTGCAAAGGCTGGGGGAGCGATAGATATCACGCGGTCAGAGTCGTTGTATCCGGTTCCATAATACTGATAATAGGTCATCATCAGCGGATTCAGTTCCGGTTCATTTTGCAGGTACTCCTGATGCGCCCATGCTAACGCTACAACATCCCTGAAGTCATCATTGTTAAAGTCAACCGGAGTATCCGTGGTCTCGTGTTGAAGCAAGTATTGCTTCACGATCATTGAAATAATTCCTTTAAATCCAAAACTACATTGCAGCACCGTATAATCTGGATGTTCCTCTGCATACTCTGTTTTCCAGACTTCCGCGATATCAAATAGCTCCTTCCAAGTATCAGGAACATCACCGAGGCCAAATTCATTCCATTTTGTCTCGTTTAGAGTCCAAGTATTTGGCAAGATGGATATGGGGAATGCAACCAATTCGTTATCAAGGTAAAGAACATCCTGAATAAACGGATAAAACTGCTTTGCCAAATCTGTTAGGTGCTTGCTGTCGCTCAGGGGTGCGGCGTAGCCTTTATCTCGAACATCCTGATAAGAACGCCCTGTATTCAATATATAGAGATCTATGGCGCTTTCGCCGGATACCATGGATTTTTGTATGCTATCAAAGTCCGTAGAATCCTGCTCAATAATGAGAGAGATTTCAGGATGCGCTGCGGAGAAAGCAACGGTGACCGTTGGATTCAGTAATCCCATGACTCGAACGGTCGTCTGTTTCATTTCGCCCTTTTGTGAAATATCACGGTTAAATATACTGCCATTGCTCACATATACATACCCGCCTTGATTAGAAAGGTACGCAAAATCGGTAGATGAAGAGAAGTTCAATGGAAGATATGCTTTGGTTTGAGTGGTGTCTTCAGAGAGCACTTCCTTTACTTTTCCGTTATCCCCGGTAAAATAAAGCGTCTTTGTTTCCGCATTCCAAACAAACCCATTCCCCGGTTCGGTGGCCTCATCCCAAAGCTGTTTTGTGTAGCTCTGGATAGAAGCATCGTAGAGCCATATGGTAGATGCACCGGTATCTTTATTCGTCACACGAGCAATAAGCATGCCGTTGTCACCAGGAAATGCAGCGCTAATGTCCGGAGCATTCAGCAGCGCCATTTCCGTTGATTGAAGATCCCAGGCATACAATTCCCGTACAGCGCCAGCCTCGTATGTAAAGCTCTCCAAGACCAAATATAAGGTGTTATCCGATGTCAAACAGCTTATGATCTCCTTTGCCTGCATAACATCCTGATCCGTATAAAGAAACTGTTCCCTGGGAATTACCGCATAGGGAGTCGCTTTTTGTTGGCTGATATGGAAAACCTGTCCGCTATATGGGTGAAGGCCAAAGAGTTGACCGTTCAGCACAAAGATATATCCGATGCCCTTTTCCCAGAGACTGAGCTCGATGGGGGTCTCTGGTTTCACGGAGGAAAGGCCATTTTTTTGATAAAGAGATAAATCCAGCACGGTTTCGAGTTCCTCTGAAATATAGTTCCAGCGGAATACGCCTAAATTGCTAAGAATGTACGCCTTGTCGTCGATTTCGCAGGCACCTCGGATAAAACCTGCTTGTGTATCGGCTACGATCGTACTGTTTGATATTTCACCGTAGCTTATCTTGGGAATGATAAATGCCAAGAAGGCACAGAGCATCAGATAGAATGCTTTTTTCATTAAGTATGCCTCCTGTCGGGAGTAATGACGAACGAATATTTGCTTTTCGGTTTACCACGTGATGATTTCGGGACATCTTGACCGTAAAGGATCCTTGCTTTCGGGATTCAGGAGAATACCCGTTTGCGCATTGATGATTATGGGTTTATAATACGAAGTTTCGAAAAAAGGCTCATTTGTCTGAAACTCATTCATTTCTGTCTTTGCATCCTTATAATATTCACACCACGCCACCCAGCAGGGAAGCAGCACGAAAGAGTTGTTTAGGTCATCAGGATTATCGAAAACCACGTACGCCAGTTGAACTTTGTAAACGTTCCGAACGTTTCCCTTTTTTATTAAATCTACAATGTTCGGCTTTATTTCTGAAAACGGCAGCAATGGAATATCCTCATGCAGCAGCTCCTTTTCCCTTATAAGCTTACAGTTGAGCGTATAAGCATCCTCAGCAACAATCGTAGCGCGGGTTTCATAATCGACGCTAAATAAAATTTCTCCATCGGTTTCGTTATTGACACTGGCCCGGAAGGTCCGGTGCGCACTTGTAATCTGCGGGATTCCATGAAAAAGCTGCTTGCACATCATGAGATATCCGCCCATATCTCGAATGGGTTTTCCCGTCTTTTTATCAAGGTACCTGTCTTCTAAGGCAATATCCTTTACCATCAAGTCTATGTCAGGGAAAACGTCGTGAAAATGCCTGTTCACAATATCAAACGCGTCTTCAAGGGTCAGCGGGTTGTTGTCAGCATAGGCCTTTGACCAATCATACTCCGTGAATGCCCGCCGAGGCCAAGTGACCGTCAGCATAGTCTCACCGGCTTTTTCGTTGAGCCGGTAGGGTAATTTGTACTCCAACACGGTAGACCATTCATCTGATCTGAAGTCATGTCCATTAATCGGGTTGTCGTCCTTTACGTTTAAATACTTTTCCTTGAGTTCGCGTTGGCGTTGTTCAGGCAGTGGAGGCATCTCCTCTACAAGAATCACCGGGGCCTTATCAACTGCGGGCACTTCGATTTCAAGATCTACTTGTATTGTCCTTCCGTAAGCCTGATAAATGTCATGCCAGCCATCAGCGCAAAGATCACCTAGCTGAGAGATATTATACCGTTCTGTGTCCGCGTAAGTAGTTGAGCACAGTAAAGCGAGGATGACCGATAAAAAAACAGTAATCGACTGCTTTAATTTTATACTCATATTTCCCTCCATAAGGCGCAGGGCAGAGCCCTGCGCTCTGAGCGTAAGGGTCATGTTTTGGGTGATTCCACTGTCCTGCAGAGGAATGTTTTCGCTTGGCGTACACCAACCGGTTACTTTAAGTTTTCCGCTGCCGTACACCTGAAAACGGTTGCTGCATTGTTCTCCTTCTCTATTCCTGGTTGGTTGAACGGGTTAGAAGCGGAGTTACTGCCATCGAGCCACAGGAATCCCTCCTCGTTTAGGCGATCTATCAGCGCGCCAATTTTTTGTACAATGAAGCCGCCCAAGAAGATGGCATGAAAAGACAAGATAAAAGCATTCGGCCTGGATTCTAACACAGGCTTTTCCAAAGCACGCCCGCATAGTGGACGGAACGACGCAATAAACAGGTATGAAACCAGATGATACTTAGAGCAGGAATCCGCGATTAAATAGGGATGCCTTCAATTACTTTCTTGATACTTGACTCCTTCGTGTTCACGAAACAAAAGGTTTTTACATAATTGTGAGCTGCGTTTATAAAGCAGATGAATACTTCATCTTCGTCCTCAAAAAGTGCTGTCGTTTGGAAGGCTTTGTTATTGTTACAATTTAATTATACCATTATATTGCTAAAAATGGTTATAAATATCAAGATTTTGTTAAATGCCCTCCGCGTTTAAGACGATAAAATGAGGTGCGCATTCCCAGGACAGGTCGGACTCGATGCAGCCATACTGTTAAAATCTTAGCAAAAAGTTTCTGAAACGATTGCGAATCAGCGCGTTTTCGTGTATAATAACCCGCACACTGAAACGGAGGGCGCAAAAGGTTGCCTTTACTTTTCGCATTTCGTATCGTATAATATGTGTACATACCAAAGGCCAGGAGAGGTAAGAAGATGTTTAATATCGGATTGTCCGAGCTGATCCTGATCCTGCTGATTGCGTTCATCGTCGTGGGGCCCAAGGATTTGCCGAAGGTCGCGCGTGCGTTGGGCCGGTTTGTGAAGTACATCCGGTCGTTTATTCAGGAGGTGAAGGAAGAAACAGGCCTCCTGGAGGTGACGGAAGAGCTGAAGGAAACCGAGAAGGACATTAAGGATACGATGCGCCAGGCGGATGTGTCCGCAGACCTTCGCGAAGTTAAGCAGGATCTGAACAAGGATATAAGGCAGATCAAAAAGGACATCAAAAAGAAGTAATTCGGGGAGGGCATTTTCATGAGACTTGGAACGACGGAGATTATTCTGATTCTGGTGCTGGCGCTGGTGCTGTTCGGCGGCGGCAAGCTCGCGGGCGTCGGCAAGGCGCTGGGGCAGAGCATCAAGGACTTCAAGAAGGAAGTCAAGGACGACGACGCCAAGAAGGAAGACGAAAAGAAGGACGAAGAGAAGAAGGACGAGCCGCAGGCGTAAGCCGCGGCCCTTTTATCGGAGTGAAGCATGCAGGAAACGAATGGAACGAATGAAAACAAGGAAATTACTGAAAGCAAGCAGCCGATTCTGACGCATCTGCTGGCGCTTCGCAAGACGTTGGTGATCAGCTTTGGCGCGATTGCCGTCGCTTTTGTCGTGGTGTTTTACCTGTTTTGCACGCCGCTGATGGATTTTATTACCCGCCCAATCGTCGAGCGGGGAGTCGAAATCATCTATACCGCTGTGTCCGAGGCGCTGGTGACGCAGTTTAAGGTGTCGCTTATCGCTGCGGTGGTGGTGGCCTGTCCGGTCATTTTCTGGCAGATCTGGGAGTTTGTGAAGCCTGCGCTGTATCCAAACGAGAAGCGCCTGTTTAAGAGCTTGTTTTTTCTCGCGCTGCTGCTCTTTCTGATGGGCGTGCTCTTCTGCTACAATGCGGTCTATATGCTGGCGATTGACTTTTTCCTCGTCGCCGGTGAAAATCTGGCGACGCCGCTGCTCTCGATCGACAAGTACGTCAGCTTCCTGTTCGCATTTATCCTGCCGTTTGGGCTTGTCTTTGAACTGCCCGTCGCCATCTACATGATGACGCGCGTCGGCTGGGTGAATTACGCGAAGCTGAAGAAAGCGCGCAAGTATGTTGTCTTGGGCATCTTCGTGCTCGCCGCGGTTTTGACGCCGCCTGACATCGTATCACAGGTGATGCTGGGCTTGCCGATGCTGCTGCTCTTCGAGGTTGGCGTGCAGGTATCCCGTGTCGTCAAACCCAGGGAACGTTCATAAATAGCAAAAACCGCCGCGCGGCCGGTGCAGAGGCGTTGCCTCCTGCACCGAATCGCACGGCGGTTTTTCATGGCGCAATGCAGTCTGTGACAGTCAGGGAAGCGGGCATCGCCAGCTTTCATTTTGCCAGGATTCCCGCAAGGACGGACTGTGCCTGCACGAAAAGGTCGTCCCGGTTTTCCGGGGTGACGGTCAGGCAGCACACGTCGGGCCGCGATAAAATCGCCTGCTTCAACGGATACTCTCCTTTTTGCAGCACGCCAAGCACCGGCTTGCCGCAGTCGAAGCAGGAGAGCACCGCTTCTTCAAAGCGCTTCGCGTCGCGCTCAAGCTTGCCGAGCTCGTCCATCAGGATGACAGGCTGCTCGCCGCGCCTGGCGGCGTGCAGCGAGGCGGCGCCGATCTCTTCAAAGACGGGCAGCACGGGAATGCTGCGCTTTTGCGCGAGCCTGAGAGAACAGGGACAGTCGTTTTGATAGGGGGCGATCGGGGAAAAGCTGTGGAAAAGATAGCCGCGCCGCTCGCCGTCCATCTGCCACAGGCGCGTCTCGTAGCCCGCGGGGAGGAGGGAAAAGCCGCTCAGCAGACGGCGAAGCAGGGTGGACTTTCCAACCTGCTTTTCTCCGGTGAGAAAGAGATGGCGTATCATCGCAATCACCTGCGCATCGTCCGCCGGAAGTTGGCGCGCGTCTTCCAGTAGCTGGATTCCCTGCGAATGGTGGAAAGCAGATCTCCGCCGAAGAAGAGGATGACGTTGAGCAACGAAAAGACGATGGACGCACGCTCGCTCCAGGGGCCCACGATCAGGTTCCAGGCGTAGAAGAGCACGTCCAGCAGCGCCAGGTACTTGACCTTGACCGGCAGGAAAAAGAAGACCATCAGTTCGAAGTTGGGGTAAACGGCCGCAAACGCCAAAAAGAGGGAAAGGTTCAGGTAGGTATTTGTCGCGCCGCCTGTGAGCGCGGCGGCAAGAATGTTGCCGAGGATGCCCACGAAGTAAAACATGTTGAAGCGCGCCGTACCCCAGTGATTTTCGAGCGCGCTGCCGATCATCCAATAGAAGTAAAGGCTGAAGATGATCCAGAAGAGCGAGGTGTTCGGGGGCAGCAGCACGAAGGTCACAAGCCGCCAGATCTGCCCGCGCAGGACGAGCCCCATATTCAGGCTGAGATGCGACGACAGGTGCAGGCTCGGCAGCAGAAAGTCCGCGAGGTACACGATCAGCATGCCGCCTACGATGTAGTTCATCAGGTTGCGAATGGAGTGACGTCGAAACCAACGCTCCATTGAGGTAAATACTTTATTCATCCGCAGGATCCTTTCGTCTGTTCTGTTTCAAAAGCTTATCGCAACCGTCATGCGCCTGTCAAGGCCTTCCGCCTGAAATCCGCCGCAAGGCGTGCGATCTGTCCATTTTTCTTACCAAGCGAGCACCGTGCCTTCAGGATTTCCATCTGAGAAGACGAGCACCTGCCCGTAACCGCTGAAACCGCCTACATCGAACAGTTCCACCCCCGAGAAACACTCGCCATGGCAGCACAGCACCACATAGCGCTCCCCGGCGCAGCAAATCTCGACTGCCTCTGCAAGCGCATCGGGAACGGGAGAGGGGATACGAAGACGCGCGATGGAAAGCTTTTTCACCCGCGGCGCTTCACTTCCCACGGAGCCTACGCAGAGCATCGAACCGAAGCCCTCGAAGGCACGCGACACGGTAAGCAGCGCTCCTTCCTCCAGACGGTTGTATTCCCGCGAACAGGGAAACGTGCCGAGGGACAGAGCTCCGCCGCCGGGGAACTGCAGCGCGGCCTGCGCGCGGCGTCCCCGATAGTGCACGACGCCGTCCTCTAGCGACACGATGCCGTCGGGATTAAAGTGGAAGCGCTGCTCCGCCGCGTGGCGGCCGGGCGCATGGAAAGCGTCGAAGAGCACGAATAGCCCGGCGCGCAGGAAGACGACTTTGCGCGAGACGAACGCGCCGGGATAGCCCAGATGCGCGCCGCTGACGTAATCCGCTAGCGGCGTAAATTTGTGCTGTCCCTTGACGCTTGGCGCAATGCGACCGTATTCCCAGGTCGCGGTGCATTCGGTGAAGGGCTGACCGTCGAGCAGCGTGACGTTGTGCCCGGCGGGCGACTTGAGCGAAAGACGAAGCGGCGAATCGACATACGTGTACCGGCCCGCGTCGATCAGGATGTCCTCCCCGTCCGCGCTAAGGCTGACGTGCAGCGTATCCGCGTGGCCGTGGCCGCTGCCCATGCTGCCGCAGTGAAAGCGTAGATTGACAGCGTCTGCGCCCAGGCCGCTTCGCAGCATGTAGTTGCCGCTGTCGGGCAGTGCGTCGCTGGGATGCACGGCGGGGAGCGGCGATAAAGCGTTCAGCTCCTGCTGCGCCTGCGCTCCCAGGTTCCAGATCGCCTCCGCCGGAAGCCTGCCGCCCGCGCGGGCGCGCAGCTGGCCGTCGCTGAAGAGCAGCGCCGCTTCGCAGAGCAGATCGCGCGCGTCCGTGTCGTCGGAATCCGACTGGCAGGGAATCCGGCCGTCGCTCTTCACCCAGGCGGAAAGCGCGCGCGCCATCGCGTGCACGCGCTCTTCCAGCACCTCGGGCACCGCAATGCCGTTTCTCCGGGCGATGAGCACGCTGTCCATCGCGCAGTGCAGAACCTCACAGTGGTACATAGGGCTCTGCTCCCAGTGCGTGCCGTCGTCCATCACCTGCAGGGAGAGCTCGGCGCTCAGGCGGCGAAGCGCGGTCTGTACGTACGTTTCGTTCCCGAGGTAGATGCCCGCGAGCAGCAGGCCGTGATCCTGCAGGACGCCCCAGTTGCTCAGGCGCTGAAAGACGCCGCTTGCGCGCAGGAGGTATTCGCCGTGCGCGGCGAGAAAAGCGGCGATTCTGTCCGTCAGCGCGGGAGTGAGCGCGGCGCTGCCCGAAAAGAGCTCCAGCGCCTTGAGGTAGCTTTCGCATCGGATGCCCGCCTCGATGGCGCGCCAGGTCGTCTGTTCGCTTTCAGGCGTGAGGGGCACGCGATCCATGAAGTCCAGGGCCAACCGTGCGAACTGCTCCGCATAGCGCGGATCGCCGGAAAGACGGTATGCACGTCCCAGAGTCACCTGAAACGTATGGCGCGAAAAGGCGTAAACCCACTCCGGGTCGCCGGCGGGAACGCGATTCCAGACGATCCCCTCCGGGAACGAAACGGGTTCGTGCGTGCGTTCCATCTCCCAATGGCCCCGGAACGTAAACGTGTTTTGACAGATTTCGTCCGCGAGAGCCAGGGTATCCCGCGCTTCCTTGGGATAACCGCGGGCGTAGAAACGCGCCGCTGCGTCGGGGTTCGTTAGCCAGCCTGTCATCTTTTCCATGGAGGACGCTCCTTTGTGTAGTGTGTGCAGGGCGAGGACTTGATATGCTCAGTTCTTCGCGGACGTAGGAAAAACCTGCCTTCCGGAAGATTTCATCCGGCGGATGAATTGCTTTTTTATCCGGCCTTTGTTACAATAAGGAAAGATTGAAATAGGAACGGTGCAGCGAGGCATGATTCAGCAGGATACGAAGGGCAGGGGCGAAAGGCGCGGAAAATGCGCGCTCTGGTTGTGCACCCTTTTTTTGCTTAGCTGTTTCGCGCTTGCCGCCGTTGCCGCGCTCTATCCCGAGGTATCCGACGACGGCGTCTACGCCAAGGGCGGCGTCACGCTGAACGCAGGGAACGCCTCGGAAGGTTACGTGATGATCAAACGCGAAAGCGAAAAAGAGCAGCGAGTGCGCATCGGGCAGGGGAAGAAGACGTTCACCTATCACCTGCGCAGCGACGGGGAATATGAGGTCTTTCCGCTTCAGCTGGGCAGCGGCAAATACGACATCCGCGTCTACGAGCAGGTGAAGGGCACGCAGTACGCGCAGGTCTATTCTAAGACGTTGAGCGCCAAGATGGAGGACGAAAACAAAACATTCCTGTATCCCAATCAATACGTGTGGTATACGCCGCAATCCAAGGCGGTGGCGCTGGCCGAGCAGGTTTGCGAAGGCGCCTCGACGGATAGCGAAAAGCTGACGGCGGTTTACACCTACATCACCAAACACGTGTCGTACGACTACATCAAAATGGCGACGGTGCAGCCTGGATACATGCCGGATGTGGACGCTACCATCGACACGGGAACGGGCATCTGCTTCGACATCGCCTCGCTCATGGCCGCGATGCTGCGCGCCGAAGGCGTGCCTACACAGATCGCCATCGGAAGCGTTCAGGGCATGGCGCATGCCTGGAACCGCGTCTATCTGGACGGCAAATGGAGCATCGTAGACGCGACGCTCGTGGCGATGAACTACACCAAGAAGATGACGGGGTCGGACTATAAAATGGATCGGTATTACTGATCGAGAAGGAAAGGCCGGGAATTGACATGGCAAAGAACAAGCGCCTCAAGCAGCTTTCCGCGCAGGATATTTCGTTGTTTTGCGATCAGATCGCCCTGGTGCTGCACGCGGGTATCGCGCTGTACGACGCGATGAGCATGCTGCGCGAGAGCTATGCTGGCACGGCGATGGAGAACAAAATCGATGCGATTGACGAGCGCATCCGCGAAACCGGTTCATTGTACGAGGCAATGGAAAGCGCGGGCTGTTTCCCCTCTTACGCCGTGTACATGGTGCGCATCGGGGAGCGTTCCGGCAACCTGGAGTCGATCATGACCGCGCTGTCGGACTATTACGCCTGGGAGGATAAGGTGCGCGGCGCGGTGCGCAACGCGGTCTTTTATCCGGCGATGCTCATCGCCATGATGGCGGCGGTCATCGTCGTGCTCATCACCAGCGTATTTCCGGTCTTCACGCAGGTGTATGAAAGTCTGGGCGTCGGGCTGTCGCGTTCCTCTCAGATGGTGGTGGGGTTGTCTCTGGGGTTTGGCCGCGGCGTGCTGATCGTGGCGGTGCTGCTGGTGGCGGCAATCGCCGCCGTTGCACTGCTGATGCGCTCGAACCGGCGCGCGCATGTCGCAGATGTGCTGATGCGCGCGTTCCCGCCGGTGCGCCGCGCGCTGGACAAGATCGAAAGCGGGCGCATTGCGCTCGCGCTCTCGATGCTGATGACCGGCGGATACCCGCTGGAGGAGGCGCTTTCAATGGTGCAGGACGTGCTCACCGATTCCACGGCGCGGGAGAAGGTTCGCCGCTGCTGCGAATTGATGGAGGGGGGCGCTTCCTTCGCGCAGGCGATGGAGGAAGCGAGGCTCTTCGAGCCGATGTACGTGCAGATGTGCCGCGTCGGTTTTGCAGCCGGACAAATCGACACCGTGATGAAGCGCCTGGCGGAAATCTACGACGAAGAGACGGACGCCGAAATCAGGCGTCTCGTCTCCTACATCGAGCCCGTGCTCGTCGCGGTGCTTTCCATCGTGGTGGGCGCGATTCTGTTGTCCGTCATGCTGCCTTTAATGAGCCTGATGTCCTCCATGATTTGAAACGAGGGAAGCGCGGATGAAAAGAGCAAAGAGGGGTAAACGCGGTTTGATCGTGACGGCAGCCGTCTGCGTGCTGAGCACCGCCGCGTTTGCGCTCGGCATATCCGGCGTCTCGGGCAGCGTAGGGGCGCAGCAGACGCAAATGCTGCAGCGCGCCATCGAGCGCGCGGTCGTCACCTGTTATGCCATCGAGGGGCAATACCCCCCGACGCTCGACTACATACGGGAAAATTATGGCGTCGTAATCGACGAAACGCGCTTTGACGTCTACTACGACGCGTTCGCTCAAAACGTCATGCCTTCCGTGAGCGTGACGCGAAGGGAGGATGCGCCGTGAGAAACAGAAGGACGCAGGCGGAGGGAAAGCATATCTTCGGCGAGCTGTTCGTCTTTCTGCTGCTGGGGATGTTTGCTGTCTTTTCAATGATGACGGTCGTCGTCGGGGCCAACGTGTACCGTTCGGTGGTAGAAGATACGGCGCTCGAGGGGCAGGCGGCGATTCCGCTCTCCTATCTGGCAAACAAGATTCGCGGTATGGACAGGAGGGGCGCGGTCGGCGTCGAGACAAACGAAAAAGTCGGCACGGTGCTCGTGCTGCGCGAGCCTTACGAGGGCGATATGCTGCAGACCAGCATCTTCGCGATGGACGGGGCGCTTTGGGAACAGTTTGGCTACGCGGAGGACGGTTTTGACCCGGAGCTTGCGGAGCGGCTGATAGACGTGGCGTCGTTTGACGCGGAGAGGACGGGCAGTCAGGTCAGACTGTCGGTCTGCATGGCGAACGGTGACGCGGAGAGCCTGCATGTAACGCTGCGAAGCGAGCGCTGAGGGCGGGGCCGGATAAAAGAAAAGGGAGGTGGGCGTGTGGACGAAAACAAAAACAAGGTGCTGCTGATGGAAATCATCGTTGTGCTGCTGTTCTTTTCCGTCTCCGCAGTGACGACGCTGCAGCTTTTTGCGCGGGCGTCCATGATTGCCCACAGGAGCGGCGCGGAAGCCCGGGCGCTCATCCGCTGTGAAGACCTGGCGGAGCGGCTCAAAGCCTGCGAGGATCCGATGGAGCTGCTCGACGAGGACGGAAGCTGGCAGGCGGTCGAGCGGACGCCGGACAGCTTTTCCGCCCGAATGGCGCTGAACAGTCGCATGGAGCCCGCGCAGGAGGGAGAAGTTTCCTATTATATTGCCGTGTCCGGGATGCGTGAGCGGGAAGCAGGCGGCGCGCTGTGGGAAATGCGCGTCGCAGCGCTGGACGCACAGGAGGAAAAGAAGATCGAGCTGCCGGTTGTCCGCTACGACGGAAAAGAGGAGGCGCGGCCATGAGGGACACGCAGGAGTATCGCGTCGGAACCGGGGCGTCGCTCATGCTCATGATCGTCGTCGTTTTGATGCTGGCGGTGATGGGAATGCTGGCTTTGTCCGCGGCGCAGGCGGGCAGGCGGCAGACGGATCAGAACATCCGAACCATAACCGACACGTATGTGGCGGATGCGGCGGCGGAGCGCGCGCTTTCCCGGATAGACGCGCTGCGGCAAAATGCGCCGGATAGAAAGGCGTTTCGGGACCAGGTGCTCGAAATGCAGGCAGAGGACTTTGAAGCCTCCTGGCTATCGGAAGACGAGCTGGAAATCACGGTTGAGATCGATGAACGGCGGCAGCTGCGGGCGACCCTTCGCATGGGCCAGGAAGCGATCGAGGTAGAAGCCTGGCGGGTGGAGCGGACGGATGTCTGGGAGACGGAGGACGGCCTGGAGCTCTTTGACGGCGCAGCGTTTTGAGGAATACGGAGGAATCGGCCATGGATTTGGAAGCCATTTTAAAACGCTCTGTAGATCAGGACGTTTCGGATATTTTCATCGTTCCCGGCGCGCCGGTCACCCTGAAAATGAAGGGGGATATGACGCAGCTTTCGGATGAGCGCGTGATGCCGGCGGATACGGAAGAAATGCTGCGTCAGATTTATCGTATGGCGCAAAGCCGCGACATGCGCCGTCTGCTGGAGACGGGCGACGACGACTTTTCCTTCTCGCTCAAGGGAGTCGGGCGCTTCCGCTGCAACGCCTTCAAGCAGCGCGGCTCTCTCGCGGCCGTGCTGCGCGTGGTGGTCTTTGGCTTGCCGGATCCCGCACTGCTGCATATCCCGCCGCAGGTTATCGAGCTGTACAAGGTGCGTCGGGGCATGGTGCTGGTGACGGGGCCTGCGGGCAGCGGAAAGTCCACGACGCTGGTGTGCATCATCGACCGGATTAACCGGGAATTCCGCGATCATATCGTGACGATCGAGGATCCGATCGAGTACCTGCATTCGCACAATCAAAGCATCGTCAGCCAGCGCGAAATCGAACACGACACCGTCAGCTACGCGCAGGCGCTGCGGGCGGCGCTTCGCCAGGCGCCGAACGTCATATTGCTCGGTGAAATGCGGGATTACGAGACGATATCGACCGCTCTAACGGCCGCGGAAACGGGGCATACGCTCTATTCCACGCTGCACACCGTCGGCGCGGCGAAGACGATCGACCGCATCATCGACGTATTTCCGGCCAACCAGCAGCAGCAGACTCGTATCCAGCTATCCATGGTTTTGCAGGCCGTTGTCTCGCAGCAGCTCATTCCGACCGTAGATGGCTCGCTCGTTCCGGCCTTTGAAGTTATGATCGTCAACAGCGCGGTGCAAAACCTGATCCGGGAAGGAAAGGTGCATCAACTGGACAACGTCATCTACAGCGGGCAGGCACAGGGGATGATGACGATGGACGGCGATATTTACCGCCTCTATCGGGAGGGCGTCATCTCCCGTGAAAACGCCATTCTTTACTCCATCAACGCGGACCAGATGCGAAAACGCATCGTATAAAAAGTGAGGCATGAAAACGCCGGGGCGGAATGATAAACGGCGGGGAATCGCTGAAAAGGCGCAATACACACTAACGAGGGTGTGCGTTGCGCCTTTTTGTTGTCTCTTTCACAACCTAAACGTGAGGATAGCTCCCGACGAGGCCGATGTGACAGGCCGGCGGTTTGGGGCATGACCATAAGCGGCAGGTCATTGCGATATGACGGCGAGTGTGATACAATAAACGATAACATATGACTACGAAGGAGAAAAAACACATGAAGAAATTGGGCGTGGCGTTGCTGCTGGTGGTGCTGTTGTTTACGATGGCGGGCTGTAAGCAGAGCGAGCATGGGCTGGATCCGAAAAATCCCACGGTTGTGACGGCCTGGCATTATTATAACGGCGCGCAGAAGGAGAGCTTTGACGCGCTCGTCAGCGATTTTAACGATACCGTCGGCGCGGAAAAAGGCATCGTCGTCGTGGCGTACGGCCAGGGAAGCGTGAACGAACTGCAGACACAGGTGATGGATTCCATCGAAAAGCGCGTCGGCGCCCAGGAAACGCCGGACATCTTTGCCGCCTATGCTGATACGGCCTACGCGGTCAACGCCATCGGCAAGCTGGCGGACATCTCGGCTTACCTGACGGAGGCGGAGCAGGCGGCCTATATCGATGCCTACATGGAAGAAGGACGCTTGGAGGGCGGCAGTTCGCTGAAGATTTTCCCGATCGCGAAGTCGACCGAGGCGCTTTACGTGAACAAGACGGCCTGGGATATATTTGCGCAGGATACCGGCGCGGACGAGGCGCTGTTCTCTACGTGGGAGGGCATAGCGGAGCTTTCGCGGATGTATTATGAATGGACCGACGCGATGACGCCCGAGCCGGGCGATGGCAAGGCGTTTTACGGCCGGGACGCGATGGCGAACTACATGCTGATCGGAAGCTTGCAGCTTGGGCATGAAATGTTCGTGCGCAAGGACGGCAAGACGGAAATCACGCTCGACCGTGAAGCGCTGCGCAGGATTTGGGATTGCTATTACGTGCCCTATGTGAACGGATACTTCACGGCAAGCGGCCGGTTCCGTTCCGACGACATGAAGACCGGAGACCTCATCGCCTATGTCGGCTCGACACCGAGCTCCACATATTTTCCCACCGAGGTCACGCGCGAAGACGGCAGCACCTACCCGATTGAGGGCAAGGTCTATCCGCTGCCCAATTTCGAAGGGACCGAACCCGTCGCTGTGCAGCAGGGCGCGGGCATGGTGGTCGTGAAGTCGGACGAAACGCATGAATTCGCCGCCGTCGAATTTCTCAAATGGTTCACGCAGGAAGAACAGAACGTCGCCTTCAGCGTAGGCTCCGGCTACCTGCCGGTCACCAAGACCGCCAATGACTGGTCGAAGATCGACAAGGTCATCACGGAACAATACGCCGACATGAACGTGATTCTGAAAAACTCGCTGCACATCGGAATCGACACGGTGGCAAATTATAAGCTGTATACCCCGAGCCCCTTTGAAAAAGGCGCGCAGGCGCGCAGTATTCTGGAAAGCGCGCTGAACGACGCGGCGAAGCAGGCTTATGCACAGGTGCAGGCGCTGGTTGAGCAGGGGACTGCGCGCGAAGAAGCTGTTAAAGGCTTTACGACGGACGAGGTCTTTGATGCCTGGGCGGACGACCTGCAGGCGCAGATGGATGCGCTGTAATCGTTAGGCATAGTGAGAAAGCCGGGTGAAGAGAATGGCGCGACGCATCCGCACACGGACGATCTATCGTAAGATCGTCATCCCGATCCTCGGGCTCCTGCTCGTAGAGGCGCTTTTGTTCCCTGCAGTATTCATCGAGGGCGGATTTCTCGCGCAGTTTGAGCAGAACGCCTTTGACGTTTTGACGGAGCGGTCGGCGAATCGGAAGACGTATTTGGAGACGGAGATGCTCAACCGGTGGGCGGCCATCACGGAGAGCGAGAACAACGTCCTGCAGACGATCGACGAAACGCTCTTGAGTCTGGGCGCTACCTATGCGGATATTGGAAACGATCCGTCGCTCAACGAAAAGATCGTGGAGGCCACGGCGCCCGAGCTCATTTACATGCTCCGTAAGCAGAGCGTTACGGGCTCCTTCATCATACTGGACGGCCCGGGCGTCAGCGCCAAGGACGATTCCCGGGCGGGGCTTTACCTGCGCGACCTCGATCCGCTCACCTATTCCGTAAATAACGCAGACCTGATGATGGAGCGCGGCATGCCCAGCCTGTCCAAGCAACTGGGTATCGCACTGGACAGCTATTGGAGTGCGGCGTTTGAATTCGACTTCGAGACAGAGCCATATCAGGAAAGCTACTTTTTCGCCCCCCTGCGCGCGGCCCAAAGCGCGAGCGTAGCGGAGCGCTCGGACAGTGCGAACTTCGGCTATTGGGGCCTTGGCATTACGCTGGACGCGATGGATGGAACCGAATTGCTGACCTATTCGATTCCTCTGATCGCGTCTGACGGGACGGTGCTCGGCGTGCTGGGCGTGTCCGTTTCCCAGCGCTACCTCACGTCGCTGATGCAGTATAAAGAGCTGACCGAAAGCGGCGGCATGTACATGTTCGGCAGGCTGTCCGATTCGGGCGATCTGATTCCGGTGTTCGCCAACGGCCCCGCTTTTAAAACGTACTTTGCGGAGGACGAGACGATTCCTCTCGAGCAGACGGCGTATGACGGCGTTTACGAAATGTCCGGCAGCCGCGATCAGGATGGCGAAAGCTTCTATGCGAGCGTGCAGCCTTTCAAGCTCTACAACGTGAATACGCCCTTTGAATCCGAGCAGATCGTCTTGGCGGGCGCTGCGCAGGCGCGCCAGCTGATGGCGTTTTCCAGGCAAATCAAGCAGACGTTCATGCTTATTACGGTCGGTTCGCTTGTCGCGGGCCTGGTCGCTGCGCTCTTTGTGGGCCGCATCATATCCGGCCCGATTCGCAAGCTGGTAGCCCAGCTTAAAAGCAGCGACCCGAACGGACGGATCTATCTGGAGAAGCTTCATATCGAGGAAATCGACGAGCTGACGGTTTCAATCGAAAACCTCAGCGAGGCAGTGGCGGACTCGGCCTCGAAGATCAGCAAGATCGTCGCGATGACGGGCGTGCACTTCGGCGTGTTTGAGCATCGGGCGGGGGAAAAGCGCGTCTATTGCAGCGACGGCTTTGCCGAAATGATCGGCACGGACTGGCAGGAGCCGTACGTTTCGCTCGAAACCTTCGAACAGGGGATGCGCCGCTTCAAGTCGCTCCGGTATGCGGATCAGGAAAACATCTACTGTCTGGAGCAAAAGGACGGCCTGCGCTATATCCGCCTGGCGGAGATCGTGGATGGAAACAGCCGCCTTGGAACGGTGACGGACGTGACGGGCGAGGTGGAGGAAAAGCGCAAGATCGAGTACGAGCGCGATTTCGACGTGCTGACCGACCTGCTCAACCGGCGGGCGTTTTACACGCGCGTCGGCCTGCTCTTCACCCGGCCGGAGGAGTTGAAAAACGCCTGCGTCATCATGTGGGATCTGGACAACCTCAAGTACATCAACGATACCTACGGGCACGAGTGGGGCGACCGCTACATCCAGGCGTTTGCAAAGTGCCTGAAGAGCTTCGATGCGTATCATGGCGGGATCGTGGCGCGCCGTTCGGGCGACGAGTTCTACGCGTTCCTGAGCGGTTATGAAAGCAGGCAGCGCATCCAGGAGATCATCCGCGAGGTTTGGGCGAAGATCGCGCAAAGCTCGCTCAATATGCCGGACGGGTCGGAGATTCGTCTGCGCGTCTCCGCGGGCGTATCCTGGTACCCGGATGATTCCATGAACCTCGACGAGCTGATCCGCTTTGCGGACTTTGCGATGTACGCGAGCAAGCGAAACAAGAAAGGAACGATTCTGAACTTCAGCCGCACGATGTATCAGGAGGACCTGCTGGTCATCAACGGTCCGGAGAAGCTCAGCACCCTGATCGAGCAGCGCAGCGTCGGCTTTGCACTGCAGCCGATCGTCAGCGCGCGTGACGGCAGCATTTTCGGTTATGAATTGCTCATGCGCCCCAAGGTGGAGGGGATTTCTAACCCGCTGGACGTGCTTAAAATCGCGCGGGCGCACTCCAAGCTCTATCAAATCGAGGAGCTCAGCTGGTTTGAAGGGATGCGCGCCTTTGCCGCGCAGTGCGCGGCGGGCACTGTCCCGCAGAATGCGCGTGTGTTCGTCAATTCCATCGCGAGCGAAAGCCTCTCAGACGCGGACTTTAGTCGTCTTCGCGGGGCGTACGGCGATCTGGTGGGACGGATCGTCATGGAGATTACGGAAGGCGAGCCGCTCGAGCCGCAGCGAAACGGCCATAAGTGCGACATCGTCCGCCGGATGGGCGGGCTGATCGCGCTGGACGACTTCGGGTCGGGCTACTCCAGCGAAGCATTGCTGCTCAGCGTAAAGCCGCAGATCGTGAAGATCGACGTCGGATTTATCCGCGGCATTCAGAACGACCCGGGCAAGCAGATGATCGTCGGCAATCTGATCCGCTATGCGCACGCGCAGGGAAGCACGGTCGTCGCGGAGGGCGTGGAGACGGACGCGGAGCTGGATCAGGTGATCGACCTCGGCGTGGATTACCTGCAGGGGTACCGCATTGCCCGGCCGGCTGAAACCGCGCCGCAGGTGAGCGCGGAGGCGCTGCGCGCGATTGCACGCGCCAATGGACGGAAAGAGGGATAGCATGCATTGGAACGCCGATTTATATGATGGAAAGCATCGCTTCGTATCCGATTACGGCAGTCAGATGCTGGGAAAACTGTGTTTAAAGCCGGGCATGCGCGTGTTGGATCTCGGCTGCGGGACGGGAATTCTAACAAAACGCATCGCCGATCTCGGGGCGGACGTCCTGGGCGTGGATGCTTCTGAGTCGATGATCGATACGGCCAGACGCAATTATCCAGAGCTTTCGTTCCTGCGCGCGGACGCGACGCGCCTCACGTTTGATCGGGAATTTGACGCGGTGTTTTCCAATGCGGTGTTTCACTGGATCGCCGATCAACCGGCGCTGCTGCGGTGCGTACAAGCCGCGCTCAAGCCGGGCGGCCGAATCGTCTGCGAATTTGGCGCGGCCGGTTGCCTCGACTCGGTCTATACGTCGTTCGCGCGTCAATGCCTGCGCCTGGGGTACCGTTATGAATCGGCTTTTTATTTCCCGACGGCGGAGACGTACCGGCAGTTGCTGGAGACGGCGGGCCTGACGGTCGATGAAATCTTTGAATACGACCGCCCGACGCCGCTGGAGGCTGGCCGGAAGGGGCTTTCCAACCTGGTATGCCAGTTCCTTGCGGACGACGTCTCGAAGCTTTCTGAGAATCAGCGCAGGCAGCTTTTTGAGGGCATGGAGGCGGAGCTTGAATCCACCCTTTGGGATGGGGAGCGCTGGATCGCCGATTACCGCAGGCTTCAGTTCGCGGCGCACCGGGCTTAGGCTCTTGTGTGGACGCGGGCGGCGTGTTATACTGAAACCGAGCAGTAAATAAAGGAGAAATATTCGTGGCCGAAGAAAAAGCCGTTCATCCGCTTGCGGAGATGGACATAAGTGTTGAGGTTCAAAAGGCATTTACCGCCATGGGCTTTCGGGAGCTGACGCCGATTCAGGCGCGCTGTATTCCGATGATGATGCAGGGGCATGACGTCATCGCCATCGCGCCGACCGGGACGGGGAAGACGCTGGGGTTCGGTATCCCCATGCTCGAATACGTCAACCTGCGCGACGACCGCGTGCAGGAGGTCGTGCTCGCACCGACCCGCGAGCTCGCGCAGCAGATTGCGGAGGAGCTGCGCAACCTGGCGCGCTTTATTCCCGAGGTGCGCATCGCGATTATCTACGGCGGTCAGCCGATTTCCAAGCAGATTACTGCCTTGAAACGCCGTCCGCAGATCTTGGTGGCGACGCCCGGGCGGCTGCTCGACCATATGCAGCGCGGCAATATCAGCCTTTCGTGCGTGCACACGCTGGTGCTCGACGAGGCGGACGAGATGCTCAAGATGGGCTTCGTCAAGGATGTATGCCGTATCATCGAATCGACACAGCCGGACAGGGAGCTGGTGATGTTCAGCGCGACGACCAATCAGGACGTCATGACGATCTCTTGGAAATACCAGCAGGAGCCGGTCGAGATCGTCGTGGAGGCGACACGTGAGAACCGGCCGCAGATTTCGCAGTACGTCATCGAGTCCACGCGGCAGGACAAGTACGACCACCTTCTGTACCTGCTCGATTCGGATCACTACAAGCGCGCGATGATCTTCTGCAACACGAAGGACATGACGGACAGGCTGTGCATGCGTCTGCAAAAGGCAGGATACAGCGCGGAATGCCTGCATGGCGATATCCGTCAAAGCCAGCGAGACAAGGTGATGACGGGTTTTCGCAAGGGACGGTTTGAATTCCTCGTTGCGACCGACATTGCGGCGCGCGGGATCGATGTGGACGACGTGGAGGCGGTTTTTAATTACGACCTGCCTGAAAAGGACGAATACTATGTCCATCGAATCGGCCGCACCGGCCGTGCGAAAAAGAAGGGCGTCAGTTTTTCGTTCATCGATTTTCGCGAAAGCGTGCGGCTCGATGAGATCATGAAGTACGTCCACTCCAAGCCCACGATGCTTGGCTTTGATGAATACGGAACGCTTTGCTACAAGGAATCGGGAGAGCCGTTTTTTGAGGACATGTGATCGTGCAGCCGGTAAAGCCGGCTGTTTTTTTATGTTAAGAAAAAGCGCTTGCGGGTCTATTTAAACTGTAAAGTGAATATAAAACCGGATTTTATGAATAAAAATTTGAAAAAGCTATTGACAATCAGGGGAAAGAGCTTTATAATTCCAACATCGCTCCTGAAGGTTGAAGCGGGAAAGGAATGAATAAACATGAAAAAGATTCTGGGGATTTTGCTCGCGATGTGCATGCTTACGACGCTTGCAACGTCGGCAATGGCCGACAAGCTGGACGACATCAAGGCCAAAGGGAAGCTGGTGGTAGGGTCACAGGTCAGCTTTGCGCCGTTTGAATTCTACTTTCCCGATGAAAATGGGCAGGAATATGCCGCGGGTTTTGAGATGGAGCTGGCCCGTCAGATTGCGGCGGATCTGGGCGTGGAGCTCGAAATCGCTGACCAGCAGTTCGCGGGCCTGATCACGGCGCTGATGGCCGGGGATGTGGACCTTGCGATCGCGGGCATGACGGCGACGGACGAACGCCGTCTGGCGGTGGACTTCTCCGATACGTATTACGTCGGCGAACAGCCGGTTCTCGTTCGCGAGGAGGATCTGGAGAAATATAAGACCTACGAGGACATCAAGGGAAAGGTGGTCGGCGCGCAGACCGGCTCGATTCAGCAGAGCATCGCGGAAGAACAATTCCCCGAATGCGAGCTGTTGCTGCTGCCGATGATCCCGACGCTGCTGATGGAGCTTAAAAACGGCAACGTCGAAGGCGTAATCTGTTCCAAGCTCGTCGCGATGAGCTACATGAACGTCTATCCTGGGCTGGCGTTTAGCGAGATCCCGGTCGAATCCAACAAGAACGGCGTCGGCGTCGCGATTGCCAAGGGTGAGGAGAACGCCGCGCTGCTCGCGGCCGTCAACGAAACGATCGCCCGCGTGAAGGCGGACGGCACTTACGACGGCTGGGTGGAAAAGGCGTGCGCGCAACAGGCGGAGCTGGAGCTCAGCCAGAAGTAATCGCCATCACCATACGCGGCGGAGGAATTTCTCCTCCGCCGCTTTGATACCAAGAGAACGGGGGACCGACAGCATGTTTTCATTGGAGACCCTGTGGACCATCCTATCGACCAAGCTGCCCGTGTTTATGCAGGGCGCCGTGGTGACCGTGGAGCTCGCTGCCTGGACGGTGGTGGGCGGTTCGCTTCTCGGCATCGTGGTCGCGCTTCTGCGCATGAGCCGCATTCGCGTGATTCGTTTTCTTTCCACCGCCTACGTCGAATTCCTGCGCGGCACGCCGATGCTGGTGCAGGTGCTGATCGTGTATTACGGACTGCCGCAGATGGGCATCAAGCTGCCGCGCATGACGGCGGGCATCATGGCGCTCATCATCAACAGCGGCGCGTATATGGCTGAAATCGTTCGTTCGGGCATACAGGCGATCGATGGCGGACAGAATGAGGCGGCGCGTTCGCTCGGCATGACCTCGGCCCAAACCATGCTTTACATCATCCTGCCGCAGGCGCTCAAGAACATCCTGCCCGCCATCGGCAATGAGTTCGTCGTCATCATCAAGGAATCATCCATTCTGTATACGATTGGCATCTATGAACTGACGTATCAGGCGAATAAGCTGGCTTCAACAAACTTTCACTACCTGGAGACGCTGACGATCTCGGCGCTGATATACTTTGTGTTGACCTTTACGACCAGCCGGGTGCTTGGACTGCTGGAGAGGAGGATGAGCCGTGCAGACCGTTAAAAAGGGTGAGGTGCTCTTGTCCGTAAAAGGGCTTGAAAAGCAATTCGGGACGCTGGGCGTGCTCAAGGGTGTGGACGTCGATATCCATTCAGGCGAGGTGGTCGTGGTGATCGGCCCTTCCGGCAGCGGTAAATCGACCTTTCTGCGCTGTCTGAATCTCCTGGAGGAACCGACGGGTGGAGACGTCATCTTTGAGGGGGTCAGCACGAGACAGGCTGGAAAGAACATCAACCACTTGCGCGAACGCATGGGCATGGTGTTTCAGCAGTTCAACCTGTTTTCGCACCTGTCGGTTCAGGAGAATATCTGTATTGCGCCGATGAAGGTCAAAAAGGTGCCTCGGGAGAAGGCGGAAGAGCGGGCATTGGAATTGCTGGAACGCGTTGGACTGGCGGACAAGGCGAGGGCGTACCCGAGCCAGCTTTCCGGAGGGCAGCGACAGCGCGTCGCAATCGTCCGGGCGCTGGCAATGGACCCGGACGTCATGCTGTTCGACGAGCCGACGAGCGCCCTCGATCCCGAAATGGTCGGGGAGGTGTTGGACGTCATGAAAAGGCTGGCGGATGACGGCATGACGATGGTCGTCGTGACACATGAAATGGGATTTGCGCGCGAGGTGGGCGACCGTGTGCTCTTCATGGACGAGGGAATCATCATGGAGCAGGGCACGCCACAGGAGATTTTCGGCGGGGCACAAAATCCGCGTACACAGGATTTCCTGCGCAAGGTTTTATAAAAAGGAGCAGACGGATATGAAGACGACGCTGGCGGAAGCGAAGGAAAAGCTGGAGCAGTACGTCAACCTGCCTAGCGGGAGTCATGATCAAGCAGATGTGAACGCCTTTGCGGATGTCGTACAGGCCGACTTTGAGGCGTTGGGCATGGAGGTCATCCGGCATCCCGACGAATGCGCAGGGGATACGCTGGAATGCCGCGCAGGCACAGGCAAGAACGAGCTATTGCTGCTCGGGCATATGGATACCGTGTTTGCGCGCGGGGAGAACTGGCCTTTTCGGCTGGAAGGGGATAAGGCATTCGGTCCCGGCTCGATGGATATGAAAGGCGGACTGCTCGTCATGTATTTCGCGCTCAAAGAGGTGCTGCCGGCCCTCCCGAACGACGCGAAAATCGTCTGTGTGCTCAACGCGGACGAAGAAATCGGTTCACAGAGCAGCCATGCGTTGATCGAGGCGCATGCGAAGCAGGCCTTTGTTGCGCTTAGCTTTGAACCGGTACGGCCCAGCGGTGCGCTCGTGGCACAACGAAAAGGCGTCATATCGTTTCACATTCGCTGTACAGGACAAAGAGGACACGCGGGTTCCGCTTACCTTGAGTGCGCAAGCGCAATCGAGCAGATTTGCAGCGTGGTAAATGCTTTGTATACCCTGCGGGACGACGCCCGCAGCATCTCCATCAACGTCGGCAGAATTGAGGGCGGCAGCGGAGAGAATATCATCGCCGATGAAGCAAATGCTTACTGCGAGCTGCGATTTTTTGATCCGGCCTATCAGGATGAACTATTGGCGAAGGTACGGGAGATTTGCGACCGCCCGGGGATCCAGGGTACGACGACGGAACTGCACGTCGGCGCGAGCCATCCCCCCTTCAAGGCCAATGATAAAAGCGCACGACTGCTCGAAATGGCCCGGCAAGTTGCTGAAATGCAGGGGCGCACGATAAAGGCGGAATCGACCGGCGGCGCTGGAGACATCGCGTTTGCCGGACTGCAGGGCATTGCGGCGCTAGATGGTCTGGGTATAGCCGGATTTCACGCGCACGCCAAAGCAGAATATGCGCTCATGTCGTCGCTGCTTCCGAATGCGCAGATTGCTGCGGAGCTGATGCGAGCGCTTCTTCTGCATCCGGAGCGGGTAATGTAGAGCCCGCGTTGGCTCAATAATGTGAACGATCTCGCGGTGAAAAGAAGAATATAAGCCCTAATTCCGTATGCTTAAATTCATACTGTTAGAATCGTTCGGGGTATTCATAAGATTGAAAACCAGTACAAAAAAATTCAAGAATTGGGTTGACAGAATCGATTCCGCATGGTATACTAATTAACGTCGCCGCGAGAGAGCACGTTTTGTGCGCTCAAAACGGTGAAAACGATCCTTGAAAACGATACAGAATAGAGAAAAGAAACGCAAACGCAAGGAAAAGACAGTTAATTCTGAGAAGAGTTTTGAATCTTTTGTGAGCCGGTGCAAACCGGAACACCAAGAGGAGATAAAGGATTGAACATAAGAGTTTGATCCTGGCTCAGGACGAACGCTGGCGGCGTGCCTAACACATGCAAGTCGAGCGGGGATCAAGGAAGAGCTTGCTCGGAAATGATTCTAGCGGCGGACGGGTGAGTAACGCGTGAGCAACCTGCCTTTCACAGGGGGATAACGCATCGAAAGATGCGCTAATACCGCATGAGACCACAGCGCCACATGGCATAGGGGTCAAAGGAGCAATCCGGTGAGAGATGGGCTCGCGTCTGATTAGCTAGTTGGTGAGGTAACGGCCCACCAAGGCGACGATCAGTAGCCGACCTGAGAGGGTGATCGGCCACATTGGAACTGAGAGACGGTCCAAACTCCTACGGGAGGCAGCAGTGGGGAATATTGGGCAATGGGGGAAACCCTGACCCAGCAACGCCGCGTGAGGGAAGAAGGCTTTCGGGTCGTAAACCTTTGTCCTATGGGACGAAGCAAGTGACGGTACCATAGGAGGAAGCCCCGGCTAACTACGTGCCAGCAGCCGCGGTAATACGTAGGGGGCGAGCGTTGTCCGGAATGATTGGGCGTAAAGGGCGCGTAGGCGGCCTGGTAAGTCTGAAGTGAAAGTCCCGCTTTCAAGGTGGGAATTGCTTTGGATACTGCTGGGCTTGAGTGCAGGAGAGGAAAGCGGAATTCCCGGTGTAGCGGTGAAATGCGTAGAGATCGGGAGGAACACCAGTGGCGAAGGCGGCTTTCTGGACTGTAACTGACGCTGAGGCGCGAAAGCGTGGGGAGCAAACAGGATTAGATACCCTGGTAGTCCACGCTGTAAACGATGAATGCTAGGTGTAGGAGGTATCGACCCCTTCTGTGCCGGAGTAAACACAATAAGCATTCCGCCTGGGGAGTACGGCCGCAAGGTTGAAACTCAAAGGAATTGACGGGGGCCCGCACAAGCAGCGGAGCATGTGGTTTAATTCGAAGCAACGCGAAGAACCTTACCAGGTCTTGACATCCAGGTAAAGCCGTAGAGATACGGTGTGAGCTTGCTCAATCTGAGACAGGTGGTGCATGGTTGTCGTCAGCTCGTGTCGTGAGATGTTGGGTTAAGTCCCGCAACGAGCGCAACCCTTGTTTCCAGTTACTAACGCGTAGAGGCGAGGACTCTGGAGAGACCGCCGGGGACAACTCGGAGGAAGGTGGGGACGACGTCAAATCATCATGCCCCTTATGACCTGGGCTACACACGTGCTACAATGGCCACTACAAAGAGGAGCGAAACCGTAAGGTAGAGCGAATCTCATAAAAGTGGTCCCAGTTCAGATTGTGGGCTGCAACCCGCCCACATGAAGTCGGAGTTGCTAGTAATCGCGGATCAGCATGCCGCGGTGAATACGTTCCCGGGCCTTGTACACACCGCCCGTCACACCATGGGCGGTGGGAGCACCCGAAGCGTGTGAGATAACCGAAAGGGGTCAGCCTTCGCAGGTGAGACCAAGGACTGGGGTGAAGTCGTCACAAGGTAGCCGTATCGGACGGTGCGGCTGGAGAACCTCCTTTCTAGGGTGGAAGCGAAATTG